>JAYTLO010000413.1:0-48105 GCA_043729385.1 Akkermansiaceae bacterium
GAAACCAGCACTTCCTATCAGGACGATGTCGCGCACGGTCGTTTCGGAAACATCGGCCCGCGCAAGCCACGCGAAATCGGTATGCACACGCTGCGCGGCGGCGATGTCGTGGGCGACCACACCGTGCTCTTCGCCGCCGATGGCGAACGCTTCGAACTCACCCACAAGGCGTCATCCCGGATGACCTTCGCCGCCGGTGCCGTCCGCGCCGCGTGTTGGCTAGAGGACCAGCCGGTCGGGCTTTATGACATGCAAGACGTGCTCGGGCTCGTTTAGTTTTTACAAAAAGAAGAGATCCAAACTCCCATGCGCCCTTTGCTCATCCTTCCCCTGCTGCTGGCTCTAACGGCCTGCGAGCCGCCTAAGTCTGATGTCCGGAAAACCGAGATTCCTCCCGCACCGGCGGTGGTGGCTCCCGCCCCTCCAGTGGATATCAAGTCGTCGGTCGTCCGCATCAACTCCACCCAACAGTCGTGGAATCCTGCGCAGCCGTGGGAGAAAAATCCACCCAATCAGCGTCGGGCGCTTGCCGCCATCGTCGCGCCGCAGCGGGTTCTAACCACTGCCGAGCTGGTCGCGGATGCCACCTATTTGGAGTTTGAATCACCGGATGGCACTCATTTCGCGCAGGCGAAAGTCATCGCCGTGGACTACGAGGCAAACCTCGCGCTGTTAGGACCGGCTTCCGAGAAGGAGGGAAATGTGCTTTTCGAAAAAACCGTGCCGCTGGCCGTCACCGCGCCGCCGCAGATTGGGCAGTCGCTCGATATTTTGCAAATCGAGGACAACGGGCTGGCATTGCTCACTCCGGGAAATCTCCAAAGCATAGACGTCACATCCAATTTCCTCCCCGGCCACGGATTTCTAACTTACCAGGTCAAGGCGTCGATGCAGAGCGCGGCGAGCAGCTACTCGCTGCCCGTCCTGCTAGAAGGCCAGCTGGCGGGCGTGCTGATCAGTTATGATTCGAAGGACCAAATCTGCGAGGTCGCCTCCACCGACATCGTGGCGCGCTTCGTCAAGGACAGCGCGGCCGGTCCTTACGCCGGGTTTCCCAGCCTCGGCATCTCTATCGCCCGCACCGAAGACAGTTCATTCCGGCAGTGGCTGAAGCTCACCGATGACCAGGGCGGACTCTACATCCACAGCGTCCGCAAGGGCGGTGCCGCCGAGGCCGCCGGGGTGAAAATAGGCGACGTGCTACTCGCCATTGACGGCCACACCATCGACCGCCGCGGCTACTATCAGCACCCGAACTACGGCAGCCTATTCTGGGGCCATCTCATCCGTGGCGGGAAATCCACCGGTGAGTCCATCAGCCTTGCGCTGCTGCGCGAGGGTCAACCGTTAGAACTCAAGGCCACCCTTACCCGCGAGGAGGAAAGCTCACGGCTGATTCCTGGCTACAACTTCGGCAAGGCTCCTAACTTCTTGGTCAAGGGCGGGCTGGTTTTCCAAGAGCTATCACGACCGCTGCTAGAGTCGTTCGGCGAAAACTGGCAGAGCCGTGCGCCGCTCAATTTCCTTGATGCCTTGGAGAATCCCGAGAAATACGAGGACAAGGTGGACCGCATCGTTTTCCTCAGCGGATCACTCCCTACCCCTGCGACGGTGGGTTATGAAAGCTTGAGAAACCTCATTGTCAACAAGGTGAACGGCAAGGAAATCAAGGACATGAAAACCCTGATAGACGCATTCAAAGGCAACTTCGGCGAACTCCACTCCATCGAGTTTGCGGAGCAAAATTTCACCGTCTATCTGGACGACGCCGTCACCACCGCCGTGGACACGCAGCTCCTGCAACGCGGGATTTCCAAGCTTTCTCGCGCGGAGTGAGAAATTTCAAAAATGCCGCCGCACCTCGAAGGTCGCGTGAGTTTCTATAACTTCGGAGTGCGGGAACTCGCCCTCAAACTCCGGCAGCCAAGTATCGCCCGGGTGATTCTCAAAAACGTGGCTCACTAACAAGTCGGCCAGCAGCGGCATGAACGCTGCATAGATTTCCGCGCCGCCGATGATAAATACCTGCCCGGAGATCCCCGGCAACGCTGCCAGTTCGTCCGGCCCGTGAATCACTTCCACGCCCTCCGCCGACCAGGATTCATCGCGGGTGAGCACGATGTTTCGCCGCTTCGGCAGCGGGCGGCCGATTGATTCGTAGGTCTTGCGGCCCATCACGATCGGGTGGCCCGAAGTCGTTCGTTTGAAATACGCGAGATCCTCGGGCAGATGCCAAGGCAAGGTTCCGGCCCGGCCGATCACCCGCTCAGAAGTCATCGCCACCACGGCAGTTAGACGGAGGCTCATGATCAAATGGCGACCGGCGCCTTGATGTGCGGGTGCGGCTCGTAGTTGTCCAAGCGGATGTCGTCGATGGTAAATGCGTCGATGTCCTTCACCTCAGGATTGAGCCACAAGCTCGGCAAGGTCATTGGCGTGCGGGCAAGCTGGATTTCCGCCTGCTCGAGGTGATTCGAGTAGAGATGAAGATCGCCAAAAGTATGGACGAAATCGCGCGCCTCGTAGCCGCAGACGTGGGCGACCATTTTTGTTAGCAACGCGTAGGAAGCGATGTTGAAGGGCACTCCGAGAAACAAATCCGCGCTGCGCTGATAGAGCTGGCACGAGAGTCCCGGTTTCTCCCCGGCGGGCGCTTCGTGGACATAGAACTGAAACAACAAGTGACAGGGCGGCAATGCCATCTGGTGGATTTGCCCGACGTTCCACGCAGAAACCACATGCCGCCGCGAATGCGGATCGCCTAACAAGCCATCGATCAGCAGCCGGATCTGGTCGATCGTCCGGCCTTCTGGGGTGGGCCAAGAACGCCATTGCTTGCCGTAGATCGGCCCCAACTCGCCCTCCGCGTCTTCCCATTCGTTCCAAATCGTCACGCCGTTTTCCTTGAGGCTGCGGGTGTTAGTCTCGCCACGCAGAAACCACAGCAGCTCGTGGAAAATCGAGCGCAGGTGCAGCTTCTTAGTCGTCACGCAGGGAAACCCCTCGCGCAGATCATATCGTGCCTGCCGACCGAACACCGAAATCGTCCCCGTGCCAGTGCGGTCCGCTCGTTTTTCGCCGTGCTCCATCACGTCGCGCATCAAATCTAAGTAGGCTTTCACGCCGCCCATCAAGCCATGGCGAGCCTTCATCTAGCAAGGAATAAGGACTGCGATTTGATTCTCCCCTGCGTCCTTGACGCCGCCATTTCAGGTGAGCATGTTACCTGAACTTCAAACCGAAATTACCCATGGAAATCAACGGCTCAGTTTATGATATCTTGCACAATAAGAGCGGTGAAATTCTAACGACCAAGCCGGAGGATTCTGTGTATGACGCCATCCGCCTGATGGGCGAGAAGAACATCGGCGCACTCGTGGCCATGGAAAATGGCGAGGTGGTGGGCGTGCTATCTGAGCGCGACTACAGCCGCAAAGTCGTCCTCCAAGGGCGCACCTCGCGGGACACCCGCGTCGGTGAAATCATTTCCCGCCCGGCGATCACGGTGCGCAGCAAGGATGGCATCGAGAAGTGCATGCACCTTATGACCAGCAACCGGATCCGCCACCTCCCCGTGGTGGATGACGGACGCTTGGTCGGCCTCATTTCCATGGGTGACCTCGTCAGTTGGGTGATGCAATCCCAGCGCCACACCATCGAGCAACTGCAAGGTTACATTTCAGGCGATTACCCGGGCTGATTCGGGAAATGATCACAGGTTAAAGTCGGGAGGAAGGATTTCGCGCAGGCGTTTGAGACCTGAGTGGATAAGAAACCCGACGTTGCCGTTAGTGAGGCCGGTGATGTCGTGGATTTCCTGATAGCTGAGTCCTTGTTGAAACTTGAGGATGATGACATCCCGCTGGTTAGCGGAGAGGCGGCCGAGGTAGGCTGTTAGTTGATCCATGCGTTCCTGCTGGTCCGCCTGTTGGTCTGGCTGAAGTTCGGAATCTGCGACTTTTTGCCACTCCATTTCGTCGAGCGGCTGGTTGCGCTTTTCCTTGCGGAGGATGTCGAATGCCCGGTTGCGGCAAACCGTGAAGAGCCACGATTTGAGGCTGTCTTGGACCTTCTCTCTATCTTGCTGGCACAGCCGAATGAAGGTGTCTTGGACTACGTCGCGGGCGAGATCAGAATCATTAAGAATGGTGGTGGCATAACCTATGAGTGAGGATTCGTGATTCACCATCGCCTGCTCAACGAAGGTCTCCCAGTCCTGCGACTGATGGGTTTTCCCAGCAGGGAGTGCTGAATTCAAAAATTGCACCGACGGGGTCATGGAAGTTTTCTAACTATCCGAGAAGCCGGGAAGCTGAGAGGAGACTGATTCGTGGCGCATGGGAATAGTCCATGGAGAAGCAGTCAATAATGCAACGCGGATCTTCGCGATATGAGCTGCTTGTCCGTCAAAGGCTGCGCAATGGGTCGTTGCCGTCTCGCGGATGCGTGGGAACGAGACGTCCCCACCCCTTATTGCCGGGTTCTCAGCGGCGGACGGCTGGAGGCTTGGGGAATTTATTAGCTCCCCCAGCCAGCGGCTGGTTCTTGGACAATGAATTGAGCAGCTGCGGAATGACGGTGGACTTGATCAGCGCCGGGGCGACGGTCCGCGCTAGGATTCCGAAGGCACCTACGAGAAGTGTGGTGAGAAATGGCTTGGGCGGCGGAGTATTGTATATCTTCACGGGCCGAGCGGGATGTGTAGGCAAAGGCTTTTTACGGAAGATGATTAGAGCGGGAATGATACCGGCGGCGAATGCTAAGGACATCACTAGGCCGGCATGTTTATCGACCACTCGGTGAGCCATCCGGGTGGGGCTTAGCTGGTGGCGCAGCCGATGGACCTCGGCGCTGATCTCAGCGCGGCCTTGGGCAAGCGAGGCTAGTGCCTGCTGTTTTAGTTCTTGGTGGTTTGTGTTGTTAGCCATGCTCGGTCTTTTTTGAGTTCGTTGATGGTGTCTGCAAACCAGCGTGCAGTGGTGAGACGCTTCCACATGAAGAGTCCGGCCGTTAGGGCGACGAGTAAATGCACTCCGCCGGCGACGCTTGCGGCTTTTAGCCATGACCAGCCTAGCCAGTAGGTAAGCCCTCCGACCAGTGCGGTGGCCAACAACAACCAGCCTGCGAATATAGAAATCACTGCCACCGCCAGCCAGATGCATAAACTGATGACGTGTTGTAAGGCTTCCCTAGCTTCGATGCTCAAAAGCAAACCACGGCCTTGGAGATACTTTAGAATAGGTGCGAGAAAGCTATGCGATGGAGCAGGACGATTCGTCACCGGTGGCGTCGGTGATGGCGGCGGGGAAGATTCTTCCGCAGTCACCCGCGTCGCATTGGCTGTGGGTTCGATTTTATAGTCATCAGCCTCGGCATAGACTTGGGTGAACTCCGCGCCGAAAAATAGAATGCACGAGGCGTAGTAAACCCACAGTAAAAGGAGCACCACCGAGCCTGCGGCTCCATAGGCACTGGCAGTCCCTTCTCGGCCGAGATACCAACCGAGGCCGGTCTTACCAATTTCAAATAACACGGCGGTGATCAATGCTCCGAACCACACATGCCGCCAGCGGATTTGCGCGTCTGGTAATACTCTGAAGATCATCGCAAAGAGCGTGGTCACCAAGCCAGTGGAAATGATAAAGGCAAGCACAGACCAGACGAAGGGCGGCAGAGCCAATACACTTTCAAGCCGATGATTTAACCCCGCGATGGCTGTGCTCATCATCAGTGAAATGAGCAGCAAGAACCCAATCACTAACACCATGCCGAAGTTCAAGAACTTACCGCGCACCATCCCCATGATGCCGAGGCCCGGCTTGGGTTTGACTCCCCAGATTGTGTTGAGCGCGTCCTTGAGTTCGCCGAAGACGCCGGATGCGCCGAGGATGAGTAATACAAATCCCGTCACGGTGGCGACGACGCCTTGGGAGGGTTTGGAGGCGCTTTGCACCATGGACTGGATCGCTTCGGCAGACTGGGATCCCATGTAGTTTTTCAACTCACCATAAAGTTGACCCGTCACCGCTTCCTCACCGAGCACGAGACCCACGATGCCGATGGTGATGACTAACAGCGGCGCGATTGAGAAGATCGAGTAGTAAGCCAGCGCGGCGCTCAGCCGTAACGCCTTGTCATCCATCCAGCCGAGGAAACTGCGTTTCAACAAGTCCAGCCAACGGTTTTGCATGATAGCTTTAAAATTCATGAGAGGCGGAGAGGCGTGATGTTGTTGGCGTATTCTCGCAGAAACTTCGAGTTCATGCCGTGAAATGGAATATGTTCTAACAGGTTAATCATGATATCGGATTTGAAAAACCCTCTATTAGCAACTTGCGTGCCTAGGGTAACTTCCCGGATTTTTCTACGCAGTCGTTGATATGAATTGGTTGCCTGCAATCCTCAGGTGAGTCAGCAAGCGGCTACTAAATGCAAACTGCGGCATGGTGATGCAAATCGCCACAAATTTTCACTTGTAGCCTATCAGCAGCTCGGCAAAATCCCCATGCGACTGTACAAGCCCCGCAACTCTCTAACTTACAAATGAGCGACCCAGACCAGGCCTATGAAGGGACCGCGCGGCGGGCGCACGATTACGCCAGCAATATCGTAGCCAGCGTGCGGGTGCCGTTGCTTGTCCTCGATAGCGCCCTCCACGTCAAAACGGCCAGCCTCGCCTTTTACGAAACATTCCAACTGACGCCGGAAGCGACGCTGGGGAAGTCAATCTACGAGCTCAGCAACGGCGAGTGGAGCTTTCCGGAACTTCGAGATTTGCTGGAAGTGCAACTGCCACGCGAAATCACGGTGGATCATTTTGAACTGAGTCATACCTTTGATCGGATCGGCTCGCGGGAAATGCTGCTGCGGGCGTGCCGCTTGCCTCAAGCCGCCGCGAGCCGCCAGTTAGTTGTCCTTTCCATCGAGGACATCACAGAGCGGAGCCGTGCGGAGAAAGCCCTGCAAAAGAGTGAGGAATACAATCGAACCATCGTGGAAAGCAGCCGCGATTGCATCAAGATCCTCGATCCAGAGGGCACGCTTTTACTCATCACCCCTACCGGCCAGCGGCTGCTGTGCATCGACAATGTCGATGACTATCTCGGGAAATCTTGGATCAATACATGGATCGGCGAGGACCGCGCCGCCGCCCGTGCTGCGGTGGAGGCTGCTGCGGCAGGCGGGACCGGTAGCTTCGTGGGGCAGTTTTTCACCGGCCGAGGTGAGTCGCAGTGGTGGGATGTGAGGGTGACACCGATTCAAAATGAGAGCCGCATCCCAGAGCGCCTGCTGGTTGTTTCCCGCGACGTGACCGAGAGTCGGCGCCGGGAAATTAACATTCACTTGCTGAGCCAAGTGGATCAGGAGCTATCAAGGCTCACCGGCACGGAGGACATCATCCGCTGTGTGGGTGAGAAAATAGGGCCTCATCTCGGCCTCTCGAGCTGCGTGTTTGTCGAGATCGACGAGGCGGCCGCCGAGATGGAGGTGACCTCTGAATGGCGGCGCGACGAGGTGCCTCCGACGTTGGGGAAACACCGCCTGGATGAGTATTTCACCCAAGATTTCCAAATCACCAGCCGCGCGGGAGAGACGTTTGTGGTGAGCGATACCGCGACCGACCCTCGCACTACGGCGGAGCACTTCGGCGTGCTTAAGATCCGCTCTTTTCTCTGCGTACCACTGATCCGCGATGGTGGCTGGCGTTTCACCTTCAGCGTCCGTCGTGCGGACATCCACGAGTGGCGGGACGATGAGGTGGATCTAATGACCGAACTCACCATGCGGATCTGGGCGCACTTGCAGCGTGCCGGCGCGACAATCGCCCTGAGGCACAGCGAGAAACGCTTCAGAGTCATGGTCAATGCGATGCCGCAACTGGGGTGGATCGCGCAGGCGGACGGACATATCTTCTGGTACAACCAACGCTGGCACGATTACACCGGCACCACTCCCGAAGAAATGGACGGCTGGGGCTGGCAGAAGGTCCACCATCCAGAGACGCTGCCGGAGGTCTTGGAGAAATGGCAGGAATCCATCAGCAGCGGGAATCTGTTTGAAATGACCTTCCCGCTGCGCGGTGCCGACGGGCGATTCCGCCAGTTTTTCACGCGAGTGATTCCCCTAACCGACGCGGAAGGCAAGGTGCTTCACTGGTTCGGCACGAATACCGACGTGAGCAAGATGCTCGAGACCGAGGAGGATCTACGGCGTGCTCACCTCAAGCTGCAAAACGTGCTCGGCAGCATCACCGATGGCCTTGCGATCATGGACACGGAGTGGCGCTTCACTTACTTCAGCGAGCAGGGCGCACGGATGCTCGGTGTGCGCGTACAGGACATGCTCGGCGGGCTGCTGCTGGAGCGTTTCCCGCTGGCGGCAGATGGGAAATTCTTCGCTGAGTTCCAACGCGCGTTCGACACTCGGCAGCCCGTCCATTTCGAAGAATACTATCCAGAGCCGCTCAACATCTGGCTCGAGTGCCACTGCTACCCGAGCGACGAAGGTCTATCCGTCTATTTCCAAGATGTAACGGAACGCAAGCAGGCGGAAGAGGTGCTGCGCCAGAATGCCGAGTTAGTTTCGCGGATGGTCGATCAAGCGCCGACTGGCATGTATGTGGTTGACTCGCAATTCCGCCTGCAACAGGTGAATGCGCGGGCGCTGCCGATCTTCAAAAACGTGGACCCGCTGATTGGTCGCGATTTAGCAGAAGTGATGGAAATCTTGTGGGGAGCAGAAGTCGGTGGCCAATGTGCCGCGATTCTTCGCCATACCTTGGCCACCGGTGAGCACTACGTTTCGCCCTATTTCGCCCATCATCGCGCGGATTTGGGAATGGAAGAAGCCTACGAGTGGGAGACCCAGCGAGTGACTCTTCACGACGGCCAATACGGTGTGATCTGCTATTTCCACAACGTGACCGAGCGCCACGCGCAAGAGCAAGCGATGCGTGCTCTGGTGGAAAACTTGGACCAAGCGGCACGCAGCAAGGACGAGTTCTTGGCCATGCTCGCTCACGAACTACGCAACCCGCTCGCCCCTCTTCAGAATGCGGCGGAAATTCTGAAATCCACCGCCGCCACCGACGGGGCGCGCGGCGAGGCCCAGCGTGTCATTGGCAGGCAGATTGAGAATATGACTCGCATGATCGACGACCTGCTAGATGTATCGCGAATCACCCAGGGGAAAATCGTGCTTCGTCAGAATCCAGTGGAACTTCAGTCGATTCTAACGACTGCCGCAAAAATCGCGCAGCGGAATGGTGAGGGCCATGGCCAGACACTCACGGTGTCGCTGCCGGAAGAATCCATTTACCTCAACGGCGACTCCACCCGGCTTGACCAAGTGTTTGGGAACCTGCTCGGAAACGCCTGCAAATACAGTGGCTCCGGCAGCCACATTCATCTAGCCGCTGAAGTCGTGAGTAAGCACGAAGTTGCCATCCGGATTTCTGACGATGGCATCGGCATCGACCCCGAATTACTGCCGACGATTTTCGAATTGTTTGTGCAATCCAGCCGCACGCTCGACCGCTCGCACGGCGGGCTGGGCATCGGTCTAACGATTGTCCATCGGCTAGTCACCATGCACGGCGGCTCGGTGGAAGTGCGCAGCGATGGCCTCGGCCACGGTTGTGTATTCATAGTGCGCCTGCCCATCATCCGTCCTCCCGCAGCGCCACTGCCAGAGGCGAAGGTGGCGTCGGCCACGGTGGCCTCGTGCCGGATGCTTATCGTGGATGACAGCCATGACGCCGCGCAGTCGATGGCGATGCTGCAAACGCTGCTTGGCCACGAAACCCGCGTCGCTCACAGCGGCCCTGATGCGCTGGAAATCGCGGCAGACTTCCTGCCGCAAGTGGTGCTGCTAGACATCGGTCTGCCCGGGATGGATGGGTTCGAAGTGGCCCGCCGACTTCGCACTTTGCCAGCACTTGAGAATGCCTTTCTGGTGGCCATTTCCGGCTACAGCACCGAGGACGATCGCAGGAAATCCAAGGCTGCTGGGTTTGACGAACACCTTGCCAAGCCGGCGGATTTCAATCTTCTCCATGAGTGGCTGCGGATCCGGCTCTAACCGGATCGCAGCCCTCAAGCGGAGATAGATATTGCACCAAGGCTTCTAGGCCCACGGCCATTTCATCCACCTGGGATTCCATCATGTCGAGAAGTTCTGCCTTCCTTTCCGGCTCGTCCTCGGTCAGGCGGACAACTTGCAGCAGCACGCGAATGGCCGACAAAGGCGACCCCAGATCATGGACTGCCCGCCGCATTTCTGCCTGAAAGGGTCGTAGTTCGTCTTTCATGAGAGGTGGGGCATCAAGGACACTTTCCAAATTGAGTGCGCCGTGGTCGAGAACTATCAGCCACCAGTGGACCAGGCCGCGCGAATCCGCGCTTGGGCGGTCTCTGCGGCGGATGGGTCTGCCAGCGGTGCGTCTTCCGCCAGCTCATTGCAGACGATGATCGGTAAAATATCCGACAAGCGCATGACTAGCGGCGTACTCGCTCCGAGTCCTTTGGTGGCCAGCTCCACACAGCGCGAATGGCCGATTGCCAAGCCCAGCGTGAGCAGCATTCCGTAACTCGTCGCGGACACGTCCATGGCGATAAGGTCATCCCTCACCATCCGCGATACCGGATGCTCCCGGACCTTGCCATAGAGTCCAGCAAGAGTGCCCACCACGGCGGTGATTCCCTCTTTCAACGCGGCTCCTACCGATGCGCCTTCGTCGTCGCTGAGTGCTTTCAAGAGCACGATCCGTTCTTCACTGCCCGAGACGATTTCATGGAGAATGCCACGCAGTCCGCGATGGTTGGCGGTGCTGTCGTCGTCGATCTGGATTTGCACGGCGTTGGCGATGTCGCGCTCCAGAGCGATTACGTCGTTGACATATTGTTTGAGACTTCCTTGGTGTTGTTCGTTCATCGTGTTGTTGGTTAGAGATTCATTTAGCCGATGCTCCGCAGGGTGGGTTCGCGCTCCCACAGCCGCCCGGCCTTGGCGGTTTGGATAAATTTGGCGAGACTGCCCTTATCACTAACAGGCAGAACTCCGCCGTCTGGCAGCACGGATGCAGCATCGAGCAAGGGCTGAGCAGCAGCGACGTGGCCGATGATTTTGAGGTGGCCAAACGCATCCCGCACCCAGTTAACGGCGGCGGCTTCTGTGAGAAGCGCAGCGCAGCCAACGGCGGAAGGAAGCAGCAGCACGGTATCAAAGAAGAACGAAGGTCCGCCGGAGAGGGCGAAATCTGGCTCGATCTTCACGCCGTCATCCCCCGTCGCGCCGCCGATTTTCGGGGTGATCAGCGCCACCCGGCAGCGCTCTTTCTTGAAGGAAGCCTGGATCAATGCGAGCAGCTTGGCGTCGAAGCCATCTGTTAGCAGGATGCCAGCTTTGCGTCCTTTCAATGTGCTAGGATCCTTGGCCACCATGCTGAGCGCCGGTGATGCGGGCAAATCTCGCGGCGTGATCGCGGGCTGGATCTCCTCAGTCTGCCCAGTCATTCCCAGCGCATCGGCGACGGTGTCGTGCAACGCGGAATCGATGTTGCGCAGGTGACCTAACATCTTCTGGCGGATCGGTTTGATCTCCACATGCGCCAGCTCGAAGGCCAGGGCGCTCGCGATGTGGTTTTGTTCCGGCTCTGTCATCGAACGGAAAAACTGCCGCGCCTGCGAGTAGTGATCGGCGAAAGTTTCCGAGCGTTTGCGGATCAGCTCCCCGGTCACCTCCTCGGGAAAAGTGCGAAAGCCGTGCATCGGGCACTCACGCGGCGAGTCGGGTGCTAGGGTGTTAGGCTCATACGCCACACGACCGGTGGGCACTTCCATTTGGCGAAGTCCGTCGCGCTGGAAATTTCGCATCGGGCAGCGCGGTGCGTTCACGGGGATCTGATGGAAGTTCGGACCTCCGAGGCGGCTGAGCTGCGTGTCGAGGTAAGAAAACAAGCGGCCTTGAAGCAATGGATCATCGGAAAAGCCGATGCCTGGGACGATGTGGCTGGGGCAAAACGCGACTTGCTCGGTCTCCGCGAAATGGTTGGCCGGGTTTCGATTGAGGACCATTTTACCAACCATCCGCAGCGGGATAATCTCCTCGGGGATGAGCTTGGTGGGATCTAGCACATCGAAATCCAGCGTGGCAGCTATCTTCTCGTCGAAGACTTGAAAGCCTAATTCCCACTCTGGGAAGTCACCATTATCGATGGCTTCCCATAAATCCCGACGATGGAAATCCGGATCCGCGCCGCTGATTTTCACCGCCTCATCCCACAGCACGGCGGATGCGCCGAGAGTCGGCCGCCAGTGGAATTTTACAAAGCGCGACTCGCCCTGCGCATTAATGAGTCGGAACGTGTGGACGCCGAATCCTTCAATCATCCGCAGCGATCTTGGTATGCCTCTATCAGACATCGCCCACATCACCATATGCATACTTTCCGGTGTTAGACTGATGAAGTCCCAGAATGTGGCATGGGCAGATGCAGCTTGTGGAAAGCCACGGTCGGGCTCCATTTTCACTGCGTGAATCAGGTCGGGAAACTTCATCGCATCCTGAATGAAGAACACCGGAATGTTATTTCCCACGAGATCGAAGTTCCCTTCCTCCGTATAGAATTTCACCGAGAAACCACGCACATCGCGTGGCAAATCCACCGAACCCGCGCCACCGGCCACGGTAGAAAAGCGGACGAAAACTTCCGTGCGCTTTTTAGGATCTTGGAGGAAGCCAGCCATCGTAATCTCCGCCTGCGACTCGTATGGCTGGAAATATCCGTGCGCCCCAGAGCCACGGGCATGGACAATCCGTTCGGGAATCCGCTCGTGATCGAAGTGAGTTATTTTTTCCCGTAGGATGAAATCTTCCAACAGCACCGGTCCGCGTATTCCGGCTTTAAGGGAGTTCTGATTGTCTGAGATGACCAATCCTTGGTTGGTCGTGAGCGGCGGATGCTCGCCCTCACAAATCTGATGAGTCTCCGCAGGAAGACGGTTGGCGGTGGGGGAGCCGGGAGCGGGTGGTTGTTTCTTTGAGGCCATGACGGTTGATGAATGCGGCTGCCTTTTGCAAAATCTATGCCGGTTTAGATGAATGCCGGTAGTCTCGGAGATTCATTAGAAATTGCCTCAATGCGCCAGGTGCAGGCTGAATCTCCTGAGAGCAATTCGCACCTACGCTGATCACCGTTTCTTGGCTCCGATTTTGCATTTTGCGACAGCGGTCTTGAGTTTGCTAGCCTCGCTTTTACTAATCAATCCAGCGGTTCTCAATTTCTTAATCAATGCGTTCGCCTTCAGCACGAATTGTTCATGGCTCTTCCATCCCTTTGATGGGCGAAGTTTAGCGAACAGATCGGCAAATGTACAACCGTCGCTATTAAGTCGATTCTTCACTCTCGAATCAACTTTTTGGAAAACCACAGTAGCAGTCCGAATCGATTTCTTGCAAAGGTCGTATTCGTTAGGCACGCCGTCACCATCATTATCTGCAAGCGTGGTATAGACATGCACTGCGCCTCCCGCCCGCAAAGGTTCACCCACCGCAAAACCGAAAGCGGGAATCACCGCGATTGCATACCCCAAACCGCTGTTTGCGACAGTTGCATTATACACAGCGGGTTGCGGGCTCACAGGTGCTGCAGTCACAGTGAACCTAGCCAATGGTTGGGCACCGGGGTAGCCGATGAGCATTTCAGTGTCGCCGTCTCTATCGATGTCTAGAACTCCGCCTGGCACGACTGGAAGGTCGGCCGCAGATCCGGCCAAACTGAGGTCGGTGATCAAACTCATCGAGATACCAGAGAGCAAATAGGCACTCCCACCCGAACCGGAACCCGCAATTAGATCGAGAGTTCCATCGCCGTTCCGATCATCGGTAATGCCCACACGAGAACCTAACCGAGCACCGGGAACGGTGCCTGCATATTCAGCAAGCTGGATCCCGTTCGAGCTAACGAGAGTCTGCACCCGGCCTAGACCGGAGGAAAATTTCGGCGAACCGACGACCAACTCAGCCCGACCGTCGCCATTCTGATCCGGGATGGAAGCAACAGAGGTTCCGAATCCGGTATCGGCAATCCCGACGCCGAGCTGCATGACCACTGCACCAGTCGCCCCTGAAATAATAACTACGCGGCCATCCGGCATGGTGGCGCCGGGGGCACCCACAAACAGATCTGTGACGCCATCCGCGTTATGATCGCCAGCACTGGCCAAGGCAGTGCCGAACGAGGTACCCGCCGTAGGCAGCGGACTTGCCACGGTACGTAGTAAAGAGCCGTCCGCTCCAGAGTATATCCATACGGCACCGTTGCCACCCGGAGCGCCCACCACAATATCTAACTTACTATCTCCATCTGCACGAATTGCAGCCAATGAGCTGCCAAAAGCTTGGTCGATTGCGGGCGTTCCTTGGAGCGTGAAAATCACAGAGCCATTTTTCCCGCTGAGCACCTGCACTCGTCCTGAATTCGTGAATGCGGAAGCGGAATAGCCGGGATCACCGACTGCTAGATCTGGGTATTTATCACCGTTCAAATCACCGACTGCAACAATGGAAGTTCCAAGGCGTTGCTCGCTGGAACTGCCCAGAACGCTAAATCGTAAGTTGGTGCCATACACGCTTGCTGTCATTGCAGCGGCGCATACGAGAAAGAAGCATTTGTTGCTATAACTAGGGATGGAGGATTTCATGGAGATTGCAATGTAGATTAGGGGTAAATCGTCTTTATTTGAATTAAATAAAACCATCAACCGGGCAGGAGAAACCCTGCCCGGCTGATCGTTGGGGGGAGTTTGGGGGGAGGATCGTTAGAAAGTTAGAGCGAGCTTATCACCGCACATGCAATTTGCGGCGCAGTCCTTGAAGCCCCAACAAGGCGGTTCCTAACAGGGCGAGTGTTTTTCCACCATCCGGCACTCTCCTGCCGTTGGCGGTCGTCGAAGATGACCAACTAAATGTTTGGTCATCAGACGCGGTTCCCTGTGTCGAGAAAAACCATGTGCCGGCAGTAGGCTCAAATCCCGCTGGGCCACTCACCGTGCCTGTTCCACCGATCGACAAGAAACCGTTGTTTTGCACTGCAATGAAGGACGAAGCAAGATTGAAGGTGAATCCGCCCACTGACCAGAGAGGTGTAACAGCTGTCGATGGGTTAAACACCCAAGGTGCGGTGAACGTGACAGGAGTATTAGCGGCTAATCCAGCAAAAGAGCCGGAGCCATCCAAAACTCGGGGAGCCACCCAAGACTTGACGCCTGCGGCACTCGATAGGTTGGTAGTAGTTGCCCCACCAGTGTCTTGAAGGACAGCGCCTCCTAGGAAGTTAACGTTCCCGCTGATGAATGCAGCTTGGGCTGCGGTTGTTAGAACAATTGCGATTAAGCCTGCTCCTATAGATGATGTTAGTTTCATGATGTTGTGGTATTTGGGGGTGAAGGCTCTCAAAGTCCGAGGGAACTAGATGAACCGGTTTCAGAGCCGAGCTATCGCAGCCCCTGTGCCACGGCTCAGATAGTCACCCAACCTACTTACTTTCAACGATCACGCTTATGGGAATCCGCTACTTAGCGCGTAGCACCATTGCAGAATCGCTGCATCTTCGTGCAAGGAAACGCAAGAGGCTCTATAATTCCACCGCAACCTAACAGGAACCTTCAATCCACTTGAGCTTTGCCACCAAACTCCACCCAAAGAATCGCTTGACGCATCAACGCTTGAGCATCGGGCAATAATAACTTTGTTTTCAAATTGAAGCGATGGGCGTCCACGGTCTTCGGACTGATATGAAGTAAATCAGAAATCTGACCGGTTGATTTGCCATGGCCGAGGAGTTCGAATACCTCCAACTCACGGTCAGTGAGTCGCTCTAACCCAAATTGGTTGGGCACGCGTTTACCGGACAAGCCCTTCAGGACTTGGTTAGATACCCGGGCACTCAGATAGATCTCCCCCGTCATCACACGGTCGATTGCTTCCATCAATTTCACGGTGGCTGCCCCTTTCATGATATAGCCTTTTGCCCCGGCGCGGATCGCCCGCTGAGCATAGAGCATTTCGTCATGCATGGAGAATACCAGAATCTTGAGTCCGGGAGTTAGAGATTGCAGGTCTTTGATCACTTCGATCCCGCTCTTGTCCGGAAGCGTGATATCCATCATGACCAAATCGGGCGAATGCAGCTGAATCCCTTCGATGGCTTCGCAAGCGTTGACGGCGTGGCCACAGACTTCCCAATCTTCCTTGTGGGCAATGAGACGGACCAGTCCTTCAAGGAGCATCGGATGATCATCAACTAGGTAGATTCGTTTCATGATGGTGGGTTTTGTGGGATGATTTGTTGGCGGCGAGAAACTCTGAAGCCGGAGCGGTCGAGGATATTCAGGCAGCCTCGCGACGCTAGGAGACTTTCGTTTAGGCTAGTAAGACCGAATCTGGAACCGCTGTCCAGAACCGCGCCGCTCTCATTTTGGCTGCGACTGATCTCGGTTGGAGTGGCTCCATGCATTCTCACTGCTTGGTTTGGGTCCGATCCAGCGTCAGAATTTCACGCGTCGGCTGGGTCCGCGCGTGGATTCCTCAATGCCTAATTTGAGGACGAGCCGTCCGCAAATTTCTGTAAGTCGTTTTACTACATGTCGATAGGCAAACATAAGCTCGCCATGGAAGCGGCGCGTATTAGAACTGAAAGCGTGATCACCACCGACATCCCCAAGGTTCATCGCCGCCTCCCTGTGAAAAGGGCGGTCGCCACGGGGGCTGGCAGTGCTCACCACCATTTTTCAGCGGTCGCCGTCAAATCTGCGCATCCCCTGTTTCCGCCGGATCAGGTGTTTTTGTGGCTCCCGGGATTGCCAGGTGACCAAGTTGCCCATTGCACCTATAACGAGTCCCGCGACACTCAGGGATCCCCGGTGAGTCGCCGGGCGCGGCGCCTGCCAGTTCGCGATACAAATCACGCGTCCTTCGCCCCGCCGTACCGGGTGAGCGCGGAAAGTTTCGTTTCGTGGCACACCGGGGTGACGCCGCCCTTTCCCTTTCATCCCGTTCCCATCGCCCGCACACTCGGCGCTGCGGAACTTGAGGAACTGGGTCGTCGCGTCCATTTGATGGTCACTAACAACGCGGATGCCCCCGGCAATCCGCTACAAGTTCTCCGGAATAGCTGCAAGTGCTTCGTGCTCGCCGTGTTGGCCGAGATGGGTTATCTGGCGGGTCAGATCCCGCGCCCATCCTAACAATTCCCCCCCATGTGGTGTCCCCGCACGCCAGGCCCGCCGTCCCCCCCGGCGGGCTTTTTTGTGGCCAAGAATTTGATCTACTATCTAACGCTTGCCGGCAAGTTTCCCCAAAGTGCTGATTGCATCCAAAGTGCGTGGCCCGAAGGCGAATCCGCAACTCAGGCGTAAGCAGTTTCTCAAGCCTCCCGATGGCGAGAGCAGCGTGCCCGGCACGAGGCTGATTCCCTTGGTTTTTAAACGCTTCATTTCCGTTTGATAGATTCCCGGCAGAGATCGCCGCGCTGGGTGGTCGTCCGCATCGGAAGAATCTGGATTCTCATTGATCGGTCACTCTCGTTACACACACTCGGACTCATGAACGAACCGACGCAAGTCCCGCCAGGAAATCAGGGCGGAGCAAGACAACTGTCACTGTGCCCCTGCAAAAGCCGCGAAACTTACAGCGCCTGTTGCGAGCCATTTCACCTCGGCCGCGCGAAGCCGGAGACCGCTGAGCAACTCATGCGCTCTCGTTACAGCGCTTACTTTTTCCGACTCGTCGATTACCTCGTCTCGACCACCCACCCGGACAGCCGGGATCGCGACTTGAAGGCCCACTTGGAGGAAACCATCCATCAGGCTACCTGGCGCTTCCTCACCATCCTCGGATCGTCCAAGGGCGGACCTAACGACAAAGTCGGAAAAGTTGAATTTATCGCTGAATACTTCGAGGACGAGCAACCCCACAAGCTTCACGAGCGCTCCCGCTTCAAGCGCTACAAGGGAGCCTGGAAGTACCTCGACGGCACCGGGAGTGTTGATGGCTGAGAACTAGGATAATTTCAGGAGAGTTTAATGCGGTTGAGGCAATCATCCCGCAGATTTCCGGGTTGCGCGGTTGGTGGCTGGGGGGCAGGCTGTTGGCCGTGCCAGCGAGTCCCCGGCACGGCGACTTTTTAATGATGAATAATCCCAGTGACGAACCGTCCAAAATCGCGCAGGAGCCTCGCGGTTCCGTCGATTCGGATGTCACTTTGAATGATCCGGAGGACGATTTCCGCCTAGTCGCACTCGCGCAGCAAGGGGACATGAGTGCCTACGACGCGTTGGTGACCCGGCACCGAGGAAGAATATTCGCCATGATCCGCAACATGATTCACCAGGAAGCTGACGCTTGGGACATCTCGCAAGAGGTGTTCATCAAGGCGTGGCGTGCCTTGCCGAAGTTTGAGGCCAAGGCGCGGTTTTCCACCTGGCTCTATCGGATCGCCCATAACGCAGTTTACGATTGGACGCGGCGGCGGAAGATCGAAAGCGCTGGGGAACTCAACGACGAGATTTTCGAGCGCGAGCGGATCGATTCTGCCTCTTTCACCACGCCTTCCGGTGGCGAGTCGCCGGCGGATTCTATGTCCAACGGCGAGTTGCGGGCGAAAATCCAGATCGCGCTGGGTAAGCTTTCACCGGAACACCGGGAAGTCGTGCTGCTGAAAGATGTCCAAGGGTTGTCGTATAAGGAAATCGCAGAAGCGATGTCGAGCACCCTAGGCACCGTGATGAGTCGGCTTTATTACGCGCGTCAGAAACTCCAAGCCCTGCTAAAAGATGAATACGAATCCCGATGAATCCACGCTGGCCCTGTGGCTGGACGACGAGTTGACCGGCGTGGAACTCGCCGCCGTCGAGGCATGGGCAAGCAGCCAGCCAGATCAATTGGCTGCCCGCGACGAAATCCGCGGCTGGCGGGCGACGATGGCTGCGGCGATCCCTGCATCGGTGGAGCCGCCGTATCCAGATTTTTTCAACACCCGTGTGCTGCAGGCGATTCGTGAACAGCAACCGCAGCCCGCTATGGTCGAGAGGAATCCATTTTCATGGAAGTCTTGGCTGATGCCGATGGTGGCTTGCAGCGGGATGGTCATGGCGTTCTGGATTGGAAAAAAGTCCCAACCAGCCATCGATTACGACGTGGTGAATGCTCCGCGAGCAATTCCCGTGGGGCCGGTCGTTTACACTCCAGAAAGCGGTGTAAAGGCAGAATGGATCGCCAGTAGCAAAGCCTCCGCGACGGTCATTGTTCTGAATGGGGTGACGGCCATCCCGGACGCCACGGACTTTTCCGCGACGGTTTACGTGCCGATGGATCGGGAGTTCGACTCCACCGCAGACAGCGATGCGCAACCGGAACTAGAAGTCGGACCATGACAAATCGTCGCCAATGGATGGGTTCGGCGATGCTCGCACTCGCAGCGGTTTTTTCGAACATCGCAAATGCCCAAGAGGATCCCGGCAAAGCGGATATTGGCCGGGTGGTGGTGACCGTTTATTACGCCACCGACGGCGATCCCAAGGTGGCGGGTACAAAGGCGGCCGTGGTCAGCCAAGAAACCGCCAAACGCTTGCGGGGAGAAGAGCGGCTTCGATTTAAAAATTACCGGACACTGGGCCAGGACGTGCAGCCGTTGCTGAGGAGTTATGAAAGCTGGGCGCAGCCGTTGAAGCCGTCTGATGAAATCTTGGTCCGCTTCGAAGCACGCAGCCTACCGACAGTGCAGGCGACAGGATTGGATCTCGAACTCTGGCTCAGTCGGAAGAAGGTTTTGAAAATGGATGCTCAGCTTGGGGGTAAAAAGCCGCTATTTGTCCTCGGACCCGAGTGGCGTGGCGGGCGCCTGATTGTTGCCGTAGCCCTTGCGCCGAAGGCAAAAGCGGGTCCATAATACGCTCATGAAGTTTGCAACCGGCATCTGGCTAACACTCGCAGCATTTTCTCAAGCGGCGGGTTTGGAATTCACGGAACTGCTCAAGGAAGTCAACGCGTCGGCGGATGTCAGCACGGTGACGACGGATTTCACTTTCAAAAACACCGGCGACAAGCCGGTTACCATCGCGAAGACCGATCCCGGCTGCTCGTGTCTGAAAGTCGAGATCTCGGGCGGCAAACTCAAATACGCGCCGGGCGAATCCGGTGTTGTGCGGACCACTTTCGACATGGGGAACTTTTCCGGAACCGTCGATAAGATGATCGCTTTGTGGATCGACAACGATCCAGCGAGCAAGCCTTCCATCACTCTAACCGTGCGCGTTCACATCCCAGTCCTCGTCGCACTGGAGCCTAAGACCGTGAAGTGGGATCTCGGCGGCAAGGCGGATCCACAGACGATTCAAATCCGGATGGCAGAAGGAAAACCGATCCGCGTGACCGGAGTGAAGTCATCCTCACCGGCTTTTTCGTGCGAGGTGAAGGCTCTGGAGGAAGGCAAGAAATACGACCTGATCGTGACTCCGTTAGACATTAAAGCGCCGGGGATCAGCGTTTTCCGCATCGAGACGGACTGCGAGATTTCCAAACACCGGGTCCAGCAAGCCTTCGCGGTGGTTCGTAAACCGTCGCCCGTGGACGTGGCGACAAAGCCATGAATGCCGTCGGCCAACTCGCGACGATCGCGATCATTTCCCTAGCCGCTTCCGCTGGGACGTTTTGGATCAAAGGCCCACCGGCGCGCAGCTTTGTCTGCGATCCGGCGACTTTGAAACCCGACGAGGTGTGTCTCCAACAGATCGGTGGATCGGAAAAAATTCTGTGGGTGGATGCGCGCTTGAGGAAGGACTGGGAAAAGTCGGGACTTCCCGGTTCCGTGCTCTGGAATCTCGACCCTGCGGAAGACATGCAGGCATTCGAGGCTGACGCTGCCATGCGGATCATGGAGACTCCGCGGGTGATCGTTTATTGCGGCGATGAAAATTGCGGCCTCAGTCATCAAATTGCCGAGCGCATCCGGAGTCTGCAACTCGGCGCGGAAGTCTCCGTGCTGCGCGGTGGCTGGCGGGCGCTGAAGGACGCGGGCCGGATCAAGGATTCCAATCCAAAGAGCTGAGAGCGATCGCCTCAAGATAAGGCATGTTAGGGTCGTCCTCGGTATTCCAACGGAGCATCACAGTGCAAGCCTTGGCCTTGCCGTAAGCGACAGGGTAAGTGCCGTCAGTCAGCATCTGGGCGATTTTTGACTGGCGCCCTAAATAGGCCAGAGCGATTTCTTTGGCAGCGACCTGAGGCTGCAATTTTAGCGTCAGCTTCTTCTCATGATTCGGCACGCGCTCATCGTAGCAAGAGGCCAGTGGCCAAACGATCACTTGGAATATGCCTGCTTTGTCGGATGGCGATTTGGCGTAGTCTGCTAGACGCCCGCCGTAAGAATCCAAGAATGGATCTGCTACCACTCTCGGCGGTGCCGAGCCGCGGATTCTAACGAGAACCGTCTGGGGATTGATCCGGTTGTCGCCCGCGTCGAAATCCACGTTGTAGTAAAAATCCGCGACTCGTTCGACCGAGTTGTTTTCCACCACACCGATTCCGGAGTTCTTTGCTTCTGGGAGCGGCCCGGCGAGGCAAGATTTCGCGAGTTCGGGTTCCGGCATTTGAGTTTCCATCAGGGGCAGTCGCTCGGCCAAAGTCTTGGCAGCGAGAAATTTTTCGAGCACTTCCTTGGCGACTTCGCCCGGAGTTTTCGCCTCCAAGCCCGCAGGCAAAGCCGGGGTAGAATCAATGAGCGACAATGCGTCCGGCGCAGGCTCGTTAGAAACGCGGTGGGGAATAGATGCTTCAAGAATTGGTCGCGATGCCGAGTTCCTCGTAGGCTCTTTGCGAGAGCCTGCTTTCGATTGATTCTTGAGTAGAGTCGCCACCCCGAAACCGATCCCCACTGAGGCCATCACGAACAACAATGGGACTAGAAACCGGATCAGACGATTTCTGTGATAGGCATCCGGTGGAGGAGGATGAACACCGTTAAATGCCTCACTGCTATAACTCGGCGCGGGCATGGGCCTAGCGTAAAGGTCTCCAGAACCGGGCCGACTCGGCAGTTGACGAGGTTCCGGCCTGAGCACTGTCGGGGAGGCTTGGAAAACTGGAGCGACAGTTTGTCCTTCCGAAGTCTCTGCCACCAACGGAGCCTGAATCATCGTTTGACACGTCGGACAAGGGCCGGTCACGCCTGCTAGAGTTGCCGGAACTGTCAGCTTGCTGCCGCAAACCTGACACACGAAGGTTAGGGTTTCAGTTGCCATTTGGATCAATGGCGGAACCTAAGGAAATCCCGCAGGCACGTCAATCATTCAGAAATCTTAACAAAATGCACCCGGCATCATGCCGCGTGTCTGAGCAAAGCGATGAGGACGCCTTGGATGATGAGTTCCCGGGCAGGAATTAAATCCGGGTAGTCCACATTTTCCGCCCGCAGGAAGGGGCGGCCCTTTGCGACGAGGTAGCGTTTCAAAGTCGTTTCCCCATCGATCAGCGCAGCCACGATGTCGCCTTTGCGGGGTTCACGGAATTCCAGAATGACCGTATCCCCGTGGCAAATGTGCGCATCGATCATCGAGTCGCCGCGGACTTTGAGAGCGAAGGTGCGTGCGTGGCGGGGAATTCCCAAGGCCGTGATATCGACGGAAATACAACCTTGGCGCTCCGGCTCCACATCCTGCGCCATGCCGGCGGCGATGTTGCCAAAGATCGGGATGTCCGAGATTTCACCTCGGTCGAGTTCTTCTGGGAAAATGACGGCGCGTGCTTTGCCGGGCAAGCGTTGGATGGCCCCCTTGCGTTCCAGCGCACGCAAGTGACTCATCGCGGCGGTCTGGCTGGCGAAGCCGAAGAAGTGTTGGATCTCGCGAGTCGATGGCATGATGCCCGTCTGGCGCTGGGACATCCGGAGGTAATCTAAAATCTCTTGCTGGCGATCGGTTAGTTCTAGGTGCATCGTTTTATGAACAGTGTTCCTTAGAACAAATCGAATGATGGGCTGCCGATCAAGCAAATTTTTCCAGGTCGGAAACTCGGGCCGATGATGACGAATATCCGACTGGCCATTCCGATAAGCCGCGACTAGTGACCTTGCGTGCAAGGTCAGCCCGAAATCCCCAAAATGCCGAAGGGGGTTTTCAGTTGGCTGTGGGTAGTTTTTTTCCTGCAAGGGATGACGCCGGGGTTCTGGATGCCGGCCTTGACGAACATTTTAAAGGCCCAGGGCTTGGGCGGCTGGGTGGCGCTGGCCTTCATGGTACCGCCTCTCTGCGCGATGGTTTCACCCTTGGTCGGCGGTGCCTTGGCTGACCAACGGATCGCGGCGGACCGGCTCTTCGTGTGGACCTCATTCCTCGGTTCTGGCGCGATTCTAGCGGCCTTCGCCTCCCTCAACGCCGGGTGGAATCCGTGGTGGTTCGTCGGGTTGTTAGGCGTGTATTCGCTTTTTTCAGGGCCGTCGTGGGGACTTCTAACGACCATCGCGCTTACCCACTTGGCGCAAGGCGAGCGCCAGTTCCCGTTGGTGCGGCTGGGAGCCACGATTGGGTGGATGGTCGCCGGGCTGATCACCAGCTACGTGCTGCACGCGGATACCAGTCCCACGGCCGGCTACGCCTCGGCTGTCACCAGGGTGTTAGGCGGGGCGTTCGGATTTCTACTACCCCACACGCCTCCGTTAGGCCGTGGGAGTTCCTGGCAAAGCCGACTGGGTTTGGACGCCTTCAGACTGATGAAACATCGCGATCACTGTGTGTTCTTCATCGTCACGGCGTTATTCTCGATTCCCCTTTCCGCCTTCTACATGTATGGGCCGGAGCTGCTCAAAGTCTTGGGCGACAAGCATTCCACGGCGACGATGACGCTCGCGCAGTTGACGGAAATCGTCGCGATGTTGCTCGTGGGCACGGTGATGATGCGGTTCCGGGTGAAGGTCGTGCTGCTGTGGGCACTCGGTCTATCAGTCGTGAGATTCGGCATGAGTGCTTACGCCGGAGCCAGTGATCTAATCGGTTGGCACATCGGCGGCATCGTGCTGCATGGCATGTGCTACACCTTCTATTTCATCACGGCTCAAGTGTTCCTCGACCGGCGGGTGGACCCGGGACTCCGCGGCCAAGCGCAGGGCTTGCTGACTCTGGTTTCGGGTGGCCTCGGGCCGCTGGTCGGAGCATTGGTTTGCGGCTGGCTGAGAAATCACTGCGTCACGGCGGGTGGCCAAGGTTGGATGGAGTTCTGGGCCATCCTTGCCGGAGTGATCGCATTGTGTTTCGTCATCTTCGCCGCATTTTACCGCGGCCTCGGCAAGCAGCCAGCCACGAACTAACAAGAGGTCAGGTGGATTTCGTGCTTCCTTCAATCGCTTGGAAAACTCCAGAGTCGCCGCCGATGCGCCGCACGGGAATCGTCCACACCCACTTTCAATCGCTGGAGATTTGGAAATCCGATCTAGCGACCGAGTTCCGGGTGGCCGGGGCGCTCCACGCTTCATTTCACAAGAAGCGATTTCTAACCGGGCTGGCGTGGGATCTCATCGCGGCGGCGGCCCTGCTGCGCAAGGACGGCCCGCCTCGCTCGATCTTGATGCTCGGCCTCGCTGGCGGCACCGCCTTCCGGGTGTTGCGCCATTTACTGCCGGACTGTCGTCTAACCGCCATCGACATCGACCCTGAAATCGTGGCTCTCGCCCGCGAGCACATGGAGTTAGACGCGCTCGACATTGAGGTCCACACCACAGATGCCTATCCGTGGTTAGAGAAAAATCAGCGGACCTTCGACGTAGTTTTCGACGACATCTATCTGGCTGGGAAGTCCGATGTGTTTCGCCCTCGGGCCTGGAATCCCGAGCTGCTAGACCATCTCAAGCGGGCGGTCGCACCGGGCGGATTACTCGCGGTGAACCTCGTCACCGGCGCGGGTCACCGGACAATGCAGTCGCTGACGCGAAAAATTTTGTGCGCAGCCTACCCCAAGGTGCGCAGTCTAACGACCGCCGCGGGAATGAACGAAGTGCTCGTCGCCGGTGAAACGGTGGCGACTCGACCGCAGCTCGATCCCTACAACGATTCGTTTCAGGATTGGCGGGACAGGATGTATTGGGATCGGGTGGCGGTGAAGCGGATTTCCTGAAGCCATGTCAGACGTGATCCACGAGCTTTACGAAAAGCAGATTTATCCACCGATGAGTCATCCCTTGTCGGACCCGGCAGTCTCTGCGGTGGCTGCTAGATTGGGCGGACTCGCGGTGCCGCATCCACGGCGCGCGCGGATTTTGGAGATCGGTTGTTGTTCCGGGCACAATCTGTTACCGCTGGCGCGACGTTGGCCAGAGAGCCGGTTTGTGGGGATCGATCTCGCAGAGCGCTCGATCGCCGAAGCCTGCCAACGAGCGGCCGAGGCAGGGATCACGAACGTCAATTTCATCGCCACCGATCTGAGAGATTTCGAGCCGACGGATGGATCGTTCGATTTCATCATCGCCCACGGATTTTTCTCATGGGTGCCGGATGAGGTGAAAGCGGCATTGCTACTATTTTGCCGCAGGCACCTTAGCCAGTCAGGCATCGCGACGATCAGCTTCAACCTCGAATGCGGCTGGAAACCGCGGCTGCCGGTGATCGAGAAAGTCCGCGCCATCCGCCAGATGAGGGGTGGAAATGAGATGGACGCATTGGCTATTCTGAAATCACTAACAATGTCCGGTGACCCCGAAGTGGCGATCATCGACGACATGTTAGCCAAAGGGCCGGCGATTTTGGCTTTCGACGATTTCGGGCCGGTCAATGACCCGTGGCCGCTGGATCGTTTCGCCCAAGCGGCGGCTAATGCGGGGCTGCGATGGTTGGGTGAGTCCGATCCCGGCGCGAACGTTCCAGCCGGGTTGAGTGACGAGCTGCTCGGTGAATTGCGACACTGGGCGCCCAATCCGCTAGATTTCCAACTTGCGGTGGACGAAGCGGCGGGCCGGACATTTCGCTCAGGCGTGCTCTGCCGCGACGATGCACCGGTGGCAGAGCGGATCTCGTCTGCGGTGGTCTTGGATTTGGCTGTCCGCGCCGGGATCGAGCCGTTAGATGCTGAGGCGGAAGCAATTTTTCAAACGATCCGCTCGTTCGCTCCAGCTTGCGTGCCGGTGCAGCAAATCATCATCGGCCACGATCCAAGGCTGGCAGCCCGGCAGATTTTCGACGGAATCACGAGAGGCTGGATCCGCCCCCGGATCGAACCCGTGAGTTTTGTGAGCAAGCCACCGGAGTTTCCCGCGCTGGATTCCTTGCGCTTGCTCTGCGCGCGGCGTGGCTTGCCCGTCGTGGATGTTTGGCACGTCCCTTGCGACTTTCCCGCGCGGCACTTCGAAGTGCTCGCGTTGATGGATGGCACCCGCAGCCTGACAGAACTCGCCGCGTTTTCTGCGAGAAATTGTCCAGAACTCGCCTTCACCCCGTGGCTGACCCACTTGGCCGGTCGGGGATTCTTCAGTTAAAAACGAAACGCCTCGCCCATGCGAATGGGCGAGGCGTTCTAGCAGAGTCGTAATTGACCGTCAGCTCACTTGCTGTGGATGACCACATGCTTGCAGCAGCTTCCGTCAGCGTGGAAATTCTCGGGAAGGCAGCGGCAGGTTTGCTTGCCCGTCATCGGATCAACCGGAGTGACGGTGCGGCATGAGCTGGCTAAAAATGCGAGGCCTAGGATCGGGATCAAGAGTAGGGATTTCATGGTTTCAATCGGGTGAGATTGATAATTAGCAAATCCGAACTGAGAGATCCAGCATTCCTTTTCGCCCGCGAATCAGCCGAGCGGTTGGATATTCGGCACCGATGGCCCCATCGCCTGCGCGAAGTGGGTTTTCGCCCGCAGCATCAGCGTGCCGAGGCACAAATCAGCAAGCGGCAGGACGACGTTGAAATTCTTGTGCATGTAGCGGTGATGCAGCAGGTGATGGCCGTTGAGCTTGCGGAACCACCAAGGTTTTTCCACCCGACGGGCCTTCGGCAAATGCATGCACCAGTGAATGTATTCGTAGAAACAATAGTAAGAACCGAAGGCGATGAAGCCACCGAGCACGAACGCCCACTGCCCCAGCACCCAAGACAGGATGGCAAATGGCAGCACGCCGATGGCGACGAGCACCGGGCCATTCCACCACGCCATCGGGATGGTTTGTTTGTCCTTCTCGTGGATCAAGTGATAGGTGTGATCCGCCTTGAAGGTCTTGTGATGGACCACCGCGTGCGCTTGGAATGCATACCTGAAACTCCCAAGCGGGCGATGCATCACGTACTTGTGGAGATGCCACTCGAAAAATGAAGCGAACACGATACCGACGGCGATGCCTCCAAGGCACCAAAGGATGAAAATTGTCATGACTGATTTTGCTAGGAAATTCCCTCAGCGGCAGGACGGCTACACTGGGGCGAGCGGGATGACAAGTGACATTATAGACTTGTCTGGTATCCGGCAGACTCGCGACACCGGCTTGCGGCGCCCCTCATTTCCGACTAGATCCCTGCCAGTTCTTCATGCCATTGATCCACACTTCAAGCCACCGCGCCCCATTCTGGCTTCCCGGTGGACACGCCCAAACCATCTTCCCAGCGCTATTCCGGCGGGTCGCGCGAGTCACCACCTGCGCCGAACGGCTTGAGCTGCCGGACGGAGATTTCATCGACCTGCAATGGTCCGGGCACACTCGTTCGCGGTTGGCCATTCTCTCCCACGGACTGGAAGCAGACTCGATCGTCGGCTACATCCAAGGCATGGCCGCTGCCCTCATCCGCCGTGGGTGGGACGTGCTTGCGTGGAACTTCCGCGGCTGCGGCGGCGTGCCTAACCGCCTGCTGCGCATGTATCACAGTGGCGCGACTGAGGACTTGCACGCCGTGATTTCCCACACCTTGGGAAATCATCCGGCACAGTCCATCGATCTCATCGGCTTCAGCCTCGGTGGAAATCTAACCCTCAAATACCTCGGCGAGCGTCTTGCAGACTTATCACCACGGCTCCATCGAGCGGTCGCCTTCTCCGTCCCATGCGATCTCGCCTGCTCCTCCCACCAACTCTCCATCCCGTCTAACCGTCTCTACATGGAGCGATTCCTCCGGGAAATGCGCTCCAAGATCCGCGCGAAAAAACGTCTATTTCCCGACCACCTCGATCTAACCGGGCTGCGCCGCATCCGCAGCTTCCAAGAATTTGACGACCGCTACACCGCCCCCATCCACGGTTTCCGCGACGCCTCCGACTACTGGGCTCGCAACAGTTGTCGCCAATTTCTCCCGCACATCACCCTGCCCACCCTCCTCGTCAACGCCGCTAACGACCCCTTCCTCGGCCCCGGCTGCTACCCGCGAGAGGAAGCCGTCGCCAGCGACTTCCTCCATTTCGAATCCCCCGCCACCGGCGGCCACGTCGGCTTCGAAGCCTTCGGGAAAAAAGGCGAATACTGGTCAGAAACCCGCGCCGCTGAGTTCCTGATGGACAGCTGAGTCCGCCCCAACGGACCGCGAAATTTATTTCGCCCGCAAGAACTCAGGCAGGGACCACCTAGCACTTCGCCAAGTCATCTCAAAATCCCTCATTCAACTGGCCAGCTTCTTCCTGTGAATCGCGAGAAACGACGAATCAGGAAGCACTCCATCCTCTGGGATATTTAGGATGCTCCCCTCAAAAGCTTCAAACTGGTGCGTGACCGACTGGTTCGGCAGTAGGATTTTCAGTCGACTGGAGAGAATCAAGCGCAGTTCGTCATCAAATCCGATAAGGTGCTGGTCGAATGCTGCATCATGCAGGCGGTTCAGACAGATTCCGTTTCTAACATTGAGCCGCTCCGCTTCATGGCTGTGCCACGGTAGGATATGGGAAGCGACAAGCAGTTCCCTAACCGGCAAACGAGTGACTCCGCAACTACTGCCAAAATTATTGAGCACAGCATCGCGAAAATAGTCCTGTCCCCGGCGTTGTTTGATGGTAGTTGTCACCTCGGTTGCACCAGCCGGGGGGCGTCTAACCCGGCAGATGCCTTTACCGGGAATGATTTCGGTGGTTTCATTTTCGGACTCCACAAAAAGCGCGTCGAAGAATTCCTGTCCACGTGGAACGAGCTCGGCTGAATTGGTGTGATATTCTTCCCACATTGTCCGGTCAAGATTACTGGCACCGGGTAGACCCCGAATACCACGGAGCTTCAGTGAAGGATCGAGCGAGGCTAGATTGTTGAGCTTCATCGCCACGCTGCCGGAGGTCCGGCCCATACGTTTGGCGAGATCAACGATAACGGCTTGCTTTTCATCAAACTGACCAAAGCGTAGTTTGTGATAGAGATTGAGGACAATCAACAGTTGTTCCCTTGTCCAGAGAACTCTTGTGGCATTCGGCATGGATCAAGATTGATGAGCCGAATCAAAGAGCGCGAGCAATAATTGTCAGCCCTAGCCTGTTAGTTATTGCGACTTGTCTTCGTTATTTGACCTGGCTAGGTATTTTTGGCACTTGGTTGCCATGACTACTAAAGCTTCAAAATGTGATGTTGATCCGGCCGCTGTGTTTGCGTGCGCCAACTCCCTTTGGCAAGCCTGCGTTAAGCAGGCGAATGTCGATCCAAATTTGAACCTGAGTGATGCATACAATGGAATGGATCAGCTTATGCGCGAAGTCATGCGGATCGGTGAGATGTTTGAGAAATGGGCGTGTCGATACGTTGAGTTTGCAGAGCTGTCTGCAGTCTGGCCTTATTCGATGAAAGATAAATTTGGGGATGCTTGCCTCGCTGTTATGCTTCCCGATATGCTCGATCATTTCGATTCGAACGATTGTCTGCGTGTCGCCTATGAACTCCGGCTTCCGATGCGTGTCGATGGGACACTGCGTTTAGCCATAGATATTCGGGCGTCTAATCCGATCGCGGATTCGGTATTCAAAGAGTTTCGCATCCAAACCGTGCGATATAAACTTCATGATAACCATCTGGCTCCGTTCACAGTGGAGGATGACCCCTTTGATGAACAATTCGGTCTGCCTTATTTCGGGCTGTATGGTATCGACAAAGGCGGATCACCGGAACACATCGCAAACCGCAGCTCCTATTTGGAATCTCGAATCCTAGCGCAAAAACTCGCTCCAGGGTTGGTGTTGCCGTTAGAACCGATATACTTTGGCCAATAGGACGGCAGTTCAAGTCATGCCGGTTTCGCGACAATCCGAGCCTTTCCCATTGCTACATGATCCCTCGCGGCGGCTTTGCGGTCGGTGGCTCGGTGGAGTTCGTCGAGGCGTGCATTGGCCTGCTGCACTGCGGCAGGATCGAGAAGCGTGGCGGTGTGGTTCGTGATCCATGGGAGCAAGCCTCGGTTAAGGACGTTGCTGGGCATCGGGGTTTTGAACTGGCTGTCGCCGATGAACATGACGACGGGATGGAAGTGGTGATCGGGAAGGCCGAGGAACTGCACGAGAGCTTTTACATGCAGCAAGTTTTGCTGAATCGGGTTTTGGAACCGATGCTTCGCCTTGTAGATCTGCTGAGTCCACTGGGGTTGTTTCTCGTTGCCGAAAATCCAGCCCTTGTAGTTCTTCGTTTCGATCACAAAGATGCCGAACTTGGAGACGACGATGTGGTCAACTTGGGTAGTGCCCTTGCCGTCGGGGCGAGGCAGATAGATGTCGCCGAAGGTTTGGTAAAGTGCCGGATCGAGCCGCTTGAGTGCCAAACGGCTCACCATGCGTTCGCCCAACCAGCCTTTGAACGCAGAACCACCCGCGATTTTCAAGAGTAGCCATAGAACTAACAGCGCGGCGAAGCAAGGCAACAGAGCAATCCAAGGAGCAAACATTTCTCCGTTAGACTGCTAGACCGGCGATACGCGAGCAATGACGAATGCAGTTTCTAACGTGATCGCGTGTGGGGTTGAGACGTTTTGATCCTCATCAATCATTCTGCGGCACCAATGCAGACGGGTTCATTCCGCGGTGGTGGCCGCCGGGCTGAAGCGGCAGAAGCGGGTCGGGAAATCGCCGGCATCTACGTCCACTAATTCGATCCGCACTGCCTCCGTCACTTCGGTGAGCCAATCGTCCAGCACGTTCACTGCGATGTCCAAACTGCTATTTCCCGCCGGGATCACCAGCGTCGCACCGATTGGGACGCCGAAATTGTAATCCACGCCGCGCACCGCCGTGCCGCTCACCGGCTTCCGGTGCGCACGAGGCGGATGGTGCCGGGATTGGGTGCCTGACCGGGAAGTTTCTCCCCGGCGGCTGCATCGGGCGCGGTGAGGGTAAGAGTGGTTTGCCCGAAGGCGGATGATCCGAGGATGGGCAGGGCACCTGCGAACACGAGAGGTAAGGAGCGGATAGGTTTCATGGCTGCCATCAACCTCTTTCCTGAAGCCCGCCGCCAACAGTCGGGACGCGTAAAATTGCGGTTACTCACCCGGCGGTTAGAAAAATCTTTGAACCGCAAAATTCCTAATCCTTGCCACGTCGGGCCATTTCGCGAGCATGTTTGAATGAACGATTACGAAGGCGACCTGCCGAGTGCGCGCATCTGCGATATGCCATCGGACCGGCGGCCACGGGAGAAACTGGCGGCGCTCGGCCCGGCCGCGTTGGACAATGCCGAGCTGATGGCATTGTTCATTTCCACCGGGCAGAAGGGCCGCAGCGCGATCGACATCGGGCGGGATTTGATCAAAAAATACGGCTCAATGGGCGCACTCGGCGGCGTGCCGGTCTCTGAGTTGTGCAAGGAAAAGGGTCTCGGCCTGGCGAAGGCGTCCAAGCTGGCCGCAGCGTTCGAACTCGGCACCCGCGTCGCCCGCGAGCAAATGCATGACATCCCGCTCGATACGCCGGAACTGATTTACGATTTTTTCGCCCCGCAGCTCCGCCATCTCAGCCAAGAGCAAGTGGTCGTCGCCACCTTGAATTCGCGGCTCCGGCACATCGGGACCACGGTGATTTCGATCGGCACGGTGAGCGAAACAAGCGCCCATCCGCGGGAGATCCTCCGCCCGGTGATCACGCGCGGGGCGTTCGGGTTCGTGCTGGTGCACAATCATCCTTCGGGTGACCCCAGCCCCAGCCGGGCGGATGAAATGGTGACTCGCAGGTTGTTAGAGGCAGCCGCGTTGATGCAGGTGACCTTCCTGGATCACGTCATCATCGGCAGGCAGTCACCCGGCAGGCTGGCATACTATTCGTTCCGCTCGGCGGGGGTCATCCCGTGAGTTGCTATTCGAAATCCGCTGTCCTAATTTCGCGGCACGCTTTCCATGTATCATCTGCACCTGACCCGGAACCTACGCTCACTGGCGTTTTTGCTCATCGTTTCCGCAGTGCTGGCGGGGATCGGGCTGCTGTGGTGGGCAAACCGGACCGGCCTACCCGAGCCGTGGCGAGCTGCCATCGAGCAGGAAGTCGCCAAGCGCGGTGCCCATGTGAAAATCGGCAGCCTCCGCTATGACCTGCTGCAAGGAATCGTCGCCACCGACGTGAGGGTCTATTCCGAACCCGAGCATTTGCAGGAAATCTCGCGGTTAGAACGCGTCATCCTCGATTTCGACAAAACCAAACTGGCGCGCGGCATCATCCATCTGAACAAGATCCAGCTCGCCCACGCCCGCCTCAGCATGCCGGTGGATCCGAAGAACCCCGAGTCTGAAGCACTGCTGGTGACTGACGCGAACGGCACTGTTTTCATGCCCGGCGACCGGCGGTTAGAAATCCGCGATGCCCACGGGAAAATCGCCGGGATCGACGTCAAGCTCGACGCCCGCATGATCGGCTATCAGCAGGATGGCAAGAACCCGCCCGATGATTCTAACATCGGCCAACGCCGCGCCCTGCTGGCGAAACTGCTAGGCGAGTTGGAGCAATGGCAGTTCGGCGAAAAGCACCCGCCCGCGATCCAGCTTTCCATCGAGGGCGACGTCAACAACTGGTCCTCAGTGACGGCCAAGCTGGCACTGCAAGTCACGGCCATGGAGAAAAACGGCCATCAGTTAGACAGCGTCGCGGCCGAGGCAAACCTGGCGGGGGAGTTACTCACTATTACCTCGCTGCGTGTGAGTGATCGGCGCGGAGTGCTGGAAGGAAACTTCGATTATAACCTGAAGGATCACGAAGGGCGGTTCGATATTTCCACGTCGTTAGAAGTGCCCCAACTGCTAACAGCTTGGTTCAAATTACCATTGCCCAAGGACGTGAAGGTAGGCGGCAGGCAGATTTTAAAGGCTGAGGGAGATTTCCGAATGGACGACCAGAACACCCCGCAGATCCGGGCGACGGGGCACGTCCGCTGCGAGTCGGTGACGCTGCGGAAGGTGCCGTTCGAGTCGGTGGAAAGCGCCTTCTCGTGGCGGGATGGAAATTTATTTCTCCGCGACTTGCGGCTCGCGCGTGGGGATGGCCAGGCGGAAGGCAAGGCCATGGTCGAGTGGCCGTTGGTCCGCTTAGGAGTGCACAGCACCTTGCCAGTTAGTGTTTGCCGCCAGTTAGTCGCAGGACTGAAGCTGCCGATCGAGCAAGTGCTTAATGATTTCAGCGAACGCGAAGGCGCGGCGGTGGATGTCACTGCGGAGGGTGGCTTCGACGCGTCTAACAAATTCGCATGGGCTTACACCGGCGGTGGCACCGCGAAGAACTTGAGCTACAAGGGCGTGCCGGTGAACTCTGCGAGCAGTAAGTTCACTCTCAATCACGATGAGTTGGATTTCCACGATGGCAGCGTGGTTTTCAATTATTCGAAATACGCCCTGCAAAAGGCGTTCAACGGGGCCAGCGAGGGAACCGCCAAGGTGGGCCGCATCCGCTACGATGCTCCTAACAAAATTGTGGAAGTGGAAGACGTCCGCGGGGTGATCTGGGCCGCGCCCATGGTCCGGCTGTTCGCTCCAAAAATCGCAGACACTCTTGAGCAATATCGCTTCCATCAACCGCCGGATCTGAAAGGCTCCGGGGTGGTGGATGTCACCCCGCAGGGCCGCACGGCGCTTAACATTTCCTTCAGCTCGGAGCAACCGTCGGACTATGTGTTTCTCGGGAAAAATCTAACGCTCGGGCGACCCCGCGCCCAAGTGGCCATCAACGGCGAGCGCGTTTCTATCAGCAACCTGAAGGTCGATGCCTTCGACGGACCGGTGGCTGGCAATCTCGAGTATGTGGGCAGCGGAAAATTCCAGGGCGAACTGAATTGGACGCGGCTCTCGGTCCCCGATCTAACGTCCACTTACGGATTCCAAATGAAAAGCGGCGGCAACGTCACCGGGCGGATCGCGTTCTCACTAACCGATGGCAAGGTGGAGACGCTGAGCGGCGAGGGGCTTGTCGCGCTGGAGAAAGCGGAGCTTTTCTCAGTGCCGATGTTTGGCCCGCTCACGCCGCTGATCGGCGGCGTGCTCAACGACGAACGGGCGGGCCGCCAACAAGCGAAGCACGCGTTCTGCACCTTCAAGATCCAAAACGGCATTCTCAGCACCAATGATTTCCAAACCTCCACCAGCTCGCTGAATTTCGCGGGCGACGGCTCTGTCGATCTCTCAGACCGCACGCTGGACATGACGATGCGGATGAACGCGCGCGGCTTGTTAGGGTTGCTGACGCTGCCCTTGCGACCGTTTTCCGGCTTGTTCCAATTCCACGGGACCGGTCAATTGAAGGACACCAAGTGGGAGAGCATGAAATTCACGCCGCCTCCAGAATCGCAGAAAGATTTCCTTCTGGCACCCCCCAAAGCCAGGGCAATCTCGGCCGAAAATTGAATAATATTTCTGGAAGACACTCCTTGCACCCTCCTACATGTGGTGCAACTAATCTCCCCACGACGACGTACCATTGGGGTCCGTCTGAAACCGAAAACCACACGTCATGTCCACTCCATATTCAGCCACTAACAGTCTTGATCCGGCAGCAGGATCCACCCCCACTCCATCCGTCGCCCAAGCGGCGAATGACCTCCGTGTGGCCGCTGGCGAGAAGGCCCGCGAGCTTGTCCACACCGCCGAGGAAAAGGCAGCAGCGCTAAAGGATCGCGCCGTAGAATCCGCCCAACAGTTCCGGGAAACCGCCGTCGAGCGGGCCGGCCAGTTCAAGGCCACGGCCACGGAAAAAGCCACGGCCTTCAAGAGCGCAGCCACCGACAAGGCCCAGCAGATGAAAGAAACCGCCACCGAACAATGGCAAGACACCCGCGTGAAAGCTCGCGAGTTCCAAGTGACCGCCGAAGATTACATTCGCCAGAACCCCACTAAATGCGTCTTGAGCGCGCTCGGTGCTGGATTTTTGATCGGCCTCATCGTCCGCCGTTAGAGCCACCTAACCTCCGGTCAGCCAAGTCCCCATGCCCCCCTTGAATTCGCCATCTACCGGAGAACCCGCCGACGAGCGGTTTTCTAACACCCAAAGGCCTCCCACCAACTGGCGGGAGGCCTTGATGGCATTGATCGCGTCCCGGATCGCATTGATCGAACTGGAATCGAAAGACGCCATCAAACAAGGTGCCCGCAGCGCCATCATGATCGTCGCGGCGGTGATCTGCGCGGTTTTTGCGTGGGCCTTGTTGTTAGCTGGAGGAATTTCCCTGATCGCGGTAGCAGCGGATTGGCCTTGGTATTGGGTGGCGCTTGGCGCTGCCGCACTTCATCTGTTAGCGGGATTCATACTCGTCAAGTTGGCGAAACCCTCCCCCGGCACTGCATTTCCCGTCACTCGCTCAGAATTTAATAAGGACCGTCAATGGATCGAAAACTTCCACCCAACCAAGAAATCGAACGATTGATCCGCCTCAGCGCGGCCTCGCGAGCGTGCCTCACTCAGGAGGGAGTCGCGCTCAAGCAACGGCTTGATTTCCCCGCGCGCATCCGGGGTTCTTTGAAGGGCCACCCGTCTGCTTGGCTGTTCGGTTCCTTGGCTTCCGGATTTGTCGGCAGCTTGATGTTCCGGCGTAAAGCTCCAGCCAGCGGAACGAAACGCCGGGGATTGATGATGACGCTGCTAGGTCTCGCCTTGACCGCCGTCCGACCATTCGCAAAGGTTTGGCTTGCCGACCAAGTGAAATTCTATCTCATCACGCGTCCCGGCGCTTTACCGAACTCCACTTCCCGGCCTAACAATCCCATTTAAACTCCCATTTCATGTCAACCCATACGGTTCTGGATCATGTCGATCAATATCTCCAACTCGGGCGGGAGTATGAGTGCTCCGATCTCCACCTCGCCACTGCCTACCCGCCCGCATGGCGGCGCTTCGGCCAGCTCTCGCCGATATGGCCGGATCACCACCCTCTGACTGCCCCGGACACCGAACGGTTAGTCCGCTCGTTCCTCGGTCAGAAGGAATGGGATCGCTTGGAAGTCCAGGGCGACATCGACTTCGCCTACTCCACGACCAATGGCCGCTATCGCGCCTCGGTGGTGAAGCAACGGCTCGGCTACGACATGGCGTTCCGGATCATCAATGACAAAATCAAGTCCATCGAGGACATCGGCCTGCCGCTGGAGCACATCCTGCCGCTCACTCGCTATCAGAATGGACTCGTCCTGGTGACCGGCTCGGTAGGCTCCGGCAAGTCCACCACGCTTGCCGCGCTTGTCGATTTCATCAACCGCGACCGCGAGGACCACATTCTAACACTCGAAGACCCGATCGAATATGTCTTCGAATCCAAAGGCTGCCACGTCAATCAGCGCGAGGTCCACAAGCACACAGAGTCATTCGCCCGCGCCCTCCGCGGTGCGCTGCGGGAAGATCCAGACGTCATCATGGTCGGGGAAATGCGCGACCTTGAGACCATCCAGCTCGCTCTAACTGCCGCCGAGACCGGCCACTTGGTGCTCGGCACGCTCCACACGGGCAATGCCCCGCGGACGCTCGACCGGGTGCTCGACGTGTTCCCCACCGACCAGCGCGAACAGATCCGGATCATGGTTTCCGAGTCGCTGCGCGGCATCCTTTCTCAGCAACTCGTGCCGCGTGCCGATGGCAATGGCCGGGTGCTTGCGTTGGAATTGTTAGTTAACACCCCCGCCGTTTCTAACTGCATCCGCGAGGGCAAGACCTTCATGCTGCCTGGCGTCATGCAAACCGGTAAAAACGTCGGCATGATCACCATGGATGAATCGCTGCGTCAGCTCTACGTGAAGGGCCTCATCTCCAAGGACGAGACGCTCTTCCGCTCCGACGACAAGAACCAGATGAAAGCGTTCTTCGAATCCTGATTCCTCCCCTGCCCCGCTGCTTTTTTCATTCGGGGTCATTTTAGAACCCCAAAAAACTACTTCTTTATTTTTCCACATGGCCAAGATCGACACTCTCTTCCGCTACCTGATCGCCACCAAAGGCTCGGACCTTCACCTGTCCGAAGGCCAGATGCCCAAAATCCGCGTTCACGGCGCAGTCACCGTCATTCCTGATCAAGAGGTTCTCCTTGGCCAAACCTTCCACGATCTACTCGCTGAAATTTGTGACCCCAAGGCATTTGCAAACTACCTCGAAGGCGGCGATCTCGACTTCGCGTACGAAATGGATGAAGACTCCCGGTTCCGCTGCAACTACCTCAAACAACAGAACGGCCTCGCCGCCGTGTTCCGGCTGATCCCCACAGAAATTGCCTCGCTCGAAAGCCTCGGAGTGCCGGATGTCGTCAAGGAATTCGGCCACATGCGGGCCGGCTTGGTGCTCGTCACAGGACCCACCGGCTCCGGGAAATCCACCACGCTCGCCGCGCTGCTAGATTACATCAATATCAACTTCAACCGCCACATCATCACGGTTGAGGAACCTATCGAATTCGTCCATCGCAACAAGCAGTCGATCATCACCCAGCGCGAAGTGCCGATCCAGACGCCATCCTTCGCCGACGGCCTGCGCGCCGCGCTGCGGGAGGATTCGGACATCGTTCTCGTGGGAGAAATGCGCGACTTGGAAACCATCTCGCTGGCTCTAACGGCTGCGGAAACTGGCTTACTCGTCTTCGGCACGCTGCACACGAACAACGCCCGCAAGACGGTGGACCGGATCATCGACGTGTTTCCCGCGAATCAACAATCGCAGGTCCGCACCATGCTCGCCGCCTCGCTCCGCGGCGTGGTCGCCCAGCTTCTCTGCAAGCGCGTGGACAAACCCGGCCGGACTGCCGTGCATGAAATCATGTTCGCCACCCCCGCCGTGGCCGCGATCATCCGCGAAGGGGCCACCCAAAAACTTTACGACGTCATCACCGGCGGTAAGAACGAAGGCATGCAGTTCATGGACGAGTCGATCTGGTCGAAACTCCGCGAAGGAATGATTTCCCCGGAAGAAGCCTACATGAAGGCCATCGACAAAACGCGCTTCAAGAAATTCCTGCCGGAAAATCTCTCCCATCTCGGCGACGCGTCGGGTGAGAGTCCGTTAGGGCATTGAGCGATTCTGCTGAGTTGGCTTTCGATAGTTAGGGATCTGCGATGAAGGAGATCGTTTACATCGAAACCAGTCTCGTCAGCTTGCTGGTAGCCGACCCGAGCAGAGACATCACCGTGGCAGGCAACCAACAAGTGACAAGGGATTGGTGGAAGTGGAGGCGTCCGGCGTTTGCCTGCGTCACTTCCGATGAGACCCTGGTAGAAGCCGCGCGCGGCAACGCACGTCAGGCGAAACTCAGACTGGATGCACTTGCTGGGTTACCCACGCTGCCCACCTCGCCTGCCGCCGCTGAATTGGCGATTTGCTTTTTGGCATCAGGAACTCTGCCGCCTAACGCTAGGGTGGATGCGGTGCATCTTGCGGTGGCCACACTCGTCGGCGCGGATTACCTGCTCACTTGCAACTGCCGACATTTGGCGAACGCCCAAATTTTGCGCCGCTTGGAACGTGAGGCAACTCGCCAAAACTGGGTTCTACCGAAGGTTTGCACACCTCTCGAATTGATGGGAGATTGGTCCTACGAAGATGAAAGCTAATCCGATCCTTGAAGAACTGTGGCGGACCAAGGATCAATTGGCTTTGGAAGCCGGTGATGACGTGCGTCGCATCTGCGAGAACACTCGACGCTGGGCGACCACACATCCTCACCATGGACCGCGAGTGAATGATGCGACGGAACTTCGCGCTTGGCTTGCCGGGCAAGAGGAGGCGGGTTTGGCCGTCGTTAGGGAGGATACGCCGCCTTACGGAAATCCGGAGATAAAGAGACGACAATAAGGTCGTCACTCCTCACTTTCGACGCGAGCGTCGTTGGATTTCTCAATCTCTATCTCCACCGCTTTACTCGTGGGCGTGCCGCTGCCTTCGGCTTGGCTGGTGGCGGGGACTAGCACATTCGCCTCCGGGAAATAGGCGGCGGCGCTGCCTCGGGGCATTTCGTAAGGGATGGCGGTGAACGATCTAGCAGTCCGACGTTCGTCGCCCCAGATGCTGGTGATGTCCACTAGGGAGCACGGGGCGATTCCTCTTTCCTTCAAATCGTCGGGATTGACGAGGATGATGCGGCGGGCGTTAGAAATGCCCCGATAGCGGTCATCTAGGCCGTAGATGGTGGTGTTGAATTGGTCGTGACTGCGGAGGGTTTGCAGGACGAGCCGGCCGGGCGAGACCTCGAAGACATCCATGCGGGCGAGGCTGAAGTGGGCCTTGCGGGTTGGGGTTTCCCAGACGCGTTGTTTCGCCGGATTGGGCAGATAGAAACCGCCGGGATCTAACACGCGATGGTTGAAATCATCGAATCCCGGCACCACCCGCTCGATCAGGCTGCGGATTCGGTCGTAGTCTTCCGCCAACCACCGCCACGGCACCGGACTCACGGAAGTGTGCACCGCTTCCGCGAGGCGGGCGATGATTTCTACCTCGCTCAATAAGTGCGGCGACGCAGGTGTTAGGACGCCGCGCGACATCTGGACGACGCCCATCGAGTTCTCACAGGTGACGAATTTCCCCGCGCCGTCGCGCTCGCTGCGACCGAGACAAGGCAGGATCAACGCGGTGCGCCCGGTGACGAGATGGCTGCGGTTGAGCTTGGTGGAGACATGGCAAGTGAGGTCGCAGTTGCGCAGGGCGTCGGCAGTGAAAGCGGTGTCGGGTGAGGCTTGTAGGAAATTTCCGCCGAGCGCGAAGAAGACCTTAGCCGCGCCGCAGTGCATCGCGTGGATGGCGGCGACGGTGTCATAGCCCGGCTCGCGCGGCGAGCGGATGCCGCACTCGCGGTCGAGTGCTGCTAGAAAGGGTTCGGGCATTTTCTCGAAGATCCCCATGGTGCGGTCGCCTTGCACATTGCTGTGGCCGCGCACCGGGCAGAGTCCGGCACCGGGACGACCGATCGCCCCTAACAACAGATGGACATTGACGACCTCGCGAATGGTGGCGACGGCATTGCGATGCTGGGTGAGGCCCATGGCCCAACAAGTGACGAGCTTGCGGGAGCCACCTAACAGGGTGGTGGCGAGTGCCCGGATTTCCTCCACCGCCACGCCGCTCATGCGGGAAATCTCCGACCACGGTGTGGCTTCGACCTGCAAGTGGTATTCCGTGAATTGTTGCGTGTGATCCCGCTGGAACGCGGCATCCACCACGGTGCCGGGATGGGCGGATTCCTCCTCCAGCAACGCCTTCGCGATCCCGCGGAAGAGCGCGAGATCGCCATTGACGCGGACCCGCACAAAGCGCGAGGCCAAGGCGCTCGCCCGCCCTAACAACGACGCAACCGGATGCTGCGGGTGGATGAAACCAACCAGTCCGGCCTCTTTCAGCGGATTGATCGAGACCAGTGCGGCACCGCCTTTTACGGCAGCTTCTAAGGTGCTCAACATCCGCGGATGGTTGGTGCCGGGATTCTGGCCGACGCAGAGAATCGTGTCGGCTAGCAGAAAATCATCGAGGGTGACAGTGCCCTTACCGACGCCGATGGATTCCTTCATGGCGAGGCCGCTCGACTCGTGACACATGTTAGAGCAATCCGGCAGATTGTTCGTCCCGTAGCTGCGGACGAACAACTGATAGATGAAGGCAGCCTCGTTGCTCGCCCGGCCCGAGGTGTAGAAAACGGCCTCGTCGGGTGAAGCCAGAGTTTTCAAATGGCGGGCGATGATTTGAAACGCATCCTCCCACGAGACCGGCTGATAATGGGTGGCTCCTTCCCGGAGAATCATCGGCCTCGCGATGCGACCTTGGCGGTCGTGCCAGAGATCGCTTTGTGCCGATAGATCCACGATGGAATGGGCAGCGAAGAAATCCTCGTCGGCAAGGTTGCGGGTGGCTTCAGAGGCCAATGCCTTTGCACCGTTTTCACAAAACTCGGCGAACGAGCGCTCACCATCTGGGTCCGGCCAAGCACAGCTCGGGCAATCGAAACCGCCGGCTTGGTTCATTTCAAGCAGCCCGCGCGCACCGCGAAACGGGCCAGCTTCGCGCAGGATATGGCTCAGCGACGAGGCGACGGCAGGGACCCCGGCCACCCACTGCTTGGGATCTGATAGTTGGAGTTTCCCGTCATCATGCATCGACCTCAAACAAGCTACAGGATGGGGATCTTTCAAACGCAAATCGCCCTTGGCAAGCCGCGCCGTTTCACCTTGGGTTACTGCAGATTTCTCTCCCCCGTCATGCGCCCGTTTTTCTTCACTTGGTTTCCCGTCGTTTGTCTAACACGGGGAAATCATTCCTCCTCGCCGTCGTTATCATCTGGAGCGAAATCCTCGTGAATCGCGGAGAGTTCCGGTGTCGTGGAATCGCCCTCTGCCTCGGTGAAATCGATATCATCTAACGACTCGGCCGGGTCGTCGCTGGAGCGGGCGCTGGCCTCATACGCATCGGCCACGGCGTCGCGGGTTTCGTCCTCGGCCTCGTCCAGCCCCTGCTGGACGAGGTCCACATTCACATCTTCATCCGAGTAAGGTGGAGCCATGGGAGAGCGAGGATCGGCGGAGGCTGGGATGGCTGGATCGATGGGAGTCATGATGGTTTTGGGTAAGTCTCGCGGCTTCCTTGCAGCTCGCGGGCCAGCTCGCGCGATGCTACGGAAGCACGGTTTCAGTTGTTTAAAGTCGCTGCGAAATCGGGCGAGATGCACCTCGTGATGCGGATTGCCCGCTCAGTCTCTGCTCGGAAAGATGATTAAATTCCTTGCTCGCTCCCGCGGCGAGCGGCTGACACAGTCCGCCGAGAACACCATGGCCACACCAAACTACCAATTCGAAAAACGCCGCCGCGAGTTAGATAAAAAAGCCAAGAAGGAGGAGAAGCGCCGCCACAAACTCGAAGCCGGCAACACACCGCAAGAGGTCGTGGGAGAACCGATCGAACCCGCTGGCGACAACCCGCCGCCGCTCGACGCTCCTGGAACTTGAGCGGGGCAAATTTCGTGAACTCGATCAGTCGATGATCCGTCGCATCGGGATCATGTTCGAGTATTCGAATCCCCGCTTTTTGAAAAACTCTTGGGACTCGGCACTGATCCGGTCAGTGAGCAAGGTGATGCGCTTGAATTGTTTTTTCTTCGCGAACTCCGCGACGTAATCGACCAACATCGTGCCGTAGCCTTGGCCGCGGTGGTCTGGGTGGATTACCACATCTTCCATCAGGATCACGAAACCTCCGCGAGCGGTGGAAATCGTGAACAGCAAGTTCACCATCCCGAAGATCTGGTCATGGGTGCGGACCACGAAAATGCGGCCTCGGTTAGGCTGCTCAAGGATCAACTCCAAGCCACGCTCCTGCATCTCGCGGTCCGGCGAGAAATCTCCTGATAGAGAGAATAGGCTCATCACCAGTTCCGTTAGTTCGGGCAGATCTTCGATGGTGGCTGGCTCCACGCGTGGGCGATCATCCTGGAGACCTACTGATGCCGACTTTGGATCTGGTTTCACGCCCACATCCTTGGCACGATTTTGGGATCGGCAAACCAAATTTTCCAGCCGCTTAGAATTCCTTACCGGTGGCAGGAAATTCCAACAGATCCGGGCGGTTGGCTCGGGTCCGGACAAGGGCTTGCGTCTCTTTCCAAGCAGAAATCTTCCCGTGATGGCCGGAAACTAACACTTCAGGGACAGTCATTCCGCGGAAGTCGATGGGCCGCGTGTAGGCTGGCGCCTCCAGCCGGTGCGGGTCAGAAAACGACTCGTCCACGGGCGAGCGCTCGTCGCCCAATGCGCCGGGAAGCAGGCGGATCACTGCGTCGCACAGGACTGCCGCCGCCAGTGCGCCGTTGGTTAGAATATAGTCGCCAATGGAAATTTCCTCGTCCACCAGCGCATCGATCACCCGCTGGTCCACGCCCTCGTAGTGACCGCAGAGGATGAGCAAATGCTCCGCCGCCGCAAGATCCCGCGCCATCGCTTGCTTGAATGACTTGCCCTGCGGCGTCATCAAAATCACCCGCGTGGCTGGACCGCGCAACGCCTTGACCGCCGCAAACAACGGCTCTGGTTTCAGCAGCATCCCCTGCCCGCCCCCGCACGGCGAATCGTCCACTCGCCGGTGTTTGTCCTCCGACCAATCCCGTAGTTGATGGCCCACCACCTCCACAATTCCCGCCGCCCGTGCGCGCTGGATGATCGAATCACTCAACGGTGCCAGCGCCACCTCGGGAAACAACGTCACGATATCTATCCGCATGGCGGAAAACTAGCCAGCTCCCAGCTGACGATCAACGATGAAGGCTGTCATCTTTTCCCCGCCACAATTTACCTAACAAGTCAATGATACCCGCGCTTTTCAGATCGGGATCAACGTAAACGTAAGCTTGGAGGCAGTGAAAAAGGAAGTAATAGAACCGGCAACTCGCCCAGATGCAGATGAGTAGTAGGACAGATTCCTGCCAGAGCGGGAGGTCCGCCAGCAGTTGCAGGACACCGGCAAGTGGTGCGAGAAAAGCGAACAAGATGCCTTTGGCCACGATCCAGCGCTTGTCAGTTAGATCCGGTCCCATGGCGGGAGTTTCTGGTAAATGGACGAGGCGTCCATCCTCCTTGTTGGAATGGAACGGATTTTTTCCATGAGCCAGCATTCGCGTTGCGTCGCGGCGCCTGGCGGAGGAAATTCCCGCGAGCAAAACGAATCATGACGCAAGAACCCCAAGCCATCGAAGTCGAGGTTGTAGAGATCGATGGAGCCGCGCCGCCGGTGAGAGTAGAACGCGCGCGAGAAACTCAGCGGCAGAATTGGCAAAACTGGCAAGGCCGCATCCGCAAGCTCGACAGCCGCTGGTGGCCGCTGTGGGTTGTGCTCGGTGCGATCGGGGTGGTGCTCTTACTAACAGTGGGGCTGGTGGTCGGAGTCGTGTTTGTGATCTTCCAGATTCTAAGCGCGATCTTGCGGGCGATTTTCCGTTGAGGAAATTGGCTTCTACCCATGAGGACGAGCGCTCCCTGTCGTGGTGGCCCATGCGGCGCCGGTGGCACCGGTCCAAGTTTTAGCGGCACAAACTTCAGTCATCGTCGCAAAAATAGAACTTGCGGTGAGAACGATGTCAGGAAGGAGCGACGAGCGGTTTCTAAGTTTCATCAGTGAGGTGGGATTTTTTGATTTTGACGCGGTCCGATCTGGAAGTATCTCCCTTACGATCGCCGTTATCCCATCATTGATCAGGAGCGTCTATTAACCCAACGGAACCCCGCTCGCCTCAACCTCAGGCTCCGCACGATGGCGACGGATTAAGCCCCGCATTTTTGGTGCTTTGCCGGTTGCACAGATTCTATGGCGTGCCAAAGTCGGCCACGAAAACGAATGACAACGGAAACCTTGCAAGAGCGGATCGCGGAAACGAGTGGCTGGATTCAGGCGGTGAAAAACGAGATGTCGCAAGTCCTGGTGGGGCAGGAACGGCTGGTGGACCGCTTGCTCATCGGGCTGCTGTGCAATGGCCACATCCTGCTAGAGGGCGTGCCGGGATTGGCCAAGACGCTGGCGGTTAAGGCGCTTTCAGGCTCGTTGCACGCGTCGTTCGCGCGATTCCAATTCACGCCCGACTTGCTGCCTGCCGACCTCGTCGGGACGATGATCTATCACCCGCAGGAAATGAAGTTCGAGCCGAAGTTGGGGCCGATTTTTAATAACCTGATCCTCGCCGATGAAATCAACCGCGCCCCGGCCAAGGTGCAGTCCGCGCTGCTTGAAGCGATGCAGGAGCGGCAAGTGACACTGGGCGACCGCTCGTATCCCCTGCCCCAGCCGTTTCTGGTGCTGGCCACGCAAAACCCAATCGATCAAGAGGGCACCTATCAGCTCCCCGAGGCGCAGCTCGACCGATTTTTACTCAAGGTCTCCGTCGGCTACCCGACTAAGGATGAGGAGCTGGAAATTCTGGATCGGATGGCGACCTCGACCCCGCCCTATCAGACGAAGACGGTGGCGACACCCGAGCAAGTCGGCGGTTCGCGGGAGTTGGTGAACCAGATTTACATCGACCCAGCGATCCGCAAATACATCGTGCAGATTATCCACACCACCCGTTTTCCGGGGCTGGTGGATGCGTCGTTGAAAAACCTCGTCCGCTCCGGTGCCTCGCCGCGGGGGACGATCAATCTCGCGCTAACAGCCCGTGCGCGGGCGTTCATGCAAGGCCGGGCCTTCGTCACGCCGCAGGACGTGAAGGACATGGCGCTCGACGTCTTGCGCCACCGGATTTTGCTAACGTATGAAGCCGAGGCCGAGGAAATGACCACGGACTCGGTGATCGAGCGGATCATGAGCAAGGTGGCAGTGCCGTGATGGAGTTAAACCTGATGGGTGAGAACGAATGCTGACGGACGCACAGATCGAGGAAATGATGGCGCGGGTGCGCAAGCTGGAGCTGAAGGCCCGGCGGCTGGTGCGCGAGTCATTTTCCGGCGAATACCTATCCTCCTTCCGCGGCCAAGGCTTGGACTTCGACGACTTTCGCGAATACCAACACGGCGACGAAGTGCGGTTCATCGACTGGAACGTCACGGCGCGGATGAACCAGCCCTACGTTCGGAAATTCCGCGAAGAGCGCGAGCTGTCAGTGGTGATCGCGGTGGATGTCTCGGGCTCGGCGGACTACGGCAGCGTCTCGCTAAGCAAGCGCGAGGTGGCGGCGGAAACGGCGGCGGTGTTAGGGTTTAGTGCGCTACACAACGGTGACAAGGTGGGCCTGCTGATTTTCGCGAACGAGCCGATCCTGTTCATCCCACCGGAAAAAGGCAGCCGCCATTTGCTGCGGATGATCCGTGAAATCCTCGTGGCGAAACCGGAGAAACCCGGCACCTCGGTGGCGGAAGCCTGCGATTTCCTGGTCCGCACCTTGCGCCGGAAGTCGTTGGTTTTCCTGATCTCGGACTTTTTCACGGACTCGTTAGAAAAACCCATCGGCAAGCTGGCGAAGAAGCATGAGACGATCGCGCTGCGGGTGTTAGACCCATTGGAATCCAATCTGCCCAAGGGCGGGATGGTGGTGATGATCGATCCCGAGACCGGCTTCGAGACGCTGGTGAATACCAGCAACTCAAACCTGCGGATGGGCTACGCCAAGCTGATGGCCAGACAACAGGAAGGCGTCGCGGCGATTTTCAAGAAGCACGGCATCGACTCCGCAGACCTTCTTACCCACGGCGATACGCTAGCTGCGCTGCACAAGCTTTTGAAAAAACGGGGCCGCAAGCGCTCCGGTTAGAAATGCGATGAACGAGAACCCCGGCAACTTCGAACTCCTGGAACCCGCCTCGCCCGAGTCCCTGATTCCTGTGTGGATTATAAAAAATTCCAGAACCCTGACCACGGGAGGTGAATCCGCGAGGCCCGCGACAGGCCCAACGCGATTCCCCGGCAAACATGTCGAGAGCTCGTCACACCAGTCCGCCAGGCAAAGGGGGCGAAGCCGATCTGAAACGACCCGCAACCGGTGGCTGCCACCACCCGCACCCGTCTCCACCATCCGTCCCGAAGGCTAACATTCCGCGAGGCTCAGAACCAGCCCGGCCAAATCGAAACTCTCGACCTGGCAAGTCTCCTCGCGCCCATGTCGGACCTTGAGAAAAAATCAAAAAAACACCTTGATTCGATCTGATACTACTGACCCCATAGATAAGGACTGGTACCATCGATCAACCGACTAACAAATCTTGATATTGAAATCCAAGAACCGACCCCGTTCACGTCACCCGCCGTCAATGTCTGTTATTTGGGACTGCCCCCGGAGATGGGAAATCCGGTGAGAAAGGGTTGGTTTGAGGTCACACGAAAGGCAACCTGATCACCGGATTTCCGACCACTTCTTTCCCCGAAAACTCGCTTAAGTCAGTGCAATTCTCTACTGACCGCGTCAAGGAATCACCATCAAAGCCTGTTATTGCAGACTGATCCGGTCACACTACTCTATAAACGTATACCATCCTGGAAAGACTTCTTTTGACTTCTCGCCGTGCAATAGTTGCGATGCCACTTTTGCATCCCCCTTGGAAATCAGCAACCGTCCTCCATCTGGAAAGTCAACATATAGACCAATGCCTTTCTCGATACATCTGATGTTCGCGCTTTGAAATAGTTTAATGTAATTGGCCGCATCCAATTCCAGCGCGCCGATACCGCCTTTTTCTCCGGCCACAGCTCCCATATTCACTGATATCTCCTTCGAGTTTCCACCAGAGTCCATAAATGTCAGGAAATCTGGTGGACCAAATGAAATCTTTTTATATCCAGAGCTTTCGAATCTATCTACAGCGACTTGAATCTCATGTCGCTTGTCTTTCACGTGATCTTCTAAGCTGCCAGTGCTGCTTTTCCCATCGCAACCGACGAGGACTATAATAACCAAGCATAGAAAGCGTTTCATCGTTTTTTATTTGACTAAAAATTACCAACTCCACCAGCCATCAGGATCCCACCCATACCCAACTTTGATAGCCTGAGTGTCACGATCTTCATCACCAAATACACTTCGATCCTTTGTGACAAGATCCCACAACGAAAGGTTTCCGCGCATCCAGTTTCTATAATCATCACGCAACTGGATGGCGCCAGCCCCACCCAATGCAATTGTCTCGGGCCAACCATGGGAGTTGAGGTGCGCTAGATTTCTGGACCGGAAAGCACCAGAATCCGCTCATGAATCCCAGCAAACCACGAAAGCAGTATACACCCGAGTTCAAGGCCCAG
>JAYTLO010000414.1:0-14176 GCA_043729385.1 Akkermansiaceae bacterium
GATGAAATTGCCGCCCGTGTCGGCAAGTCCCGCGCCAGCGTCGCCAATGCCATGCGCCTACTCGGCCTGCATCTGGATGTGCAAATGCTCGTCGCCCAAGCCCGCCTAACCGTGGGTCACGCCAAGGCCATTCTCGCTATCAAGGACCACGCGGCCCAGCTACTCATCGCCGATCAAATCATCCGCCGCGCCCTCACCGTCCGCGCCACTGAGAAGCTCGCTCAGTCTTTCCTCAACGACTCTCCTCAAGAATCCGGCGATGCCAAAAAAGCCCCCGCCGCCCGCGAGGTGGACATCCACGTCCGCGCGATCACCAATCGGCTTCGCGAGCACCTCGCCACCCACGTCGCCATCCAGCATTCCTCGAAAAAGGGCAAAATCGAGATCGAGTATTACGGCGATGACGACCTCCAACGCCTCATCGAATTGCTAGGCTTACCCAACAGCGACTGATCCCTGCCGGACTTGCAGGAATCTAGAAAAACAGTCTCATATTTCAAACCTCTAACGATATGAAGCGAGCCCTCAAAGGATTCCCCGGACTCTACCGGGAGGTAAATGGCAAAGAAGGCAAGAGATTCAGGATTCTCATCAATCACAATAAGGAGATCATCCAAGAGTATTTCTACGTCAGCAATGCTACAACCGAAGCCCAAGCCAAGAAGTCTGCAATCGCGCGATGGCGTGAATGGAGAGTGTTATATCCAGTCATTACCAAGAGAAGATTCCGAGAGATCCCTAGGCATCCAACAAGCACAGGGATCACAGGTGTGACTCGGATCATTTCCACTGTTAAGGGTCATGAATATGAATTTTGGAAGGCGACATGGACAACGCTACGCGGAGACAAGCGGACACGTCAGTTTTCAGTTAACAAGTATGGCGAGACGGAAGCCAAGAGGTTAGCGATAGAAGCACGCCAAGAGGCACTTGATCAGATCGGCGCCGCATAGATATCGAAGAAGGATGTATGAAAGCGCCATGGACTGCTCCGACATGTCACCGCCCTCCAATTCTAAGAGAACCGCGCCCCGCCAAAGCCTCGGCTGCTTCGCCGCTCTAGCGCGGGGTGGTGATTTCCTGGATGCCCTCGGGCGTGAAGTCGCGGTCGGTTAGGGCGACTCCGTGTTTGAGCTTAGACCCTTCGAGATCGGTGGTGGAGCCTTGTTGCGGGCTGGTCACAGTTAGATTGGCGGGGACGGAGCGGCCTTTGTCGTCGGTGGCCACGTCGCGGGTGTCGATGCGGCGGGCGAGTGCGCCGGAGGGCAGGTATTTCTCGATCCGCAGGGGGACGAGGCGGCGAGCATCCACCCAAGTGCGGACGCCTGAATAGATGGAGCGCTGGCCCTTACCTGGCTTCGATTCGAGGATCTGGCAGTTCACCCGGTCCACCACTTCGGTGCCGACGAGGGTTTGGTTTTCCCACGCGAAAAAGTTTTCGAGGACGTCGGCGTAAGACAGATCGCTGCCGAACAAAGCCTCCTTCATCTGCGCGGCGTTGAGCGTGCGGACGGTGTTCGGCGGGGTGAATAGCGCCCCGCTGGCAGCACCATTTCCAGACTGTTTTAAGAGGACTGACTCACCGAGCCGCTCCTTGGGCCACAGCACCTGATAGACGACTTCGGTGGAGCCTTGCGTGCGGCGCTGCTTGATTTGGAGTTGCAGGGAAAACTTCGCCGCCCCGGCAGGCTTGGCGCTGAGCTTCAGGCGGACGAAGGATGAGCCGTCTTGCTGCAAGGCACTGAGTTGCGCGGCGAGATCTTTAGCCGAGATCGCTGGCGCTTCGGCAGCGTGGGCGGGCAGAGCCAAGAGAGCGCATGTGATCAGGCGGTGGAGAGTTTTCATGAAATTTCGGAGGTCTGAGTGGTTAGCCCTGCATCGCCAAGCTGGGGGTGAGCCGTGAGCTGCGCCATGCCGGATAAAGTCCGCTAACGACGCCGACGATGACCGCGATCGCAACTGAAATGATCATCAACTGCGGACTCAAATCCGGCTCTAGCAAACCGCGGATGGCGGGCAGTGTTTCCATCACTTTGACCCCGACGGTGCCGATGAGCACGCCGCCGATGCCGCCGAGAAATCCGAGCAGCGCGGACTCCCACAAGACCATGCGGATGATGCGGCTGCGCTTCCAGCCGATAGCTAACAGGATGCAGATTTCCTGTTTCCGCTCGAAGACGGTCATCAGCATGGTGTTCATCACTCCGAGCACGCCGACGATCACGGCCAGCAGTGAAGTGCCCCAGCTCATGGCGCTGATAAATTTGTAAGCTTGGCTGTTCCCTACATTTTCACCGGCGGGCAGGGCGCGGACTTCCGGGACGGCGGCGTTAATGCGGGCACAAAGTTTTTTCACGTCGTCCTCGCTGGCACCGGGAGCGGCGCGGAGGTCGATAATGTTGACCTTGTCCTCGTTGCCGGACATTTCCTGATAGAGCGGCAATGACAAGATCACCGAGCCGTTTTCCACCATCGCGCCGCCATCGACGATGCCGACCACGGTCAACTCACGGGCCTCGATCTGGATGGGATCGCCGATCTTTTTCTTGAGCACCTCGGCGGCGCTTTGGCCGAGGACGACGGCGGGTTCCAGCGCGCCGTTAGGCATCCGGCCGGAGATGATCTTGAGATTCTGCCAGGAAAAGCCGCCCCACTCGCGGGCGGAGACGATCATCATTGAGGAGTCCTCGACGCTCGTCAGATCCACGAAGATCGAGCAAGTGGCAGCGACGCCGGGAATGGCGGCGATGCGGTCGCGGACGGCGGCGGCGAAGGGCTTGGGCGCGAGAGCGCTGCCCATATTACTGACGACCACATCGGTGCCGCGGGCCGTCATGCCCTTGGCCCAGCTTTGCTCAAAGCCACGAGAAATCCCGACGAGCGTCACGACGGCGGCGATGCCGATGGAGATGCCCACCAGGGTGAGGCCGGTACGCACTGGCCGCCGCAGCAGCCCCCGATAGATGATGGTGAAAAATGTCATGCGAGGGTGTCGGTGATGATGTGGCCGTCCATCATGTGGATCGTCCGCGAGGCGCGGGCGGCGATGGATGGATCGTGGGTGACGAGCACCAAGGTCATGTTTTTCTCGCGATGGACGCGAACGATTAGATCCAAGATGTGGTGGGCGTTCTCGCTGTCGAGATTGCCGGTGGGTTCATCCGCAAGCAGGACAGATGGGCTGTTAGCCATGCTGCGGGCGATGGCGACGCGCTGCCGTTCGCCGCCGGAAAGCTTGGTGGGGAAATGATCCAGCCGGTGCTCCAGCCCGACGGATTTTAAAAGTTCGATGGCTCGTTCCCGCCGCTCGGTAAGAGGTCTATCAGTTTCAAACATCGGCAGTTGCACGTTCTCCAGGGCGGTGAAGGTGGGTAACAGATGGAAGGCTTGGAAAATAATGCCAATCTCCTTGGCCCGGTAGGCGGCGGTGTCCGCCATCCCAGAAAGCGACTCGCCGCGGTAGAGCAAGCTGCCCGCGCTGGGCAAATCAAGTGCGCCTAACATTTGCAACAAGGTCGTCTTGCCACAGCCGCTGGGACCGGTGATGGCCACAAACTCGCCCTGCTCGATGCGCAAATCCACGCCGCGCAGCGCTTTCACCCGGCCATCGTCGAACTCCTTTTGAAGACCCTTGATGTCATACACCGGCGGCGCGGAGTCGGTGGATTCAGGAAATGTTAGGGATTGTTTCATGGCTGAGTGGCGGGGTCAGGTGTTTCGAGACGGCCCACATCCGGCGGCTTTTAGCTTGTGCTGGACGACCGATGCCACTGGGCACCCACCCGCGGATTGGCAAGGCTGCGGAGCAGGTGCAACAAGGCGTGGGTGTAACTGGGAAACGGGTGGATTTCGTCCGGATGCTTCGGCTCTAGCTCCGGCGCGAGCCGTGGCAACTCAGCGTGCGGCAGCCCGACGTGCAAGTGGTGCAGGCCATGAAACGGCTCATGCAGCAGCGTGAAGGCAAACAAGCGGCCCGGCCACCCGCGCGCCACGATGCTGCGCGTCGCGCTGTTCACCGTGCTGCCAGTTAGACCGACGTGTTCGATGTATTTCCGCCAGCTCTGGAGGTTTCCCGCGATGAAAGTGGGCAGCAGATACATCCACAGGAAATAGGTCCACACTTGGAAAAACCAGACGGCTGAAATGATGCCGAGCCACACCACGAGCATTAGCGCGAGTTCCTGCCAGATGCGGCGGCGGACTTTCTTGCTGCGGATCGGCGAGCCCTTGCGGAGGAAGGTGCGGAGAAATAGAAACGGCGTGAAAATCAGCCCGCATGTTAATTCCAGCACCGCTGCTAGAATGCGTGCCCAGCGCGGCGTGGTCGTGAGGACGAACGGCCACAGCTCCTCGTCGCGCTCGGTGGCGAAGTGCGCATGATGCGACTGATGCGCCGCCCGATAGAGGCTGAAACTCATGAAACTCAGCAGTCCGATGAGCACGCCGTCGAACTCATTGAAGCGCCGATTCCGCCGCAGCAGGCCGTGAGATGCCTCGTGAAATCCCACCGCCGCGCCATGCATGAGGTGGCTGATCACTAACACCAGCGGCACCGCGAACCATAGCGAAGCGCCACTCCGCAGGACCACGATCATCGCGATCTCCGCGAGCAGGGCCATGATGATCACGATTTGAAATGCCTCGCGGCTCACCCAGTGAGGCGCGTCTGGAGATTCTGAGGTTCGAGTGGCCATCACAGGGCGGTCATGAGGGTGGATGTTAGAATTTCCGGCGAGCGACACACGCCCTCCAGAGCTGACAGATAGAGGCGGCCAAGGTTCTGGATTTCCGCGAGCGGGAAGAGATCCCGGCGGAATAACCAAGCGACTTCCAGGGCATCGCCTTCCTCGTTGACCTCGCAGGCGAGATCGAAGCGGGCGGTGCCGGTGGAGCGCATCCGCAGCTTGAGGGAGAGGCCCGGCACCTCCACATCTGGCACCGGGTGGTTTTGCAGGGCGAAGCGCATTTCAAACACCGGATTGTAGCCGGGTGCGGATGCATCGCCCACCGCGCGGGCCAGCTCGGCGAAGGGCATCGCATTCGCGAACGCATCCACCGCCTGCAAATGCACGCCATGCAGGCTGCTAGAAAATTTGCGTGCCGGATCGATCTGTCCGCGCAGCGGCACGATGCCCGAGCAGTAGCCCATCGTCTCGCGCACCGCTTGCTTACCGCGGTTCGCCACCGGCGTGCCCACGACGATGTCGTCCGCGCCGGTCCATTTCGAGACGGTGACCTGAAACACCGTTAGAAGCGTGCTGAACAAGGTAGCTCCATGGCGGCGGGCGAGGTCTCTCACGGCGCGACCGAGTTCGGGCGAGACGTTGAAAACACTGCGTTGGAGCGCGCCAGAAATCACCTTGGGTTTCACCGGCGGACTCCACATGCGGGGTGCATCCGCTAGATTGGTCCGCCAATACTCAGCACGTTTCTCAAGCTCTGCCGGTTTCCAAAAAGCCCACTCAGCGGAACCCCATTCCGTGTAGGATAGCGGCACCGGCGTCAGCGGGGTGGTGACTCCTCTCACCAACTCGAGATAGGCCTTGAACAAATCCTGCACGAAAACTCCGAGGGTCCAGCCATCGGCAATCGCATGATGAATCGCGAACACTAACACATGATCGTCCGCCGAACGGCTGAACACTTCTGCCCGATAGAGTGGCCCCTGCACCAGGTCAAAGGGCTTGTGAAATAGCTCTGCCGCCAGCTCTTCAATGGCTTCCGGCGTGCGCTGAGAGGGTAGCAGCTCGCGGAAAACCAAGGCCGGCTTGCCCGACTTGCGGATCATCTGCATCGGCTGATCCTTACCGGGCAGGAACGAGAGGCGGAACACCTCCTGCCGATCCACCACCTTTTGCAGCGCGGCCTCGCTGCCTTGCGGCGTGAGCAGCCCGCGGATGTGGATCATCGCGCAGATGTTGTTCGAGACATCCGCCGGCGGCACGGGTGAGGTTTCCCACAATTCCCGCTGGGGAAAGGTGAGTGGCTGGAGCCGGATCTCGCCGCTCTCTAACCACTGCTTCAGCCGTGCTCGATTGTCTTGGGACATGCGCGATGGTCAGACTCGGGTTTGCAATTCCAGCTCCACCGCATCCGGCGATTCCTCGCCTAGCAGCAGGCCGATCTGTTCATCGGAGAGTGCTTCCAGATCCACCTTATCGGCGGATTCCGGCTCTGCGGTGGCGGCCTTGCTCGGCCCGTCGGACGCACCGCCGAGGTGCTCGGAAATCAGCAACGCGATCTGGCCGATGGTCCGAGCGCGCATCAAGCTGGCCGGCGGTAGCGCCACGCCGATGGCACTTTCGATCGAATTTTCGATTTCCACCGCCATCAGCGAGTCGAGTCCGAGGTCAGTTAGAGGTTGATCGAAGCGCAGTCCTTCCGGTTTCACCCGCAGCACGGAGCCGACGACATCGCGCACCGCTTGCCCGATCACGTCGATCCTGTCGTCCGCCGAGGCAGCTTCGATTTTGACGCGCCAGTCGCTTTTCGCGCCGCTACTTTCCGGCCCCTCGACGCCTGCGGCGAAAATGTTTTCTAGCAGCGGGCTCTCTTGGCTGCCGCGGAAGGATTGCCGCCACTTCGACCAATCGACCCGCAGCGCCATCGCTTGGGTGGTGCCGGCATTGAGGAAAGATTCCATCAGCACGACCACCTCGCCGGGTGTTAGAGGGGTGGTGCCTTGGCGGGCGAGATACTCGGCGACTCGCTCATTTCTGGCCACATAACCTTCACCACCGAGTGCGCCCCAGTTGATCGCAAGCGCCGGTAGCCCCATGGAGAGGCGGTGATGGGCGAGTGAATCGAGGAACGCATTGGCCGCCGCGTAGTTGGCTTGGGCGGAGTTTCCGAAGATGCTGGAGACGGAGGAAAACATCACGAAGCAATCGAGATCCATGCCGAGCGTGCCTTGATGCAGCAGCCACGCGCCATGCGCCTTGGGGGCGAGCACACTGCGCATCCGCTCGCGGTTGAGCACTGAGATCGGTGCGTCGTCGATGACCATCGCGAGGTGGAAGACGCCCTTGAGTGGAGTCGGGCCGGTGGAAATTTCCGTGAGCACGCGAGTCACATCTTCGGGCACTCCGGCGTCTGCTAGAAGCACTCGCACCTCGACGCTGCGGGTCTGGAGTTTCACCAAGAAATCTTCCGCTTCCGGCGTGGAGGCTCCGCTGCGGCTGGTGAGCACGAGGTGTTTCGCGCCGCAGTCCACCAGCCATTCGGCCAGCACCTTGCCGAAGCCGCCGAAGCCGCCGGTGATTAGATAGCAGCCGTTAGAATCCACCTCGAAGGCGGGAGCCAGCGGTTCACCGCGTCTTGCGACGAAGGGTTCCGGGAAGGACACGATCACCTTCCCGGTGTGTTTGCCCTGCGCCATGTTGCGAAACGCGGAGTCGATCCGGCAGGCCGGAAATGAGCGGAATGGCAACGGTTGCAGCGCATCCTGATCGACCAGCTCGGCGATGGAGCCTAGCAGATCGCGGGTTTGCGCTTCGTCGCCGCTGAAGATGGCGTCCATCGCCACCACATGGAACGAGGCGTTTTTGCGCAACGGCCATAGCGGGATGCGTGAGTTTTGATAGATGTCGCGCTTGCCGATTTCCACAAAGCGTCCGAACTGCGCGAGGCAGGACAGCCCCATCGGGATAGCTTCTGCGGAGAGCGCGTTGAGCACCACGTCCACGCCCTTGCCGTCGGTGATTTCCATCACGTCTTCGGCGAAATCCGCGCGGCGGGAGTCGATGACGTGGGCCACGCCGAGAACTTCTAGCAGCGCGCGCTTGGCCGGACTACCGGCACTGGCGATGACCTCTGCGCCGAGGTGATGGGCGATCTGGATGGCCGCCATGCCGACGCCGCCGGCCCCGGCGTGAATGAGGATGCGCTCGCCTTTTTTCAAGTTGGCCACAGTTTTGAGCGCGTGCCACGAGGTCATGAACACCACGGGAAGAGTCGCAGCTTCTTCGAATGTTAGCCCGTTAGGCATGATCCGCACGTCGCCAGCGCGGGCCATCGAGTGGGTGGCGAGACCAAATACCGCGAGGCCGAAGACTCGGTCGCCCGGCTTCACGTGAGTGACGCCTTCGCCGACGGCTTTGATAATGCCGGCCACTTCATCGCCGAAGATCCGCGCGTCCGCTGTCTCGGCCGGATAGAGCGCGAGCGCCTTGAGCACATCGCGGAAATTCATCCCCGCGGCCATCACCTCGATGACCACCTCCCCCGCACCGCAGGGCGGCAGGGCAAAGGGGACAAGCCGCAGCGCGTCTAGCAGCCCACGCTCGCGGGACTCTAACCGCAGTGGCACCGCGCGATCTAGCAACTGCTCGCGCGGCTGCAAGCCACGGTTGATGCGGCGCACGTAGCGGGCCTCACCGCGGAAGGCGATCTCCCGCTCGGCATCCTTTTGCTGCAATTCGTTCCACAATAACAGATCGTCCGCAGCCGAAGTGGCGGCAGGTAAGTCAATGCCACGGCAGGTGACGTTTGGATATTCGTTAGCGATCACGCGCATCAGGCCGATGGCCGGTGCCTGCGCCAAGGCGAGCGGCTGATGAAGCCCGACGGCTTGTGCGCCGCGCGTCACAACGTCGATCCGCAGCTTGGCTGCTGGGTTCAAAGCGTTGAGGGCTTGCGCCAAATGGAACAGAGCGTCCGTGCCTAACATGGCTGCGTGCCTGCTAGAGTCCGGCTCAGTTTCATCGAGACTCCAGAGATAGACGAAGCGCTCGGGAGTTTCCTCGGCACAGGCTTCGAGGAGATTTTTCCAATCCTCAGGAGCTTCTGCGCTGACGGTGAAAGTGTCAGCTCCTTCCGCCGCGAATGCAGCACCGCGGCGGGCTAAGCGGCAACGGACGCCGCTGGCGCGAAGCTGTTCGGCGAGCGTATCGCCGAGCGCGGAGGCATCCGCAAAGACCAGCCACGACTTTTCCGCAGGGGCTATCACTTCGGCCAAAGCCAAGGTTTCTGGCTCGATCCACGGCTTGCGGGCCATCAGCCCGATGAGGCTTTCCCCGCCGTGGGAGCGGGCGAGGCCGGACATGGAGCCGGTTTCGCTGAAGCCCGTTTCGCGGAGGACGGCTTCCCATTGCGAGCGCTCCAGCAGCGGATGCGTCGGGCGCAGATCGTGGTCGGTGAAGCGCCACCAGCCGCCCGTTAGACCGAAGACCGCGTTGAGCCACAAGTGCGGCGTGGCGACATCGACAAATAACAGACTACCGCCGGGTGCGAGCACATCGTTGATGTTACGCAGCGTTTTCCGCACGTCGCTCACGGCGTGAACCACGTTGGTGCCGAGGATGATGTCGAAATGACCGGCCTCGAATTCCTGCTCGGTGCCGGGTTTTTCGAGGTCGAATTGTTTGAACTCCACCTCGGGAAACGCCGCCAATTTCTGGCGACCGGCGGGGAAGAACGCGGCCGAGATGTCGCTGAAAACATAGGAATGCAAACCGCGCCCAAGGAGAGGTAGCACTTGCGATGCGAGGCCACCGGTGCCTGCGCCGATTTCAAGAATCCGCAGTCCCCGCCCTTCCGGCAGGTGACTTGCGGCTTCGGCGACGGCCCTGCCGATGGCGGCGAGCCACGGGCTGGTGACGAGGCCATCGCCATAAAATTGATCGAGAAGTTCCGCGCCGCCGCCGGTGAAGAGCACCTGCACGGCTTCCTTCTCGCCGCGCATGATGGGGCCGAGTTCGGCACAGGTCGCACCGCAGAGCAGAGCTTCCGGCAAATGCCCTGGATATTTCCCGATGCTCACACCTAGCAGATGCGCGGCGGAATCTGCGGAGCTTATGAAGGCGGCAGTCGGACGATAACTGACACCCGTTTTGACGAGCATTTTCTGCTCCACCAGATTGTCCGCGAGTTGGTGGAAGGACGCTTTCATCGACTCGGCCACGCTCAGCGAATCTGCGGTGAACGAGTCATTGAGGTGAACGCCAGCGCCCATTTCGCGCAGGCCGTTGGCGACTTGCGCGGCGGTTAGCTCGTCGCCAGCGACGCTTGCGGCATCGAGATTTTCGCGACCCCGCATGTCGAGGACGATGTCTAGCGACTGGCGGGCGACTTCGAGCAAGCGGGTCAATGGCAGCGGCTCGGTGGCAGTGACAACGGCCTCCGACGGAGTTTTTTCCCACGCGACATGATAGACAAGATCGCGGCCCTTGCCGGTTTTCCCGGTACGGCGGCCACCCTCCACGCTTATCGCGCGGAAGCCGTCGATGCGGACGCAAGGCCTGCCCGTTTCATCAAACAGGTCGATGCCGCCCTCGACGAGCTCGTCATTGGCGATCTTCACGCCAGCTCTAACAAAGCTGGCAGCGCCGGGCGAGCGGAGGAAAAGAATTCTCGCAAAACGCACCGGCAGCCGCAGCCCCGCAGTGCGTCCCTCAACGGTGGCAGCACCGGCTGAGAAAATTTGCAGTGCGCCATCGAACAACACCGGATGCAGCGGATATTCACCGGCGCGGGCGGCGATGGTTTCTGATAGAGAGACGCGGCCTGCCGATTTTCCACCGCTGGCAGCCAGCTCGCGGATCGGGCGGAACTCCTCGCCGTAGCGCAGGCCGAGGTCGCTCATGTGGCCGTAAAATGTGTCGAGTTCTACCGTCTCAAGCTCCGCAGGATTTTCCCAAGTGGTGGCGGCGAATGAGGATTCCGTGCGTTCGCCCCGCATCGAGCCGACGACGTGGACCGACCAGGAAGCCCCGCTTTCAAAGCGGCTCTGGATCGAGAAGGTGCGCTCGCCCGGCTCGTAGCTCAGCTCTAGCAGCAGCCCGGACGGCGGGTCCGGCAGGATCAGCGGCTTGCGGATTTCGAAATCCTCGACCACAAATGGCTTGCCTTCGAACAACTGGATGCCGGCTTCTAACACCATTTCCACAAAGCCCGCCGCTGGGAAAATAATCATGTTCTCCACCCGGTGATCCTTGAGGAATGCCATGTGGCGGTTGTCGAGACGGGTGATCCAAGTGGGATTCGCCCGCGGCAGGCGGATGTCTAGCAGACCGCGACCGCCGGGTGATAGACGGCCTTCGCGCATCTCGGCAGACTCATTCCACCAGCGAGATTTGTCCCAAGCGTAGGCCGGGAGATCGAGAAACCGGCGGGACGGAGTGATCGCATTGAAGTCGAGCACGACGCCTGCGAGATGGAGGTCCATCGCAGTTTCTAGCAGCGACTCATGCTCGCGCTCGCGGCGGGCGGAGGCGAGGATGGTGGCCTTCGCGGCAGTTTCCCCGAGGCATTCTTGGATGGACCGGACCAACGCCGGATGCGCGCCGATTTCTAACCACACGTCCACTCCGAACTCGGCCACCGCGCCGATTGCCTGTGCAAATTCGACCGGTTGCCGCACGCCGCTGGACCAGTGGTCCGCCCCGCACGCTGTGCCAGCGAGTCGGCCGCCGGTGACGGTGCTGAAAAATGGCAAAGTTTCCGCCGTGGGCGTTAGATCGAGCAGTGCCGCGTTCAGCGCATCCGCAGCGGGCTGCATCATGGCATGGTGAAACGGATGGCTCACTTGCAGGAAGCGAGCGAAAATCCCCTGCGCTTCCAGCTCGGCGGCGATGGGTTCCAGCGAAGTTCTCAGTCCTGATAGAGTGAGCGATTTGGGGCCGTTAAACGCGGCGATGCTTACCGCCGGATCATGGCGATCAATGACCGCTTGGGCGTCTGACTGGGTCATCCCGACTGCCAACATCGTGCCGCCACCAGCTGAGCATTCATCCATGAAACGACCGCGCAGGACGATGATCTTGGCCGCTTGTTCCAATGTTAGAATACCAGCGATGCACGCTGCCGCCACCTCGCCCACGCTGTGGCCGACGACCGCTGCGGGCTGCACGCCCCAGGATTTCCAGAGTTCCGCGAGGCCCATTTGCATGGCGAAAATCGCAGGTTGTGAGATCTCGGTGCGCTGCATTTGCGAGTCGTCTTCCGAGCGTGCGAGTTCCTCAGCCAGCGAGAATTTCGCGAAGGGCGCCATCGCCTTTTCACAGGCTTCAATGGTCTCCCGGAAGACCGGCTCGTGGCGCATAAGTTCGCGCCCCATCCCCCACCATTGCGGGCCTTGGCCGCTCATGACGAAGGTCACGCGCGCCGCCTGCTCAGGCCGTGGGGTGAAGGCCGTGCGCAGTTTAGGTCCGGTGTTTTCCAGCGAGAAAGCGCCAAGCTCTTGGACCATTTCCGCGACCGAGCGGGCCGTCAGTGCGAGACGGTGCGAGTGGTGATTCCGGCGCGCACCGAGCATGTAAGTGAGATCCTGCAAGGTTGGTGAAATGCCGTTGAGCTTAGAGTGATCATCCAGCCACGCGCTCAAGCGCCATGCCGCTGCTAGCAGCGACTCCTCGGAGCGGGCGGACAGCACCAGCGGCCAGGCGCGATCCACCTCGGCTAACGGCGCTGCCGGAGCGGCGAGCACCGGTGGCTCGGTGAGAATGACGTGCGCATTTGCCCCGCCGAAGCCGAACGAATTCACCCCGGCGGTGCGGAGTCCGTTGATGTTAGGGAACGCTTCGTTCTCCACGGCAACGCGGAGTTTCAGCCCGGCGAAGTCGATGTTAGGATTGGGATTCTCAAAATGCAGGCTAGCAGGGATACGTCCGTGCTTGAGGATCAGCGCGGCCTTGACCAAGCCAGCCACGCCGGACGCGGTTTCCAAGTGACCGAGATTGGTTTTCACCGAGCCGATCACGAGTGGCTCCTGGCGGTCGGCGCAGAGCGCTTCTGCTAGAGCGTGGGCTTCGATGGGGTCGCCCACCGCCGTGCCGGTGCCGTGCGCTTCGATGTAGCCGACATGCGCCGGATCGATGCCCGCATCCACGCAAGCATCGCGCACGAGGCGGGCTTGGGCGTCTGGGCTGGGCAGCGAAATCCCGTTGGTGTGGCCGTCTTGATTGAGCGCCGAGCCGATGATCACCGCGTGGATCGGATCGCCATCGGCAATCGCGGCGGAAAGTTTTTTCAACATCACCATGCCCGCGCCTTCGCCGCGGACAAATCCGTTAGCCGATGCGTCGAAGGCCTTGCACTTGCCTTCCGGCGAAAGCATTCCGGCTTGGGAAAAGCCGATGAAGCCGTCTGGCGTGATCATCACGGTCACGCCGCCGGCCATCGCCGTTTCGCAGCGACCTGCTAGAATGTGTTCGCAAGCCACATGCACTGCAGTAAGCGCGGACGAGCAAGCGGTGTCCATCGCCACGCTCGGGCCGCTAAGGTTAAGGCAGTAGGAAATCCTGTTAGCGGCGATGCTGTGGGCGCTGCCCGTGGGAGTGTGCGCGCTGATCCCGGCGCGGTCGGTGGCGGTGTGCTGGAGTCCCTGATAGTCGTTGTGCGAGATGCCCACGAAGACGCCGATGTCCGTGCCATTTTCAAAGTCCAAGATCAGGCCAGCGTCCTCAATGGCTTCCCACGCGGTCTCTAGCAGCAGCCGTTGTTGGGGATCGATGTAAGGAGCCTCGCGCGGCGAAATTCCGAAAAACTGCGGGTCAAACTGGTCGATGGCGTCGAGAAATCCACCGCGTTTGGCGACGGTTTTTCCCACCAACCCGGCTTCTGGATCGTAGAACCGTTCCACATTCCAGCGGTCCGCTGGGACATCGCCCACCGCCTCGCGGCCTTCGACTAGCAGCTTCCAGAAGGACTCGGTGTCATTCACGCCACCTGGGAAGCGACAGCCGATCCCGATGATGGCGATGCCCTCCTTTGCTATTTCTTGAGTGGTAATTTCGGGGGAAGCCGAGGGCGAAGGAGTCGGGAGTGGGAGGCGGGACATATTCGATGTTCTGATTCTAGTGGATTGCAACCGCAGAACGAGTGGCTTGGTGGTTGCGCACCTGCTATCTCATACGCGTAAAACGATGATTGGGATTACCCCTTCGTTTTCGACGTTTTCGACGCTGAGCTTGGCGAAGTCAAATTTTTTCCCGGAACGCTGCGGGTCGGTTCGCGGCAAATTCTGAGTGATATTTTTCCGGATCAAAATCTAAGATCGCGGAAGTTTACGCGGCGCTCGGAGTCGGCTCCATGGGGTGAGACCCTACTCAAGTAACAGCTGCAAAAAGTTGAAATATCCGTTGCCAATCTGTTTGTGCGAACTACTTAACAAACTCATGTGTGGCATCGCTGGGTTGATGGATTTGGCCGGAAGACGGGCGGTGCCCGAGGGAGTGGT
>JAYTLO010000415.1:0-11297 GCA_043729385.1 Akkermansiaceae bacterium
AACACTCAGCCCTCGGCTACCAAACCCCGGCCCAATTCGAGGTCAAAAACCAACCTAACAATTAACAAGAATTTGGTCCAAAAATCAGTTGCACCTCACCATTGTTGCTGACAAACTGCGAAATCAACTTATCGATCTATGCAAAGATCGTTTGGATGCAACTAGGTTAGCTGCCGTCGAAAAAGACTTTGAAAAGAATATGAAAGAAGCTCGTCACCGGCGGGAAAACTTAATCAGGGAGAAGCGGCCAGACAGTAAAAGGAACTCTAACGAAGGAAGCATTAATACCCAAACATCCAGCACAAGTTCTAGTCCTGCGCCTCTTGTGATTGGCTCAAACAAATGGTTCTGGCTAGGTGTGTCCATTGTGGTGCCCTTACTGGGTATTGTGTGCTGGAAGTTTATTGGCAGACGGTGAACTGATGCCAAAGCCCGCTCTTGTCGAACTCGTGGTGATGACCTATCTCCACCAGCATGATTCTTGAACCGATGATCGGAGTGATGGGCGGCAGCGGGCTTTATGAAATGGATGGGTTCGAGGAAATCTCGGAACACGCGGTGCAGACTCCATTTGGTGAGCCGTCGGATATGTTGGTCACCGGCCGCATCGGTGGGCGGCGGGTTTGCTTTTTGCCGCGGCATGGGGTGGGCCATCGCTTGCTGCCGCATGAGATCAACCACCGGGCTAACATCTGGGCGTTGCGCTCGTTAGGCGTGCGCTGGTTGATTTCGGTGACGGCCGTCGGCAGCTTGCGTGAGGAGTTTGCGCCGCGCGACATCGTGGTGCCGGATCAGTTGATCGACCGCACGGGCACGGCGGCGAAGCATACGTTTTTCGGAAATGGCATCGCGGCGCACGTTGGATTCGCGGACCCGTATTGCGGCGAGTTGCGGAGAAATCTGCTGGCGGCGGCGCGGTCCTTCGAGGTGACCGTCCACGACGGCGGAGCCTACTTGTGCATGAATGGCCCGGCGTTTTCCACCCGCGCGGAGGCGAATTTTCACCGCTTGATCGGTGCGGACATCATCGGCATGACCAATGGTCCGGAAGCTCGCTTGTGCCGCGAGGCGGAAATCGCGGCGGCCGCGCTTGCCCTGGTGACGGACTACGATTGCTGGAAAGTGGACGAAGCTGCGGTGGAAGTGGAGACCGTGATCGCAAACCTTCAGGCAAACAGTGCGCTCGCGAAACGCATCATCCGCGAGGCGGTCGCCAGCATTCCAGAAATTCCAACCAGCCCGGCCCAGCGCGCACTGGACGCTGCGATTTTCACCGCCAGAGCGCAGTGGCCGCCGCAGACGGTGGCAGATCTGGCACCGATTCTCGGGCGCTTTCAGTGAACGAACAGGGTGACCGGACCCAGCAGGCCGGAGTCCATCGCGGGCCATGCGGCGGCGTCGAAGAGCTTGTAGTCGATGTTGACGAAGTTAATCTCGTGAAACTGCTTCCACGGGATTTTGCGGCGGTCGAGATCGGCGATGCGGTTGGCGGCGAGGTTAGTGACTTCGCTGCGGTTGACGATGAAGTAGTGGTAGCCGCCGTCGTGACTGCGGCGGACAAAGCGCAGGCCCGCAGCGGTCATGGTTTCTTTGAAAACTCCAAGGCTGGCGAGCGCAGGGAGGATGGAATCTCGGACTTGGGTGACCGTTGCTATATCCGTGGTTTCGGACTCGATGGCTAACAACCGCTCGCGTTTTTCCTTCTGCTGATGAAAGCCGGGGACGTCGGATGGCCAGCCACCTTGGACGATGAGCGGAGCACCTTGGCGGGCGAGGTTGAGGATTATTTCCAGAGTCTCTGGAGGTAAGCGATTTACTCCGGGCAAGACCAGCGCGCTGTAGGCGCGGCCACCGTGGATGAGCTTGCCTCTACTAACTGTGGCGCGTGTTAGCATATCTCCGCTGGCATAGTCGAAGGTGATCCCGCTTTTCCAAAGCTCCATGGACGTCTTGTAAAACGGCATGGGCCAGAGCCAGGTTTCTTGGTTGTGGACAGTGAAGAGTGGGAGATAGCGCGTAATGGCGGTTGCGGAAAATGGTTCTAACACGTTGCCCTCGCCACCGGGTGCGGCGCGCTTGACTTTCTGGACCGGCGCACTGGACGTGAGGCCGACGATGGTCCATTTCCCGGCGGGTGGCAGCCAGTCGAGTTTGCCCAGTTTTACATAGGCTGCTAGATCCACGGCGGGATCGGACTCCGGAAGCGCGCGGAGGCATTCGAGATTTCCTGCGGGTATATCTAGGCTGACTCGCGTGCCGCCGCTGGCCTGCGTGCGGATCACTCGCAATCCGCTAGAGGCCATCTCCGGCGTGACTTGCGGCCCGCCGAACGGCCAACCGGTGCCGGTGGTCATGTCCACGCCTAGGCCGAGCCGCTGCGCCTCGGTGGTGGTGTGGCCGAGCATCGCCAGCCAGCCGGGTGATAGAAATTTCAACGAGCGATCCTCAGCGCCGACCGCCCCATAGATCGGGGAAATCTCGACGCCACCGAGACCGGTCTGCGCGAAGTCTTCTAACTGGCGGGTGAGGTTCGGCTTGTCCACCGCACTGCCGAGCCACCACCAGCGGGTCCATGGCTTGTTCGTGGACGTGACGGTAGGCCAGCCGAGCGGGTCTTGCGGGAAATCCTCCGCGCGGGCGGCAAGCGCAAGACCGCCGAGAAACAAGGCGGCAAGCCACCGGCGTGGAATCGCGGAGTCATAGTTAGGGTCGAATGGAGCTGCCATGTGACGAGGCTATTTGATCCACGGACCGATGCGCAGGAATTCCAACTACCCGGATGGGTTACGCCGGGTGGAGGTGCTATGACGGAAATTTCATATACCCCTATAAGAAATTTGTCGGACGCCACGATTTGACCAGGAAACCAAACTCAGCATGTTGCCAAAGATTTCAATTAACCCCCAATCCTTCAGAAATATGCCAATTCATCGCCTACTCGTCGCAGCACTCGCCTCAGGATCTCTCGCCGTGACCGCGCAAGCGGTGGTGATTTATGGTCTCGGATCGGACTCCCGCCTTTATAGCTTTGATTCGGTGTAGCCGGGCAGCGTCACTAACATCGGAGCCTCCGCAGGGTTGGTGGACATCGACTTCCACGGAGCTAACGGTTTGCTCTACGGAGTTTCCACGTCGGGTTCTGCCTTCACGATGAACACCGCCACAGGTGCGCAATCACTCGTCACCACGCCTCTTTCGACATTGTCTGGCCTGACTGCGATGGACTTCAATCCGCTGGCGGACCGCATCCGGTTAGCAGGCTCGGGAAATTCTAACGCCCGGCTGACACCAGACGTACAGACTGGACCCAATGCCACTCAGCCAAATGGCACCGTCACCCCGGATGGCACATATAGCTTTTTTCAGTCTGATGCGGTCACTGCGCGCCCGGGTGTTTCCATCCTCGGAGTCGCTTACATCAATCCGACTAACAATCCGGCGAACACGACGCTCTATTCAATAAGCGCCGATGGGTTTCTAAATATCCATACCACTCCCGGCAATACCTTTTCTAACGGCGTTGCTGTCGGTGCTCTCGGGTTTGTCCCGGTAGGATCTGCTTTTGACATCGCCGCGGATGGCAACGGCGCCTTCTTGGGATCGGCTTACGCCTATGACGGCACCAATCTTCAGTTAGTAAACCTCTCGACCGGAGCCGGAAGTTCGCTCGGTGCGATCGGGTTGCCCGGCGGAGTTTCTCTCGTCGGCCTAGCCGTGGTTCCTGAGCCATCGACGATGCTACTCGGAGCCGTCGGCGGATTGTGCCTGCTGCGTCGCCGCCGGACCGCATGAGGTTTCGCCCTGTCACGGCGTCGTTGTTAGGAGTGGCCATCCGCGTTTGGCAGAGACATCATCCGCAGATCCTCGTGCTGCGCTCACTCCAAACAGTTTCCTATGGCTTGAAGGCTGCGTTCCTTCGCGCTCCGCTGATTCCCTTGTTAGTGATTGTGATCCTCGGCAGCGTCGGCGGGTTCTTGAAGCTCGCGGGGGAAGTTAAGGAAAACGAAACGCGCCATTTCGACGAAGTCATCCTGCTTGCCATGCGGGTGCCGGGAAATCCTGCGGACCCCGTCGGCTCGGCGCGGGTCGAGGAAATGGCCCGCGATCTGACCGCGCTGGGCGGGTTCACGCTGCTCACCGTCGTGACACTCGTGTCATTTGGCGTGGCACTGTTAGCCGGCAGACCCCGCCTCGCGGTTTTGGGTTTGGTTTCCGTGATCGTGGGCACGGCAGCCATGAACCTGCTCAAGCACGGCTATGATCGCCCGCGTCCAGAGTTAGTAAAACATGCAATGCTAACCTATCACTCCAGTTTCCCGAGTGGTCACTCAATGATGGCGGCCGTCGTTTATCTAACAATCGGAATACTACTCGCAAGAACCCAGCCGCTGAAGCGAGTGCGGGTTTTTATCGTCGCCGTCTCGGTGCTCATCACCGTGCTGGTCGGCGTCAGCCGCGTGTATCTGGGAGTGCATTGGCCGACCGACGTGCTCGCCGGTTGGACGCTCGGCGGGACGTGGGCGATGTTGTTTTGGCTGGTGGCGATGAAGGTGGATCCGCGGGTTTCCGCGCAGTGATTCGCGCGCGTCTCAAGGGCCAAAAGCGGATTCACACTTTGACACATTTTTTACGCGGATCGCCGTGCCTTTGATTACCCCAACGCGAAAATCCGTGGAGAGTGGCCCCCAGCGTATGTCCCACTCCACTCCATCACTCTTCGACAAGTCGATCATCGCGCCCGCCGTCGGCGATTCGTTCCGCAAGCTCGATCCGCGGCTCATGATCAAGAATCCGGTCATGTTCGTCACGCTCGTCGGTGCCGTTCTAACGACGGTGGCGATCTTTACTTCCGCCACGTATCGAGGCTTCGTTATCCAGCTTGCCATCTGGCTTTGGTTCACCGTGTTATTCGCAAATTTCGCGGAAGCCGTCGCGGAGGGCCGTGGAAAAGCCCATGCCGACAGCCTGCGAAAGGCTCGCAAGGACACCATGGCCCGCCGGCTCAAGGGCGATAAGGAGGAGATGGTCGCCGCTCCGATGTTAGAAAAAGGCGACCTCGTGGTTTGTGAAACCGGCGACGTCATCCCTGCCGACGGCGACGTGGTCGAAGGCATTGCCTCAGTCGATGAAGCAGCCATCACCGGCGAGTCCGCGCCCGTCATTCGTGAAAGCGGCGGCGACCGCAGCGCCGTCACTGGCGGCACCCGCGTGATCAGCGACCGCATCGTCATCAAGATCACTTCGGAAAAAGGCAATACCTTCCTCGACCGCATGATCTCGATGGTGGAGGGAGCCAAGCGCCAAAAGACTCCTAACGAAATCGCACTCATGATCCTTCTATCAGCTCTGACACTTATCTTCCTTCTCGTCGTGATGACGTTGAAACCCTTCGGCTCCTACGCGGGGATCAACTTCACCATCCCGGTGCTCGTCGCGTTGTTAGTCTGTCTCATTCCCACCACCATCGGCGGGCTGCTCAGTGCCATCGGCATCAGTGGGATCGACCGCCTCATCCGTCGCAATGTCATGGCCACCAGCGGGCGTGCGGTGGAGGCGGCCGGCGACATTGAAGTCCTGATGTTAGATAAAACCGGCACCATCACCATCGGCAACCGCATGGCCTCCGACTTCGTTCCTGCCCCCGGCGTGACCGAGCAGGAACTCGCGGATGCCGCACAACTCGCGTCTCTAGCAGACGAGACGCCGGAGGGCCGCAGCATCGTCATTCTGGCCAAGGAAAAGTTCAACATCCGTGCCCGCGAAGTCGCGCATCCTCTCGCCACGTTTGTCGCCTTCACCGCCCAGACCCGCATGAGCGGCGTGGACATTGAGGGCCGCAGCGTCCGCAAGGGAGCGGCGGATTCCGTGAAACAATGGGTCGAGCAACAAGGCGGGGCCTACCCGGTCGATGTCGAAAAAGCCGTGGAAGCAGCCTCCCGCGCAGGTCGCACGCCGCTCGTCGTCGCCGATGGCCGGAAGGTGTTAGGCGTGGTCGAGCTGAAGGACATCGTCAAAGGCGGGATGAAAGAGCGCTTCGGCCAGCTTCGCAAAATGGGCATCCGCACCGTGATGATCACTGGTGATAACCCGATGACCGCCGCCGCCATCGCCGCCGAGGCGGGGGTCGATGATTTCATGGCCCAGGCCACGCCCGAGATGAAACTTGCCCGCATCCGCGAGGAGCAAGCCGCCGGTCACCTCGTCGCCATGACGGGAGATGGCACGAACGACGCACCCGCCCTCGCCCAGGCCGATGTCGGCGTGGCGATGAACACCGGCACCCAAGCTGCTAGAGAAGCTGGAAACATGGTGGACCTCGATAGCAACCCGACCAAGCTCATCGAGATCGTAGAAATCGGCAAACAACTCCTCATGACTCGCGGCTCTCTAACGACGTTCTCCATCGCCAATGACGTGGCCAAGTATTTCGCGATCATCCCCGCGATGTTGATGGTGACCTTTCCCGCGATGGCCGCGCTCAACATCATGAAACTTGGCTCGCCGCAAAGTGCGATCCTCAGCGCGATCATCTTCAACGCGCTCGTCATCGTCGCGCTCATCCCGCTGGCGCTCAAAGGTGTGCCATACAAACCGATGGGAGCCGTCGCGGTGCTGCGGCGCAACCTGCTAGTTTATGGCCTTGGAGGACTCGTCGTTCCCTTCATCGGTATCAAAGCCATCGACCTCGTCATCACCACTCTTCAACTCGCATGAAAACTATCCTATCAGAAATCCGTCCCGCCATTGTTTCCACCATCATCTTCGCCGTCGTCTGCTGCGGTCTCTATCCGCTCGCCGTCACCGGAATTTCAAAAGTCGCCTTCGCTAAAAAAGCCGACGGTAGTTTAATCCTTGATAAGAATGGCACCGTCATCGGCTCCGAACTGCTAGGTCAGAACTTCACGGGAGAAGGCTATTTCCACCCGCGTCCATCGGTCGCCGGGGCAACCGGTTACGACGCCGCCAGCTCAAGCGGCAGCAACCTCGGCCCCACCTCGCAGAAGCTTGCCGATCTCATTAAAGAGCGCGTCGCCGCTTATCGAACCACGAACGGACTCGCGGAAACTCAGGTGATTCCCGCCGATGCCGTCACCGCTTCCGGCAGTGGTCTAGATCCCCATATCAGTTGCACAAATGCCGCGTTGCAAGTCGCGCGCGTCGCCAAGGCCCGCAGTCTATCAGCGGAAAAAATTCAGGAACTCATCACTGCGAATACCGATAAGGCTGATCTCGGTGTGCTCGGAGATGAAGGAGTGAACGTCCTGAAATTGAACCTCGCGCTGAACGCGGCTGTCTCAGCCGGATCCGACTGAGACATTAGGGACACCTTGTCGCTTGACCACTCCGACGTTGTGTCACATCAATGTATCACAATGAAGACGACCAATATCCGAGAGTTGAAACATGCGACTTCCACCGTGCTTGGGTGGGTGGAGCAGGGGGAGTCGGTGGAAATCACCCGGCGAAACAAGGTGGTGGCAATTATTTCACCACCACCACGTCAGCGGCCGAAGAAGATTGCACGACCGGATTATGAAGCCCGGCTGAACGCGATTTTTGGGGATCGGATGCTGCCGACGACCGCGACGGAGTTGATGGACTACGACCGCGGTGACCGATGAAAGCCTATGCCGACACCGCATTTCTGGTTTCCGTGCACACTCGAGATGGAAACACGTCCGCCGCCGTAGGGCGGATGAAACATCAGACTCTGCCGCTGCCATGGACGTGGTTGCACGAACTGGAATTTAGGAATGCAGTGCGCCTGCGGACCTTTCGCCGGGAGATGAACTCAGACGAACTCACCCGTGCGCTTATCGATCAACGGGCCGATCTCGATGCCGGGGTGTATTTAGCAGCAGTGCCGCTATGGGCAGATGTCGCTCGCGAAACTGAGCGGCTGAGTGGGATTTTCACCAAAAGCTTAGGCACTCGGTCGCTGGACATACTTCATGTTTCGCACGCGCTCGTGTTAGGCATCAAAGAATTCCTCACCTTCGACACCCGCCAAGCCGCCCTGGCGAAAGCTGTCGGACTGAAAGTGCCCACGCTTTGAAGCCATGACTGAAGACCTCCGCCCCGATCCCGACGCGTTGTTAGCGCAAGTCCAGCGGGAGGAAAATCTCGCGAAGAAGGGGCGGCTCTACATCCTGCTGGGGATGTGTCCGGGCGTGGGGAAGACGTATGCGATGCTGCTGTTAGCCCGCCAGCGGCAGAGCGATGGACTCAACGTCCTAGTCGGAGTGGTGGAAACTCACGGGCGCAAGGAAACGGCTGCGCTGCTGGAAGGATTGACCATTCTGCCGCGGCGGAAGATCTCGCACGGAGTTCATGCTCTAGAAGAATTCGATCTGGATACGGCGATCCAGCGACGGCCGGATCTTTTGTTAGTCGATGAGCTGGCGCACACCAACGCGCCCGGCAGCCGCCATTTGAAGCGGTATCAGGACGTGCTGGAGCTGCTCGATGCGGGCATCGACGTCTGCACCACGCTCAACGTCCAGCACATCGAGAGTCAGGTGGACATCGTGCATCAGGTGACCGGAGTGGCGGTGCACGAGACGGTGCCGGACTCGCTGCTAGACCGTGCGCACGAGATTCAGCTCGTAGATTTAAGCGTCGAGAAACTCATGGTCCGGCTGGGTGAGGGGAAGGTCTATCTGGGAGAACGCGCCCAAGCTGCTGCTGATGGATTTTTCCGTGAGGGAAATCTAACTGCCCTGCGCGAGCTCGCCCTGCGCTTCACCGCCGAGCGCGTGGACCGCGATCTGGAAGACATCCGCAAGGCCCGGCGGGTGAGCAGTCCGTGGAAAACCAATGCACGGCTGATGGTCGGCGTGGGGCCGACTCCTTACTCGGAAAGTCTGATCCGCTGGACGCGCCGGGCGTCCGGTCGCCACGGCTGTCCGTGGCTCGCGGTGTGGGTGGAAGGCACGCAACCGCTCACCGAACCCGAGCAGGATTTGTTAGCTCGCGGCTTGGGGTTGGCGAGACGGCTCGGCGCGGAGGTGGTGCACGCCACTGGCGATGATGTGGCGGGCACTCTCCTGCAAGTGGCGCGCGAGCGAAATGTTTCGCAAATCATCGTCGGCAAGGCGAACCAGCGCTCGCGGTGGAAACAAACTCTAGCAGACAAGATCATCGCGGGCAGCGGCGACATCGACGTCTGTGTGGTCAGGCCAGTGATTGGCCGTCCGTCGAACCGTCCAGAAATACGGCGGCGATTTTCCTTCATCCACCCGTTGCAGGACTACGGTTTCGCGCTTGCGATCATCGCGGTGCTAACGGCGATTTGCTGGAAGCTGGAACCGGTTCTGGGCTACACGGTGCCGGCGCTGGTCTATCTATTTGCGATCCTGCTGGCGGCGTTTCACCTCCGGCGCTGGCCGATGTTGTTTATGGCGGCACTTGGCGCGATGGCCTGGAATTTCTTCTTCATCCCACCCAAGTTTACCTTCGAGGTGCGGGCGCTTGAAGATATCATTCTGCTAGGGATGTTCTTCGCCGTGGCACTGAGCATGGGCCATCTAACCAGCCGCCTGCGGACGCGGGAAATCGCCGAGCGGCGGCGCCAGATCGAGACAGATGCCCTGTTGCGAGTGACCCAGAGCGCCGCGCTGGCACCGGAAATGACGAAAGGTCTATCAGAAGCACTGACGATCATCAACACGGTGATCGATGCAGATACGGCGTTGGTCGTCCGCAAGTTGGATCACACTTTGCCATCCAGCGCCCACGCTGCGAGCACCTGGCAGCCGGAGGAGCACGAACTCGGCGTGGCGAACTGGTCATATACTAACAAACAAGTGGCCGGGCGTTTCACCGATACCCTGCCGCAGTCTGCGGCGACGTGGTTCCCACTTCAGACGGCCACCTCGGTGATGGGCGTGCTCGGCCTGCGACTCGCGGGGGAATCCGTGAAACTCGACTTCACCCGACGGCTGGCGGTGGAAGCATTTGCCCTGCAACTCGCGCTGGTGTTAGAGAAGGAGCATTTCATCCAAGCGGTCAGTCAGTCGGAGGTGATGGAGAAATCCGAGCGGCTACGGAGAAATCTGTTGGACAGCGTTTCCCACGAGTTGAAGACCCCGCTGGCGATCATCCGCGCGTCCATCGAGGGGATGGGTGCTGCGGCTCACAATCCTTACGTCGAGGAAATCGACACTGCCACGAGGCGGCTCCAGCGACTGGTGGATGGGCTGCTCCAGATGACTCGGCTGGAATCGAAAATCGTCGAGCCGCAGCTCGAATGGTGTGATGTGAACGAACTCCTCGAAGCCGCAGTGCAAGCAGCGGGCGACGTGCTGACAGGGCATCCAGTTAGAGTCGATATCGCGCCTGACATTCCGCTGATCAAGACTGACCAAGCGCTACTTCAACAGGCATTGGCTAACATTTTGCACAACGCAGGCGTTTACACCTTGGCTGACTCACCGGTGGAACTGACGGTCCGCCACGCCGAGCAGAAACTGCGGATAACCGTTAGGGATCACGGCCCCGGCCTGCCGTCAGGCGAGGAGAGCCGGGTGTTCGGGAAATTCTATCGGGCACCAGGTGCGCCCGCTGGCGGGACCGGTCTCGGGCTATCGATCGCGCGCGGCTTCGTGCAAGCGCTCGGCGGCGACATCGCCGGCTGGAATCACCCGCAAGGCGGCGCGGTTTTCGAGATTTTGCTAAAATCGGAATTTCTCTCGCAGGATGGCGACAGTCCTTGTTTCCCCAATTTGATCGCGGAAACTCTAGGCTCATGACCGCTCTAATTATTGACGATGAAATCCAGATCCGGCGCTTGCTGCGGCTGGCGTTAGAGTCGCGCGACTACACCGTCCGCGAGGCGGAAACGGGGCGGCTGGGTTTGCAAGAAGCGGCGTTTCACCGGCCGGATGTGGTTCTGCTAGACCTTGGCTTGCCAGACATGGATGGCCTCGAGGTCTTGAAAAATCTCCGCGAGTGGAGCAAGGTGCCGGTGCTCATTCTCTCTGTGCGCGATCAGGAAGATGTGAAAGTGGCCGCCCTCGAAAACGGTGCTGACGATTACGTGACCAAGCCATTTTCCACGGCAGAACTCATCGCCCGCCTCGCCGTGATCCAGCGCCGCCATCATGGGAATGAGTCCCCGGAACTCGTCGTCGGCCAGCTGACGATGCACTTGGACCGGCATGAAGTGATCCTCGCCGGTGAGCCGTTGAAAATGAGTCCCACCGAGTATGCCTTCCTTCTCGCGCTGGCCCGCCATGCCGGGAAGATCGTGACGCAGCGGCAGCTTTTACGCGAAGTGTGGGGCCAGCAAGGCGACG
>JAYTLO010000416.1:0-2269 GCA_043729385.1 Akkermansiaceae bacterium
CACCTGGATGGGAAAATGCTTGAAGACGCGCCGGATTTTTCCCGGGTAGGCTTCTATCAGACCATCGATGTTCCGCGAGTGGGCGCCGCAGAACCCGCAACGAAAATCCGAGAATTCCACAAGGGTGACGGGCGCGCCCTCCGGCCCGGTGGCCGGCGAACCTAGCAGGTCGAACTCATAGGTCCTGCTCGGGTCGAGGGTTTCCTTCGCGGGAGCGAGCGCCGAGTCAACAAACGCCTGAATCTGGTCGATGCCTTCCAGCTTGGTTCCTTCGATAAACAAAGTGGGAGCTATTTTGATGCTGATGCCGCGCGCTTCGGTCATGTCGGTCATGACCCGGTCGCGGAACTCACGTTCGTCGATCGCCGTCTGGAACCGCTTCATGTCGAGCTGGAGTGATTTGGCAAGGTCCAGGATGCCCTCATAGCTGGAAACCGAGCCGGCGAAAATCCGGTCGTGCATTTCCCAGAATTTCCCCTGCTGTCCCGCAGCCAAGGCCACCTCGTGGGCGAGAAGTGCCTCGGGGTTTCCCGGCGAGTGTTTGAAAATGACCTGCAGCGCCAGCTTCTTCTCGGTCCCCAACTTGCGTTCGAACTTCGGACTTGCCACAAGGTTCCACTTCATCCTTCCTCCAGCCGTTCGCTCCTGCGGATGAGGATCTAATAACCCTCCAGCACTAGGCGGTCGGCATCGACCGCAACGATGCCACCAACCCGACCAAAAGGCCGGGGAGGTGGTGGCGCATGTCCAGGTCGCCCTTCGGGGATGGCTAAAGGCCATCGCAGTCGTCCTAGTGCGGCTTATTAGCTCCCCGTCCACCAGGAAGGACCACGAAATCCCCTTCCCAATGAAAATTCACTTACCCTCCACGACTATTTTGATACTTACGGGCTGCTCGTTGTGCAGCTTTGCGCAGGATGATGCGTCGAGCGATTCGATAATTCCGACAACGCAATCCGCCCGCACCTACATCCCCACGCTCCTAGAAGTCCCCACCTTCGTCCCGCCCGCGCCACCCGTGGAGAAAAAAGTCCCAACCATGCGCGTGGACTCCGCCGTCACCGTCCCGGCTGCGCAATCCCGCACCCTAACCATCCTTCGCGGCGAAGCCTCCACCCTTCCCGACATCCCCGAGCCAGTCGTCGTCGCACCACGCGGACCCCGGCAACTCACTCCCGAAGACCTCGCCCGCCAAGCTGAACAGCGCCGCTGTCACCTCAATTTCAACGCCGAAGTCTATGAAAACGGCGTCAGCATCATCCGCTGGCATCACCCAGACGCCGGGGAATCCTACCAAGCCACCTGCGGATTCGACGTTAACCTTCTTGCCGGAATCGGCCAATTCACAAGTGACAGAAAAATCTATCAGCTCTCCTTCATCCCGCCCGGCGTCCGCCCGCTTACCCGCAGCCGCTTCTCGAAACTTCCACTCCCAAAGCCCCCCGAAGCAGCCCTAGGAACTATCACCATCACTCGCGGCAACGCCAACGACCCAATTGGTACAGCCACTGCCACCCTCCTGCGCGACCTCATCGCCACCGAGAAATCCCGCCTTATCGTCTATCAGGAAAAGCGCATCATCCATCAGCAAGCCGCCGCCGCATGGGAAAAATCTCACCCCATTTTACCGCGCGACGAAACAATCTGGTTCCGCCCACACCGAGGTAGCCGTTATCTCACCAATCCCAATCCCGAGAAAGGAATCACCCGATGATCCCTTTCTTCACTTCTCTTCATTCGATGTTCAATGTTGGGCGTTCGATGTTCAATGTTCTCTCCCTTTTGCTTCTTCTAATCATCGGGACGCTGGCAACCCAAGCCCAGCCTCCTCCCGGCGAAAACCCCAACAACCTCATCACCCTCCCCAACGGCAAATTCCTCCGTTGGTATGGTTACACCGGACGGACCTATTTCATCCAAATCTCTGACTCCAACGACCCGCTCGGCAAATGGAATTGGGCTCCTATCATCGAAGCCGGACACAACGCCGAAATTAGCTACGAAGTCGATGGCACCGCGCCCAATAACTTCTTTCGCCTCAAGCCCACCGACCTACCCATCCCCGCCGGGCAAACCCTCGACACCGCAGATTTCGACGGCGACGGAATTTCTAACATCGACGAGATTAAGCCACCACCACCGCTGTTAGCCAGCGACGCCACCGACCCGCTAGACCCAGACAGTGATGATGATCTCATGACCGACGGTTGGGAAAGATCTTTTGCCGCGACACTGCTGGAACTGGGACTTCCTCCAGAAACATGGGGCG
>JAYTLO010000417.1:0-1134 GCA_043729385.1 Akkermansiaceae bacterium
CGTATGTATTATGGGTCGGCGAATGGCGGCATCACCTACAATCTCTCCTCTCGCACATCGATGTCCTTTTCCGGTGGCGGTTACCAGGTGAAACGGAAAAATGAGGCCTTGTTCGGCGTCAGTGGCATCCAGGCCAGGGGCGACTTGGTGCGGCGCATCAACCGGACCACGTCGGTCGGCATCGACTATAGCTTCATGACCTTTCAGTTCTCCAAAGCCTTCGGCGATTCCTATGTGCATGGAGTAGGCGTCTTTGTGGCCCGGCAGTTCGGGCGAAGGTGGAAGGTAGACGCGCGGATTGGAGCCCTCAATGTAGAGACTCTGGGAACGCGCCAAGTGCAGATCGATCCGGCCATCGCCGCGATTATTGGGGTGAGCAGTGGATTGGAGGTCTTTTACAGCAACTCGATTCTCGGCTCAGGATCCCTCGCCGTTACCCGTAGTTCGCCGCAGCAGGGTAATTTCAGTTTTCGATTCTCGCGAAGCGTGATACCGGGCAATGGCATCCTCCTGACTTCGCAATCTGATCTCGGTGGCGTTGCTTACAACCGGCGTTTGAGCCGTAAACTGAACCTTGATGCCTCCTATTCCTACAACCGGATGCGGGGGCTGGGATTGATCAGCGGCGATTTCAAGACGCATAACGGCGGACTTGGCTTCGGTTGGCAGATGGCGCGGTATACCCAGCTCACGGCTCGATACGATCGACGTAACTCCGTCACAAACTCTCTAACGATTTACAATCTAAATGGCAACCGCGTCTCGATTGGCGTGATATTCACCCCAGCTGACGTTCCTGTTTCGCTGTGGTAGCGCTGGCATCCGGTGTTGACGACCAATTCTGAAGCGAGTGAGCCCGCGTCGACGGACCGGGAATGGCGGGTCATAGTGGTGGAGGACGATGCCCCGCTGGCCGGCCTCTTGGTGCGCTATCTCCAAAAGCTGAACCTGGTCGTGGCGGGCTGTTTCACCCGTCCGGCGGAAGCGCTGGAAGCGCTGCGGGCTGCGCCGGCCGACCTGCTGATCACCGACCTCACCTTAGGCGTCGAGAGTGGCGCGGAACTCGCACGAGCGGCGCTCGCGCTCCACGCCGAAACACGAGTCTTGTTGATGAGCGGCTATCCCTACGAGCCG
>JAYTLO010000418.1:0-6942 GCA_043729385.1 Akkermansiaceae bacterium
CGTCTCCAGACATCAGCAGCGACCGCAGCCACCGCCCGCCATGACCAACGATATCGTCGCCCTCATCGAGTATTACGAAAAAGAAAAAGGAATCGACCGTGAGAAGGTCGTTGCCGCGCTCGAGTTCGCTTTCATTTCGGCCTACCGCAAGATGGTTCCCGGGGCTGACGCGATCGAAACACTGCGCGCCGCCGTCGATACCAAAAAGGGCGAAACCAAGATTTATGCCGTTCTGACAGTCGTCGCGAACGAGGATTACGCGGACAAATTCAACGAAGTCCCGATGTCCACGGCGGTGAAGAAAAACGCCGAGGCGCAACTCGGCGACATTCAGGAATTCAACGTCACGCCCAAGGATTTCGGCCGCATCGCCGTGCAGACCGCCAAGCAAACGATGATGCAGCGCCTCCGCCAAGCGGAGAAGGAAATGATTTATGAGGAATTCAAGGATCGCGCCGGCGACGTGGTTTCCGGCACCGTCCGCCGCTTCGAGCGCAACGACGTAATGATCGACCTCGGCAAATTCGAAGGCATCATGCCCAACCGTGAGCGGGTGCAGGGCGAGGATTACAACATCGGCGACCGCATCCGGGCTTACGTGCTGGCTGTTGAAAACGAAGGCCGCGGACCGGAAATCATCCTTTCCCGCAGCCATCCGAACTTCGTCCGCCGCTTGTTCGAGGCCGAGGTGAATGAAATTTCCGACCACACCGTGGAAATCCGCGGCATCGCCCGTGAAGCCGGCTTCCGCACGAAAGTTGCCGTCTGGAGCAGCGATCCGAAGGTCGATCCCGTCGGCGCTTGCGTCGGCATGCGCGGTGCCCGCGTCAAAAACATCGTCCGCGAACTCAACAACGAGAAGGTGGATATCATCCGCTGGAGCGAGGATCCCAAGGAGTTTGTCCGCGAGGCGCTCAAGCCCGCCGAACTCCGTTCGATCACCGTCGATGAAGAAACCCACACCGTTCACGTCACCGTCGATGAAATCGACCTCAGCAAGGCGATCGGCCGCAAGGGGCAGAACGCCCGCCTCTCGTCACGCCTGATGGGCTGGGACGTCCAAGTCCGCCGCGACGAGTCGAAGGAAGAGCAGTTCAAGGAAAAAATCGGTGGCGCCGCACACACTCTCGGTGAACAACTGGGCATCACCGACGAGCTGGCTAACAAACTCACCCTCGCGGGTGGTTTCAATCCCGAGCTCGTGATTGACATGCCGGCCGACTACATTGCCGCCGCCCTGGAGATCACCGAGGAAGCCGCGGAAGCGATCCTCGTACGTGCCCATGGCATCGTCAGCGGTTCCACCGCCGCCGCCTCTAACGACTGATTCCCCGACTCCCTAACATTATTCTCACTCCATCACTCTCCCAATCTCTGCCGACAAGCCGGATGCCCGAAAATAGCGACAGTCCTCCCAAGAAAACCAAGGTCCTCGATTTGCTCGATACGACCGCGAAACCTTCGCGCCGCGAGCGCCAGCGCAAGGAGGCAGAGGTCATTCCACCGGCCCCAAGTGTCCTCGATGAGCAGAAGGCCAACGCCCTCGATCTTTTCGCGGATGACAAGAAGCCGAAGGTCCGCAAGACCACGCGCACCGGCAAAGCGGTGATCGGCACCATTTCCAAGCTTCTCGACAAAGAGGACGAATCCGCGGTCAAGGCCGCGGAACCAGTCGCTGCTCCGGCTCCTGCCGTGGTTCCCACCCCGCAAGCCGTGGTCGAAACCAAGGCGGCGGAGGAAATCTCCGACGATCCGAAACTGATCGTCATCAAGCCGCCGATCCTGATTTCCGATCTAGCAGCCCGCCTCGGCCTGAAGCAGTTCAACGTCATGGCGGACCTGATCAAGCTTGGCGTCTTCCAAGCTCCTAACCAGCCGCTGGAACCCGAAGTCGCCGCTAAAGTCTGTGAGATCCACGGCTTCGTTTTCGAACGCGAGAAGCGCGACAAGGACAAGGGCTTCCACAAGGAAGTCGAAGTCATCAAGGAACCGGAAGTGGTCGTCGAAGAACCCGTTGATCTGCTGAAATACCGCCCGCCGATCATCACGATCATGGGCCACGTCGATCACGGCAAAACCTCGATCCTCGACTTCCTCCGCAAGACCAAGATCACCGCCGGCGAAGCAGGTGGCATCACCCAGCACATCGGTGCCTATCAGGTCATCCACAATGATCTGGAAATCACCTTCCTCGACACGCCCGGACACGCGATTTTCTCCGACATGCGTGCCCGTGGTGCGGACATCACGGACATCGTGGTGCTCGTCGTCGCCGCCAATGACGGCATCATGCCGCAGACGATCGAAGCGATCAAACACGCCAAGAAGGCGAAGAAGACGATCATCGTCGCGATCAACAAGTGCGATCTGCCGTCCGCCAACGTGGACCGGGTGAAATCACAGCTCGCCGAACAGGGATTGCAAACCACCGACTTCGGTGGCGACACCGAGTTCGCCGAAGTTTCCGCTCTAACCGGCAAGGGCATGGACGACCTGCTCGACCTGATGGCTCTGCAAGCGGAAGTCCTTGAGCTCAAGGCCAACCCGAAGTCCACCGCCCGCGCGGCCGTTATCGAGGCCCGCGTGGTTCCAGGTCGCGGCACCACCGCCACGGTCATCGTCGAGTCCGGCACGCTCAAGGTCGGCACTCCGTTCATCTGCGGCCCCTACGCCGGAAAAGTTAGATCACTCATCAACGACCGCGGGGTGGCCGTGAAATCCGCCCACCCCGGCATGCCGGTCGAAGTGGTCGGTTTCGAGGAACTCCCCAACGTCGGCGACCATCTAACGGAGATGAAGACCGAGCGCGAAGCGAAATCCTTGGCAACCGAGCGCCAGGAAGCCCAACGCCTCACCCGCCTCAAGCCCCAGCACCGCAACCGGATGGAGGACCTCTATTCGATGGTTCGCGACGGCGGCGGCAAGGCCCAGCTCAAGCTCATCCTCAAGTGCGATGTGCAAGGTTCCGTCGAGGCCATCAAGAAAGCGGTGCTCGCCATCACTTCTGACAAGGTCGAGTCGTCATTCATCACCGCCGCAGCCGGCCCGATCACCGAGTCTGACATTTCCTATGCGGCTTCCACGGACGCCATCATCCTCGGCTTCAACGTCAAGGTCGAAGCCAAAGCCGTGAAATCCGCCAAGGCCGCCAACGTCGATATCAAGCTCTACTCGGTCGTTTACGAACTCATCGACCAGGTCCGCGAAGCGATGCTTGGTCTGCTGGAGCCGCTCACCCGCGAGACTGTCATCGGTCACGCCGAAGTTCGTCAGATATTCAAGCTCAACCGCGGCCGAGTCGCCGGATCGTTCGTCACCGACGGCCGCATCCATCGCAAAGCCCACGCCCGGGTCATCCGCGGCGGCACACCGGTCTTCGACGGCCGGATGTCCACGCTCCGCCGCTTCAAGGATGAAGTCGAGGAAGTCCGCACCAACTTCGAATGCGGCATCCGCCTAGGCGATTTCAACGAATACGAGGAAGGCGACATCATCGAGTGCTACAAACTCGAGAAATACGCGCAAACGCTGTGAGGCAAATGCTGAAACTCTGAAAAGCTGAAAAGCTGAAAATTCAGAGTCACTCAGCGCTCACTTTCATTTCAGCATTTCAGTTTTCAGCATCTCAGCTTTTTCTTCTCCAATGTCCCGCCGTCTCCATCGAGTCAACGAACTCCTCCGCCGTGAAATCGGCAACGTCATTCAGAAGGATTACGAGTGGCACAACCGGCTCGTGACTGTTAGCGAGGTCGAGGTGACCCAGGATCTCAAGGAAGGCAAGGTCTGGATCGGAGTGTTAGGTGGCGAGGCCAATTCGGTGATCGTGAAGTTGAACAAGGACCACGGTTCCATCCAGTCCAAGGTCATGAAGCGCGTGGTCCTCAAGTCCACGCCAGTCCTGCGTTTCCACCACGACGCCTCGGCCGTCCGCGGGGTGGAAATCGTCAACCTCCTCGAAGAGGTGGACAAGCTCCCGAAAGCGCCCGAAGAGGAAGCGTGAACGGTCTTCCGTGACCACCGGTGATAGGAAATAAAGTTCAGGTTGCCCAAGGGATCTGAATCAGTGAGACTGCCGCCGTAAAAAGCAGCACCTCAATCCATGCAGCCGCACCAACCCACCTTGGCCGAGAAACTGGGCACCACGCGCCACGTCTCACCACTTCTGCGAAAGCTGAAGAATCATGGATTGACCACCCCGAAAGAAATTGCGGCGGCCGCCATTGACAGGGGATGCCGTCACTATGCTCCCTTCGCCGAGGGAATTCACAAAGATGTCCCTGGCATTACGGATGAAGAGCTGGCCATCGCCCTTCTTTCTCCGTGCCACCTCTACGAGCCGCAATTGATCCGTATTGGCAGCCAGATGCTCAGCGGTGACAACTCCGACCCAAGGAAACTCGCCCGTCTCGCCATCATGGAAAGATGCGGGCCGGTCATCAAATACATCGCCCAATGCGGACAGAAAACCGAGCCAGACCTGCCATTCTGGTCTGCCATCCTCACCCACTTGCATGCCTATGACCCGGCGCCGGCAAGTGTCATGTCCCATATCAGCCGCTTTCGCATTGAAACCGGAATCACCAACCCCGGACGACCTAACGACCCCAAGATTGTCTGGCTACGGCCAATCAAGCAGCATTCCCCGGAGCAGTGCCAAGGTGTTCACTCCACCCATGAATAATCCCCTCAAAATCCTCCGGATCCTCGACAAAAACCTATCCCACCCGGTCAGCTTGCTCATCTACGGCAAGGCCGCCATCGCACTGGGGTTTCCCGTTCCTCCGGACGATGCCGGGACCACCATGGATGTCGATGCGATCCTGCCGATGAAAGAGCTGGATGCGATCGTCCAAGACGGGAAGTTTTGGGATGCTCTGGATAAAACCAATCATGAGTTGGAATCCAACGGTTTGAATATGACCCATATTTTCCAGTAAGATCAGGTGATACTCTCCCCAAACTGGTTGGAAAATACCGTGCCAATCGAACTCGGGCTGAATCAAATTCAACTCCGGCGGCCATCCACCTTGGACCTTGTCTTGACCAAGATGATGCGGGGGAACGACCCCAAGGACCTGGAGGATGCCAGCTTCCTGATTGCAACCGGCAAAATCAGACCGGAAGAATTGAGGGAAGCGTTCAAAACCGCGATCGTGCCGGACGTCGGAGAAATACGTGAGGCGTTCCAACAAGCGCAACCCTCGGTAATGGAAATCGCCAGAAAACTGGCGGAGGCAAAGTCTGGATCGGCGTGTTAGGCGGCGAGGCCGACTCAGTGATTGTGAAGTTGAACAAGGACCATGGCTCGATCCGGTCGAAGATCATGAAGCGCGTGGTTCTCAAGTCCACACCCGTCCTGCGCTTCCAGCACGACGCCTCCGCCGTCCGTGGCGTGGAAATCGTCAACCTCCTCGAAGAGGTCGACAAGCTGCCGAAAGCGCCCGAAGAGGATGCGTGACTTGGGAATGCCCGGATCGCTTTGATTTTGAGCTTCCGGCACGGATCGCGCTAACGTAGGTTTCTCAAATCCTACTCCTCGTAATTCCATGAGCACCCTTGCAACCACCGTCGATGGCCTGAAGTTCACCAATCCTTTCGTGATCGGCTCCGGCCCTCCCGGAACCAACGTCAAGGTGATCAAGCGCGCCTTCAAGGAAGGCTGGGGCGGGGTGATCGCAAAAACCGTTAGCCTTGATTCCTCCAAGGTCATCAACGTCAGCCCGCGCTATGCCAAACTGATGGCCGGCGACGGCAAGGAGGTCATCGGCTGGGAGAACATCGAACTCATCAGCGACCGCAAATTCGAAGTCTGGCTCGACGAGTTCAAGGAAGCCAAGGATGCCCATCCCGAAGGGATCCTGATCGCCTCGGTGATGGAGGAATATAACAAGGATGCTTGGTGTGAGATCATCGAGCGTTGCCAGGACGCTGGCGTCGATGCCTTCGAGTTGAATTTCTCCTGCCCTCACGGCCTGCCCGAACGTAAGATGGGTGCCGCCATGGGACAAGATCCCGCGATCCTCGAAGAAGTCTGCGGCTGGGTGATGGGCGCTGCAAAAATCCCGGTGTGGGCGAAAATGACACCCAACGTGACGCACATCGAGGAACCCTCCGCCGCTGCCCTGCGCGCCGGTTGCCACGGTGTTAGCGCCATCAACACGATCCGCAGCGTCATGGGCGTGAACCTCGAAACGCTCCGCCCCGAACCTTCCGTCGAAGGTTACACCACCCCCGGCGGCTACTCGTCCAAGGCAGTCAAGCCGATCGCCCTGCGGATGGTGATGGAAATCGCCCAGCTCATCAAAAAGGATTACCCCGGCCGCAGTCTATCAGGACTTGGTGGTGTGGAGACGGGAGCCGATGCCGCGCAGTTCATCTTGTTAGGCAGCGACACCGTGCAGGTCTGCACCGGCGTCATGAAGTTCGGCTACGGCATGGCCAAGGATTTGTGCGAAGGCCTGTTGGAGTTCATGGAAGGCAAGGGCTTCGAAACCATCAGCGATTTCAAGGGCCTCAGCCTCCCGTATTTCACCACCCACGCGGATCTCGTCAGCAAGCAACTCGCCCGCAAGGCCGAGGAAGCCGCCGCCAAGGAAAGCGGCATGGTGAAAAGCGACGCCGAGTGGAATGGTGATGATTTCGTGAAGCAGTCGAACGCGTTGTCGCGTTGAATCTAACTCTTGAACGAAATCCGGCTCACCCCGGGCACCGAGCGGATCACGGCGGTGATGGTATCCGTGAACGCCACCATGCTTTTGCGTTTGTATCGCAGATGCATAGTGACTTGGCAGAGGTCCTTTTCCAGATCCTCGTCGATGTCGATTCCCTTCACCTTCACACCTAACGGGTCCAACGCCTTGACGAGCATTTCCACCGAGCAGGCCGAGGGCGCAAACGACACGCCCAGATCCGAATACCAGTCGTTTTTGATCATCGATTCCA
>JAYTLO010000419.1:0-1341 GCA_043729385.1 Akkermansiaceae bacterium
CCTTCTTTCCAGTTAAATGTCTCCGTGATCGCGTAGGAGGTGGAGCCAGCGAGCACGGGGATGCTCATGAGCCCGATGCCGATGACGCCGACGGCGAAGATCAGTTGGGCGAGAACCCCCGCATTGGGGAAACTGTGGACCAGCGGACGCAACGCTTTGGCCGCGTCCGCAGCGGAGACGATATTTGTCACGCCCCCGCGATTAAGGACGACCGCGCCGACCAGGATGATGAACCAGGCCACGACGTTGGAAAAAAGCATGCCGAGGACCGTGTCGATGCGAAGACGCCTCAGGTAGTTCTTCGTGATCCGAGGCAAGCCGCCAGTGCCGTCTTTTCGGCGTTCAGAAACCTCGTCTTCAACCACGTTGCTGGTCTGCCAGAAGAACAGGTAGGGCGAGATCGTGGTTCCGAAAATAGCGACAATGACGAAGAAAAATTCTTTGGTGAACTCGAAGTGCGGGACGATGGTCGCCTGGAGAGCCTGAGCCCACGGGACAGTGATCAGAAAAGCAGTGATCAGGTAGGCGAAGAGCGCGAGCGCCAACCACTTCAACACCCGCACATAGCTCCGATACGAGACCAGTACTTCGAGGACCAGGATGATGGCCACGAAACCAATGGCGAGCAGCGCGAATGGCACCTGAGGAACGAGCAACTGCGCACTCGCGGCCATCGCTCCGATATCGGAACCGATGTTGAAAGTATTCGCGGCGGCCACCAAGGCCACGATAGGAAAGAGAACTTTCTTCGGATACGTCTCTCGGATGACCCCGGCGAGCCCCTTTCCCGTTACGGCGCCGATGCGCATGCAGGCCTCTTGAACAGCGATCATCAACGGGAGGGTCAGAAGGATCGTCCACAACGTTCCAAACGCGAACTGCGCGCCAGCCTGGGAGTAGGTGGCTATTCCCGATGGGTCATCGTCGGCCGCGCCGGTGACGATTCCCGGGCCAAGGATCCTCAATAATCGCCCGAAACCCTTTCTGCGGGAGGCCCGGGAGAACACGATCGGCGAAGTGGAGGGGGCTCGCTTGCCTGGGGACGGCGTCTGATCCGGAAGCTCGGTCATTGTGGGCTGATTATATGTATCGACCCCGAGCAAAAAGTGGATGTAGCCGGCGTTGATCACTGGAATGAATCCGGCGAAGACCGGAGGCCACTCTGCGCCCTTCCGCAGCCCCACCGCCTACACTCGGGGCGTGAAACCCCGCCCCGTTGTCATTCATCGGCACGAACACCGCCTTCCGGTCGTTATCGCCACCCTCGTGAACCTTGTGCTCATCCTTCTCATCCCCGAGAAGGTGCAACTTCTGCCGACCTGGGTCATCCCCGTGCTCGGC
>JAYTLO010000420.1:0-25211 GCA_043729385.1 Akkermansiaceae bacterium
ACACAGCGCCCTCGGCTACCAAACCCCGGCCCAATTCGAGGCCAAAAACCACTCTAACAATTAACCAAAATTTGGTCCAGAAATCAGTTGCACCTCAGACATCCTTGTGACCAATCACAGTTTCGGGACGCATGGTTCGCCGCACGCCGTCGAGTTGGAAAATTCCAAGGGTATGCATCTTGAAGACATCACAGTTTTCGCCTCACCTTGCTTCGGATTTCTGGAATACGACTGCGATGGAACCCGCTATATCCGCTGCAAGGTGGATCGGCGCGATCCCGCAGACGATCCTGTCAAACGAGCCCTGCCACGGATGCGCTCGCTGAATGCCGATGCCTTCCACAGCAAGGATGCTATCAAAGGCCCTGAAATTGTTGGCTGTAAGGCCCATTTCCAAGGTGATGACTGCGTGAACATCAACGGCAAGTATTACTATGTGAGCGGCAGCAGTGGCAGACTGTTGCGCATCGCGGTGATTGGCAAACCCAAGATTAAAGCGGGCGATCCTTTGGAGTTTCTACCCTATTCTGGACCACCTCCGCCCGCTGCGGTTGCCCTGAAAATGGAACCAGATCCCACACCGATTACTGAGGCAGAAAAAATACTGATTGGAAAACTAGGACTTGATTAGCGAATCCGGACGGGCTTGCTCACTGGCAAGGCGGAATTTTACACACTCACGCTGGATCGTGAGATCGTGATACCTGACGGTTCGGCGGTTTGTAATCCTTTGCGGACCGGCAACGGTTTTATGGTAAAGGACTGCGACTTCGGCCACAACCGGTCGCGTGGCATCCTCATCAAAGCCAGCAAGGGTGAGGTCACCGGCAACCGAATCGTCAAAAGCCGGATGGCTGCTGTTTTGGTTTCCCCTGAATTTTGGTGGATGGAAGCAGCGAACTCCAGCGATGTCGTCGTGAAGGACAACTTCATCGTAGGCTGCCTACAGACGCCGATCCAGATTCTCGCACCCGGCGGAAACGGTCAGACTCTTCCGTCTGGCGCTCATCGCAATATCTCCATCACTGGAAACCGTATCGTGGATTGTGCATGGCCGCTCATCCGTGTGACATCTTCCATTGGTTTGATCATCAAGGGTAACCAGTACCTTGAGACTCCTCCGTCATGGCAACCTACCAGCCCTCATGCAGCCTCTGTTGTCGCCATTGAGTTGGAGCAGTGTGAGAACATCACCTCGGACAAATAAACATAATGCGATTGTATTCAGTCCGTCTGGCACGATACCAACAGCAGCGAGTCCTCCGCCAGCTTCCGCGCCCATCATGCCAAACGGCCGCAGCATTGTTTGAACTTCTTGCCAGATCCACAGGTGCAGGCGGAGTTTCTGCCGGGGGCTTCGGCGGATTTCACGGGGAGATTTAACTTGAGCGTGGTGTCCGCTGGCGGCTCGCTGTGGAGTTGGGCGAGGAATGCTTCGAGGCTGGCGGCGGAGCGGAATAGGTTTTGCAGCGCGTCCTGTTTGATCGCGTCCATCAGGGTGACGAAGAGATCGTAGCCTTCGTTTTTGTACTCGATGAGCGGGTCCTTCTGGCCTTGGGCGCGGAGGTAAACGCCTTCGCGCAATTCGTCCATGTTAGCGAGGTGGTCCTGCCATTGCCGGTCGATGGCGACAAGCACCATCCGGCGCTCTTCCTGCTCGAGCACTTCCATCGGCAGACCGCTGGCCCGGAGTTCATAGGCGTTCCGCGCCTTGGCGACTAACATCGCGGAGATCGCTGGCTCGCTGTGGTCTGTTAGCTCGTCGGCAGTCACGCTGATAGGAAGCGTGGCGTGGAGCCAATGCAGCAGCTCGATGTAGTCGGGATCGCGCGGATCAAATTCGGTGAGATGCTGATGGACTGCCGCAGGGATGGTTTCGCCGATGATCTCACCGACCAGCTTGCGGGTGTCCTCGGTGGTTAGAACCTCGTTGCGGTAGCCATAGACGATCTCGCGCTGGAGGTTCATCACGTCGTCGAAATCGAGCACCCGCTTGCGCCCTTTGTAGTCGCGCTGCTCGACCTGCCGTTGGGCGGTCTCGACGAGGGTGCCGAGTGACGAGGCTTTGCCGGATTTTTCCGACTGCTCGATCATGGCGGCCATATGATCGGGAGCCGCGTGATTGCGCATGAGGTCGTCTTCGAGGGAAATGAAAAATTGTGATCGGCCGGGGTCGCCTTGGCGCGAACTACGACCGCGGAGCTGGCGGTCAACCCGGCGCGATGGATGGCGCTCGGTGCCGATGACGAACAGCCCGCCGAGTGCCGATACTCCGTCCCCGAGTTTGATGTCGGTGCCGCGGCCGGCCATGTTAGTTGAAACGGTGACAGCACCGCGCTGTCCGGCGAGCGCGACGATCTCCGCCTCCTGTTCGTGAAACTTCGCATTGAGCACCGAGTGTGGGATCTTCGCCCGCTTGAGCATTCTTGCTAGAGTCTCCGAGGACTCGACCGAAGCGGTGCCAACAAGGACGGGTTGTCCGCTGGCGTGCGCCTTTTCGATTCGTTCGATCACCGCGTTGAACTTCTCACGGCGGGTCTTGAAGATCTGGTCGTTGTTATCGATCCGGATGTTAGGCGTGTTGGTGGGGATCGGCAGCACGTCGAGTTGATAGATGTCATGGAACTCGGCGGCTTCCGTCTCTGCGGTGCCGGTCATGCCGGCGAGTTTTTCGTAGAGGCGGAAATAGTTCTGAATGGTGATGGTCGCGAAGGTTTGGTTCTCCTTTTCGATAGAGACTTTCTCCTTAGCTTCGACCGCTTGGTGGAGGCCGTCGGACCAACGGCGGCCCGCCATTTCACGGCCGGTGCTTTCGTCGATGATGGTGACCTTGTCGTCCCTGACGACGTAGTGGACGTCCCGTTCATAGAGGCAATAGGCTTTGAGCAGTTGGGAAATGCCGTGGATTTTCCCGGCCTGCACATCCGCTTGGTTATGGATTTCCTGTTTGGCGGTGGCTTGCCGCTCCGGTGTTAGATCGGGGTCGGAGTCGATGGCGGCGAGCAGCAGGCCGCTGTCGGGGAGCGTGAATGAATCCGGATCGCCGGGTGATAGAAATTTGCGACCCATCTCCATCAGATCGGCATCGTGCGCTTTTTCATCGATGGCAAAATACAGTTCTTCCCTGAGCTTAAAGAGATTTTTCTGGGAAGCGCCGTGCTTGAAGGAAAGCTCGGTTTTCTCCAACAGGCGGCGCATGTCGGGATCTTCCATGAAGCGCAGGAACTGGCGGTTGCGCGGTTGGCCGAGCTTCAGCTTGAAAAGCGTGAGTCCGGCCATCGCAGTGTCGCCTTGCCCTAACAATCGCTTCGCCTCGGCGGCGAAGTTGTTGCAGAGCTCTGTCTGGCGCTTCACGAGTTGCTCGACGAGCGGCTTGTAGGTGTCGAACTGATGGGAAGATCGCGAGGACGGCCCGGTGATGATGAGCGGGGTGCGGGCGTCGTCGATGAGGATGGAGTCCACTTCGTCGATGATCGCGAGGTAGTGGCCGCGCTGGACCTGCTCGTCGCGGGTGGTGGCCATGCCGTTGTCGCGGAGGTAGTCGAAGCCGAACTCGGAGTTGGTGCCGTAGGTGATGTCGCAGGCGTAGGCCTCGCGGCGTTCCCAAGGCGGCATCTGGTTCTCGATACAGCCGACAGTTAGACCGAGGAAATGAAACAGCGCGCCCATCCATTCTGAGTCACGTTTCGCGAGGTAGTCGTTGACGGTGACGACGTGGACTCCCATCCCGGTTAGAGCGTTCAGATAGACCGGGAGTGTGGCGACGAGGGTTTTTCCTTCACCGGTCTGCATTTCCGCGATCATCCCGCGGTGGAGGGCGATGCCGCCGATGAGCTGAACGTCGAAGTGGACCATCTCCCATTTCATCGCACGACCACTGACGATGATTTCACTGCCACAGAGTCGGCGGGCGGCGTTCTTCACGACGGCATAGGCCTCGGGGAGAATTTTTTCAAGATACTTGGCGCGGGCCTTCCCGAAGCCTACTTCGATCTGATGAAAGGCAGCTTTTGCCGCTTCAATCGACGATGCCGTGGCGGTAACGTCACGCGGGAGCGACGAAAACTCCTTGCGAAGAGCGGCTAGCCGCGACTCGATCGCCATGGCGGCATCGCGAAGTCCAGCTTCGTCCATTTGCTCGATCAGCGACTTCGGCGGAGCGTTGAGCGGGTGATAGCGGGCAAGATGGTTCTGCCAAGTGGTGGTGAGTTGGAGAAGTTTCTCGACCGGCTCTCGCTGGAGCGCTCCTTCAATTTCGTTGATGCGGGCGACGGTCGGCCGGATGCGATTCACTTCGCGCTCGTTCTTGCCGCCGATGATTTTGGGGAAAAGCCACTGGATCATAGGGTGCGGGTTGCGAAGGGTTTGATTACGGGTTGGGCCGTTAGAAACGGGATCGACGGGAGTTTTGAGAATGATTTGAAAGTGTTCATGGAATGAAAAATGAAATGATGAAGCCAAGCGGGCGAACGGACGGCGGGCTGATGGATCGCCAAGCCGTGAGGAACCTCGTCTCATGGACGAGTGGAAGTTTCCTGGATCACCATGGATCTGCGGAAACGCGGGTGTCAGCCGCCCGTCAACGGGATGGGCGAGCCACCTTCAGGAAAGCGAATCAGCGGGCGGCGCACGGCCTTGGACGGCTCCCTCAAGCCACCGAATCAGCGGTAGATTCCGGCGATTCTCAGAGCAACGAAGCAACGACGACAGATCCAGCAACCCGATCCCGGCGGAGGGCGCGGGCGAGATGAAAAGCAGCGGGCTGGAGACGCGTCCTAGCGTCTGATCACTGTCCGCCAGTTGGGAAAGTCCGGTCGCTTTCGAAGATTCACACTTCTTTGCAAGCGAAAGATCCGGGGCTAAGGCGTTCAACGCCAACAACGCGACCAAGGCAACGACCCAAGGGATCAATGCGGTTCGGACGGGTCGATTGTCAGTGGAGTTCATCGGGGATTGCCGGAAATACAACGGATGCAAGCTCGGGCGCAGCGTCGGCGGAGAGAATCAGGGACGTGGTGAGATTGTCAAACGATTGGTTCCGGGCCTCTATAATCGTGAGGGAGATTCCAAGAAACCCCTGATGTCCTGAAAAAAAACGTGGGTTTGTGGGGTATTTGGCGATCTTGCTACTTCTTCAATGAATTTCCGCTTCAATCATCTTCGCACGTTGGGACTCTTGGCCACCGGCATCCTTGCCAGTTGTGATCCAGGTCCACCCAAGGATTCCACCGCCATTGCAGCAGCGGATGGAAAAGCAGAAGCCGCGAAAATTTCCTTGCCGGAAAAAATTTCCTTCAACGAGCACGTCCTGCCGATCTTGTCGGAGAATTGCTATCATTGCCACGGCCCGGATTCCGGCACCCGCGAGCCGAAGAAAGCACCGCTGCGGCTGGACCGGGTGGAGGACGCCTTTGCCATCCGCGACGATGATCAACCAGTGATCATCAAGGGAAATCCCTCTGACTCTGCTCTGATCAAGCGCATCCTCACGACCGATCCCGACGAGATCATGCCGCCGCCAGAAAGCCATAAAACGCTCAAGCCGGAGGATATTGCCATGGTCGCGCGATGGATCGAACAAGGCGCGGAGTATGAGCCGCATTGGTCGTTCGCCTCGGTGAAACGGCCCGAGCCACCGGCCGCGGGTGCAGGCTGGGCCACAAATCCCATCGACCATTTCATCGCGGACAAGCTCGGGAAATCCGCCGCCAAACCCAATCCGCCAGAGGATTCCGCGCGTTTTTACCGTCGCTTGCATTTCGATCTAACCGGCCTGCCGCCTGCCCCCGAGGCGATTGAAGCATTTAAAAAATCTGCGGCGGCGGATCCACAGGCGGCGGTCGCGGCGGCTGCGGATCAGTTGTTAGCCACCACCGCCAGTGCTGAGAACCTCACCCGCCATTGGATGGATGCCGCGCGCTATGCAGACACCCACGGCATCCACATCGACAACTATCGCGCAATCTGGCCTTACCGCGACTGGGTCATCCGCGCCTTCCAGGCAAACATGCCGTGGGACCAGTTCACCACCGAGCAAATCGCAGGCGACATGCTGCCGAACCGCACGCTCGACCAACTCGTGGCCACCGGATTTTCCCGCTGCCTCGCCACCAGCGGCGAGGGCGGGGCGATCGCCGAGGAATATGACGCGATCTACGCCAAGGACCGCGTGGAGACGGTCTCTGCAATCTGGCTTGGCCTAACAACCGGCTGCGCAGCCTGCCACGATCACAAGTTCGACCCCATTTCCACCAAAGAGTTCTATTCTCTAACGGCATTCTTCCGCAATACCCCGATGTCGGCGCTGGACGGGAATAACGCGGAGCATCCGCCCAACGTCTTCGTGCCGCTCACGACAGACCGGCAGCGCTGGGAGACTCTAGCAAACGAGATCGCTGGGGTGGAAAAAGAACTCACCACCCGCGAAACCGAGACACGGCCTGAGTTCGAGGCATGGCTTGCGAGTGCCACCATCGCCCCTGCGCGGGAAATCGATTCCACCCTCGCGATCCATCTGCCGTTGAGCGAAACCGACGGCCCGCTGAGAGGCATGGTCGATGGCAAATCACGCGAATGGCCTGTGGAAATCGCACGGATCGATGCTCCGTTTGGCAAGGCTCCGGTCATCAGTGACACGCCGATCGAGCTTGGTGACTTCGGCAGTTTCTCGCGCAACGACCGGGTCACTTACGGTGGCTTTATCCAAGTCGAGGGCACTCCCACCGGCGCGGTCGTGGCCCGCATGAATCCCGCCGAGTCGTTCCGCGGTTGGGATCTCTATCTGGATGGTGGCCAGCCAGCCGCCCACGTCATCGATTCCTGGGACAAGGCTGCTAACAAGATCGTCGCGCCGTCGCCGTTGAAGCCTGGTGAATGGCACCACGTCATGGTCACCTTCGACGGCACCATCTCCGGCCACCAAGCGAGCGCGATTTATATTGATGGCAAAAACGCCAAAGGCAAAACCTATCCGAACACGGTGGGTGGCACCATCGAGACGTCCGTGCCGCTGCGGCTCGGCTCGCGCCAGGGTGGGGATTCCAAGCTCAACGGCAAGGTGGCGCTTCAGGATTTTCGCTTTTACCGCCGCCTCTTGAGTCCTGCGGAAATCAAGGATCTAGCGAATAACAGTTCGCTTCAGTCCATCGTTTCACTGCCTGCGGAAAAGCGCACCAAGGAGCAGTTAGAGTCGGTTTTCAAATACTTCGTCGGCAACATCGACGCCCCATCTCGCGAACTGCGGGCCGGGCTGGACGGCGTGAAAGCCGAGCAAGCCACGCTCCGTGAGCGCGGTTCCGTCTCGCTGGTGATGGAGGAGAAGAAGGACGCGCCCTTCGCCCACGTCCTCACTCGCGGGGCGTATGCCGACCTGGGGGAAAAGGTCACCCCAGACACTCCCGCCGTGCTGCCACCGATGGCGGCCGACGCGCCGAAGAACCGGTTAGGTCTTGCCCGCTGGCTCAATGATCCCGCGAACCCGCTGCCAGCCCGCGTCACCATGAACCGCACATGGTCCTACTTCTTCGGTGCCGGCCTCGTCGAAACCAGCTCCGACTTCGGGGTGATGGGTAGCCGGCCAAGTCACCCAAAATTGTTGGATTGGCTCGCCGCTGAGTTTGTGGATTCCAAGTGGGACTACCGCCACATGCTCAAGCTGATCGTCACCTCCGCCACCTATCGCCAGTCCGGCGTGGTCTCCCTGGCGATGTTGGAAATGGATCCCGCTAACCGTCTGTTAGCCCGTGGCCCCCGCTATCGGCTCGATGCCGAGCAAATCCGCGATCTCGCGCTTTCCTCCGCCGGGCTGCTCTCGCCGAAAGTCGGCGGACCCTCCGTGAAGCCTTATCAGCCGGAAGGTATCTGGGAGGCGGTGGCCATGCCTCAGTCGAACACCAAGACCTACCGCGAAGACCAAGGCGAAGGACTCTATCGGCGCTCGCTCTACACGATTTGGAAACGCACGGCCGCGCCGCCGTCGATGGAGATTTTCAACGCCCCGACTCGCGAGGTCTTCTGCGTCCGGCGGGATCTAACGAACACCCCGTTGCAAGCGCTGGTGCTTTTGAATGACCCGCAATTCATCGAGGCGTCTCGCGAGCTGGCCTCTCATGCGCTCAAGGAGCAGGCGGATTTCGACGCTCGCTTGGATTTTATCACTGGGCGGCTCAGTGGGCGAAAGTTCGACACCGCCGAGCGCGAAATTGTGAGAAAGTCGCTCGACTCTGCACTCACAAACTTCCGCACCCGCCCGGATGATGCGAAAAATCTAATCACCACCGGAGCCACTCCGCCGCGCAAGGACGCGGATGTGCCGGAGCTAGCAGCCTGGACTTTGCTCGCCAGCCAGATCCTCAATCTTGACGAAACCATCACCCGATGAACCCCTTAGAAGCCCACAACGCCGCTTACAGTCGGCGCCACTTTTTCAGAAAATCCGGCACCGGCCTCGGGATGGCGGCGCTTGCCTCGCTGCTAGGTCAGCGGGGGATTTCTGCGGCCGAGATGATGGCCGGTGTGAACCAAATGCTGCCGCAAATCGCCCCGAAGGCGAAGCGCGCGATCTACATTTCCCTCATCGGCGCGCCCTCGCAGATCGATTTGTTCGACTACAAGCCAGAGTTGCAAAAGCGCTTCAAGGAAGACCTCAACGGCTATTTAAAAGCCCAAGGCCAACGTCTAACTGGCATGACGTCCGGGCAAGCAAGCTTCCCACTCGCGCCGTCGATTTTTAAATTTAATCAACACGGCCAAGCCGGCACTTGGATCAGTGAACTGCTGCCGTGGACCGCGAAAATGGTGGACGACATTTGCATCATCAAGTCGATGCATACCGACGCCATCAACCACGAGCCGGCCAACCAATTGGTTTACACCGGCTCGATGCAGTCGGGCAAAGCCTCGCTCGGCTCGTGGCTGTCGTATGGGCTCGGCTCGATGAATGAGGAGCTGCCGTCGTTCGTCGTCCTTCACGCCACGCACACCTCGCCGTTCGCGAATGTGCAGGCGATTTCCTCGCGGCTGTGGGGCTCCGGCTACCTGCCTGGCAAATATGCAGGCGTCGCCCTGCGTTCGTTAGGCGACCCTGTTTTATTCCTCAAGGACACCGCTGGAATCTCCCGGGAAACCCGCCGCAACATGCTCAATGGGATTAACGAACTGAACCATCGCTCGTTCGAAGCCATCGGCGATCCCGAGATTGAGAACCGCATGCAGCAGTATGAAATGGCGTTCCGCATGCAGGCCTCGGTGCCGGAACTCACCGATCTAACGGGTGAATCCGAGAGCACCTATCAGCTCTACGGCGCGGATAGTAAAAACCGCGGCACCTTCGCAAACTCCGCAATTATGGCGCGCCGTCTCGTCGAGCGCGGCGTGCGCTTCGTGCAAATTTTCCACCGTGGCTGGGACCAGCACGGCGATCTCCCACGCGACCTAGCCTCCCAGTGCAAGGACGTGGACCAAGGTTGCTACGGCCTGATCCAAGATCTCAAACAACGCGGCATGTTAGAAGACACCCTCGTCATTTGGGGCGGTGAATTCGGCCGCACCGTTTACAGCCAGGGAAAACTAACTGAGACCGACTACGGCCGCGATCACCACCCGCGCTGCTTCTCGATCTGGATGGCCGGCGGCGGCATCAAAGGCGGTTACGTCCATGGCGAGACCGATGAGATGTCCTACAACATCGTCAAGGACCCGGTCCACATCCGCGATCTTCACGCGACTTTGCTGCACTCCCTCGGCATGAAACACGACCGCTTGAGCTTTAAATTTCAAGGACTCGACCAGCGTCTAACCGGCGTGGAGCCAGCGAGGGTGGTCAAAGAGTTGTTTGCCTGAATCGCTTTCCGGGGTGGACGGTGCGGCGGATCTCTCCCAGCCTGCATCCGCACCCATGCCACCTAACTTTTCTTCCGCCGCCAATGAAATCTGGGCCGTCGCCGACCTTCTCCGGGGAGACTTCAAGCAGTCCCAATACGGGCGGATCATCCTGCCATTCGCCTTACTCCGCCGCCTCGAGTGCGTGCTGGCTCCCACCAAGGACGCGGTCATCGCGAAGTTGCCCGCCATCGCCACGATGCCGGTAGAGGCTCAGGAAAAGCTCCTTCTCCGCGAGGCGAAGCAGTATTTCTACAACACCTCGCCCATGAACCTCTCCTCCCTCGGGTCGAGCGACACGGCGGCGAACCTAGAAAAATACGTCCAGTCCTTCTCGCCGGATGCCCGCGAGATTTTCGAGCATTTCAAGTTCCTCGACTTCGTCCACCTCCTGGATGACGCGAACCTCCTCTATCTGATCGTCCAACGGTTCGCCGCATGGGACCTGTCCCCGAAAGCCATCGACAACTATCACATGGGCTTGGTGTTCGAGGAACTGATCCGAAAATTCGCGGAATCATCCAACGAGACGGCGGGGGAGCATTTCACGCCCCGCGACATCGTGCGGCTGACCACGGCGTTGGTCTTCATCGAGGACGATGACTTGCTGACGCTGGCGGGCATCGTGCGTTCCATCTATGATCCCACCGGCGGCACCGGCGGGATGATCTCCAGCGGCATGGAATATGTTCACGAACTCAATCCCAAGGCCCGGCTCGCCCCCTTCGGCCAGGAGTTGAACCCGGAGTCCTACGCCATCTGCAAGGCGGACATGCTCATCAAGGGGCAGGACGTGAGCAAGATCCGCCTCGGCAACACGCTTTCCGACGACCAACTCGCCGGACTGTTCTTCGACTACATGCTGTCCAATCCGCCCTTCGGCGTGGACTGGAAGAAGATCCAGAAAGTCATCATCGACGAGTATCTTCAAAAAGGTTACGCGGGCCGCTTCGGTCCCGGCCTGCCGCGAGTCTCGGACGGCTCGCTGCTTTTCCTGCTTCATCTCGTCTCGAAGATGCGCCCGCTGGAAAAGGGCAAGGACGGCACCATGCAGGGCGGCTCGCGCATCGGCATCATCCTCAATGGCTCGCCGCTATTCACCGGCGGCGCGGGTTCCGGCGAATCGGAAATCCGCCGCCACCTGTTGGAAAACGATCTCGTGGAAGCCATCGTCGCGCTGCCCACCGACATGTTTTACAACACCGGCATCGCCACCTACATTTGGATTCTATCCAACCGCAAACCCGCCCACCGCAAGGGCATCGTCCAACTCATCCACGCCGTCGATTGCAGCGAGAAGATGCGGAAAAGCCTCGGCTCCAAGCGCAAGCTGCTTTCCGAAGATCACATCACCGGCATCACCCGCCTCTTCGCCACCGCCGCCGCGCACGAACCCGCACCCGGCGATCTCCCGCTCCGCTCCAAGCTTTTCCCCACCACCGCCTTCGGCTACCGCCGCATCACCGTCGAGCGCCCGCTCCAACTCCGCTTCGATCCCCAGGACTCGGAAAAACGTGCTGCACTCATCGCGGATTCCGCATGGGGAAAACTCGATCCCGACGAACAAGGCATCTTCCTAGAGGTGCTCGATACGCTTCAAAAATCCTACCTCTCCCGCACCGCCTTTCTCAAGGATTTCAAGGCTGTTCTCAAACCCACCGACCACACCCTTTCCCCCGCCGTCGCCAAGATCCTCCTCAAGCACCTCGGCGAGCACGACGACGATGCGGAAATCTGCAAGGACGCCAAGGGCAACATCGAGCCTAACCCCGACCTCCGCGACAACGAGAACGTCCCGCTCGGCGAGGACATCCGGGAATACTTCGCCCGCGAGGTGACGCCGCATGTGCCGCTGGCGTGGATCGACGAAACCAAGCGCGACGACAAGGACGGCGAAATCGGCAGCATCGGTTACGAGATCCCCTTCAACCGCCACTTCTACACCTACAACCCGCCACGCCAACTTGATGCCATCGACACCGATCTAGCGAAAATCACCGGCGAAATCCAAGCCTTGTTAGTGGAGGTAAGCGGAGCATGAGCGCCTACAAGCCGTATCCGAAAACCAAGGATTCCGGTGTGGAGTGGCTTGGGAATATGCCGGAGGAATGGGCCTTTTCACGATTGAAGCATGTTGTCGATCCAGTCAGGTCAATTACCTACGGCATTGTTCAAGCGGGTCCTGACATTCCTGGAGGCATACCATATGTCCGTCCGGCAGACATGAGCGACGAAGGCGGCGTGACCGATCCCGATGGCATCATGCGGACTTCCTCCGAAATTGCTGCCAGTTATACACGGAGCGCCATTAGAACGGGGGATCTTGTTTGCTCGATTGGCCCCAGTTTTGGAAAGGTGATGGTTGTCCCAGAATGGCTTGAGGGAGGAAATCTAACCCAAGGAACAGCGAGAGTTGCAGTTTCCAGATTCGCTCACGCCAGGTTTTTCTATTGGATCCTTCTTTCGGAAGAATCTTATGGCCAGTGGGAGAGTTCGATTGGTGGTGCGACATTTAGGGCGCTGAATTTAGGGTCTTTGGCTGAAACCTACATTCCTCTTCCACCTCTTCCAGAGCAACGCCAAGTCGCCGCGTTCCTCGACCGCGAGTGCGGCAAGCTGGATGTCATGCAGGCGAAGCAGGAGCGGTTGATCGAGTTGCTCAAGGAAAAGCGCCAAGCCCTCATCAGCCACGCCGTCACCCGTGGACTCGATCCCACCGCCAAACTTAAACCCTCCGGTATCGAATGGCTTGGGGAGGTGCCGGAGGATTGGAGAGTGGGCAAGTGCGGCTTCTACCTTTCCATCCTATCGGGGTTCGCATTTCCTTCGGCTGGATTCACACAAGACGAGTCACAAACCAAGCTCCTGCGCGGAATCAATGTCGGAGTTTCCAGAATCAAGTGGGACGAAACCGTCTATTGGCAACGGTCAGAGAACGATGGTCTAGGCTGCTATGAATTGAAGGCAGGTGACTTGGTGGTCGGAATGGACCGTCCGTGGATTAGCGAGGGCGTTCGTGTGGCAAAAATATCCGAAGATGACCTTCCCTGCCTTTTGCTCCAACGGGTCACGTCACTAAAAACGAGTTCACTACTTTCAACCGATTACTTGTTCCGAATCCTTTCGTCTGAAATGTTCGTCGCATACTTCACCCCCGATACCACCGGCGTGAGCGTGCCTCACCTTAGCCCGGATCAGATATGTGATTTCGTGATCCCGATCCCACCCCTGGCCGAGCAACGCGCGATCGTCGCGCATCTGGACGAGAAGTGCGGGAAGATCGACCAATTGAAGGCGAAGGCGGAGCGGGGCATCGAGTTGCTCAAGGAGCGCCGCAGCGCCCTCATCTCCGCCGCCGTCACCGGGAAGATTGACGTGCGGACGAGCCTCAAGCAGACTGTGCTGGCATGAGCGATTTCATTGATGATACTCTCTTAAAGCTTCAGGTTCTCATTGCTGATGGCAGATTCGAGGAGTTGGAGAGTGACGGGCTGGAGATCAAGCCGGTTCCGGCAACGGGTGGCCAATGGAACGAAATTCACAAGACTACGAATGCATTTCTCAACACCCGCGGCGGCATCCTTCTGCTGGGAATCAAGGAAGAGGGCACCGGTCAAGCACGCCGTTATGTGTTTAGTGGCTACCGCGAGGACGCAGAGCCGCAACTCAAGCAACTCTATCAGCAATTCGCCGACCGTGCTGGCAACGCCATCACGGTGAGTCCGCCTGTGCCGCGAATGCAACTGCGTGAATTCATGAATGGCCGGGTGGCCGTGATCTATGTGGAAGAGCTGCCCGCCGACGAAAAATACGTCTTTCTCAAAGGCACGGCCTACCGCCGGGATCTCACCGGAGATCATTTGAGGGGAGCCGCAGAAATCGATGAGCAGGAAGAATACAAGGAAGATGCCTGGCAGGCACGGGAACTCCGCCCATTACCCGAATGCTCGCTTGAAAACCTCGGGCTGGATCCTCTCAACGATTATATCCAGCGGCTGAACCAACCTGTAAAGATCGAGACCATCAAGCCGAGCATGCAGGACGCCGTCCCGTTTCTAACTCGGAAGGGATTCCTGCGCGATGGACAGGCCACCATTCTCGGCGCATTGGTCTGCGGTGAGCACGTGGGAGATCTGCTCGGATTCCGCTGCCATGTTCATGGCTACGTGGATGTTCCCCAAGCGATTGCTCAGGACAAGCAGGACTTAATCGGCAACATCATTCCGCTAATGGAAGGAGCCATCGGCTATCTCCTGCGTAACATCCAAGTCGGCATTTCCGCAAGTCGTGGCGGCACCGGTGCCCCCCAATATCCGGAGGAATTGTTGCGAGAAACCGTCAATAACGCCCTGGCGCACCGTGATTACTCAATCAACAAACAGGTCATCATTTCCATCAAACCCGGCGAGGCGATCACAATCCAGAATCCGGGAAAATTCCGCAAACACCTGCTTATCGAGTTTCCCGATGAGGAAATCCCGCTCCGCAGGATCATCCCGGAAGCCAAGCCGCGAAACCCCAAGCTCGCGGACGTGCTCCGTGTGTTCCGTAAATGGGAAGGCAAAGGAATCGGCATGGCCACTCTGGTTAACCTTTGTCTTGAGAATGAAATCGACCTGCCGACTTATCGTCTTCTTTCAGACGAGGTGCGACTCACGCTTCGAGCGGGAAAATTGGTGGACGATTTCATCGAGAATCATTTGGAGTCACTTAATGGTTATATTGGAGAAATGACTAAAGGATTTGCGCTGTCTGGCGCTCAAAAGTCGATTTTGTCCTATCTGATCAAGGCGGAATGGGCCGCGCAGCGGCAGGAATACACGGTCTTACTCACGCCGGATAACAACCATTTTCAAGAGTTACGCTTTCTGGAAGATTGCCGTTTGATTTCCAAGCACGAAAAAAGCACGTCTCTTCACGCAATCTATGTTGCCGATCGCGAGCTGATCAAAACCGCCTACCGCGATGAGCTGCTGTGTATTTTCGGACCGAGCCTGCATACTCTCGACGAGGATTCGCTCTCGGTTCTTAACACGATCTACCGCTACGACACCTTCTGTAAAAGTCGGGACGCAACAGCCAAAGTGGCAGCCTATTCCATTTGGAACGCACGCCATGGAACGCGCCAAGATATCCGGGAGTTTGACACTCTCTACCGTGGAGTCCGCTATCTCTTCAACAAACTGGAAAAGGCAGGAATTATCCTAAAGTCCGCCGACGGAAAAGGATTCAGGTTAAATCACGGATTCTCCCGCGAGCTGTTGATTTGACGCAATCCGCCGCCGTCACCGGGAAGATCGATGTGCGGGAAGCTTCGTATGGCGATCGGTGCCTTGGAAATGCGATTGATCTTCATTCAAGGGAACTTACTTTGCTGCCGTAACACATGTCCGCGGAGGTAATAGCAGCAATCGACTCCCTCACCTCTCTTCAGGATGGTTGGCTGGAGGGCCACGGTGTCGCCCCCAGCCGCCGGAATCTAGACTGGCTCATTGAGGAAGTGGCAAAGACTTTTCCTGTTTCGTTGTCGCACCCTTCAGTGACTCCCACCGAAGAGGGCAATGTGATCTTGGAATGGATCTCGCCCGATTCGCGAATCGAATTGGAGGTCAATTTCAAGGAACAGAATCTGGAGCTTTACGCCACCGATCTCACGTCGGATCGATTCGTTGAGCATTCGTTCGGGCCGGGGCGGTGGAAAGAGGCATTCAGCAAGGTTGCGACGCTGCTGGAATCGTGGAAATGGCGGGCCGATGAGTGAAGAAATCCATATCGAAGACTTCGCCACCGCACCCGGTGCGACGCTTCAAGACAGTATGAACGCTCTCGGAATGAGCCGCGCCGAACTGGCCGAACGCACCGGCATCAATAAGATGACCGTCGGTCGCATCATCAACGGCGTGGAGCCAATCACCGATGCCGCCGCGCAGGCGTTGGAAAAAGTCCTCCAGGTCCCTGCCGGATTCTGGCTCAAGCTGGAATCCAACCGCAGGGAATACGTTGCCCGGCTGTGAATGGACTGCGACAAGCCGCAGGCGAAGTTGAGGGTGAAATTCGAGTGGCGGCATGACGGGGTACGTCGACTCCCTCCCGCAATCTGTTAAGAAATGCCATGCAATCCCGGCGGCAACCGGATAGAAGCTGTGCAAGCCCCATGTCCGACCCCGCCGCCGAACGCGCCTTTCAGGATGAAATCATCGCCCACCTGACGGCCCACGGCTGGCTGCTAGGAGTTTCATCGGACTACGACCGGGAGCGGGCGCTCTACCCCGAGGATGTCGTGGGCTATTTCAAGGACACCCAACCGGAAGCGTGGAAACGGATTTGCACCAACCACCCGCAAAATCCCGAGGCGGCTTTGTTGCGGAAGGTGACGGAGCAACTCGAAAAGGTGGACCCCAACGCCTCGTTCGCGGAGATGCGGAAATATGGAACGCTTGGCGTCTTGAGGCATCAGTTCAAAGACCGTGGCGTGACGATCAAGCTCTGCCAGTTCAAGCCGGACCACGGCCTGAACCCGGACACTCTGGCGGCGTATGGTGCAAACCGGCTGCGAGTGGTGCCTGAGTTGAATTATTCCCCGTTTGCCACCTACCCGAAGAAGGGCGGAGCCAATTCACCGGAGGCAACCAAGGGCAGGGACTGGCGCATTGATCTCGTTCTTTTCATCAATGGCATCCCGGTTGCGACGCTGGAGTTGAAGAGCGAGTTCAAACAGGCAGCCAACAACGCGGTGAAGCAGTATTGCCGCGACCGGCTGCCGAAGGACCCGGTGACGGGGAAAGCGGAGCCGTTGCTCACGTTCAAGCGCGGGGCGCTCGTCCACTTCGCCGTCAGCCAATACGACGTGCGGATGTGTACGCGGCTGGCGGGAAGCGATTCGTTTTTCCTGCCATTCAATCGCGGGACCAAGGACGGCGGTGCTGGCAACGACGTGCCGATAGATGGCTCGCATCCGACCAGCTACCTCTGGCGGGAAGTCCTCCAGCGGGATCATTTCCTCAACATCATCGGGCGCTTCGTCCACCTGCAAATCGAGGAGAAGGAAGATTGGCAGGGAAAAAAGGCGAAGCGGGAATCGCTCATCTTTCCGCGATACCACCAGTGGGATCTCGTTAGATCGTTGGTTTCCACCACCCTTGATGAAGGTCCGGGCCACGAGTATCTGGCGCAGCACTCCGCCGGGTCGGGGAAATCGAATTCCATCGCTTGGACCGCGCATCAGCTTACCACGCTTCACGATGACAAGGGCGACAAGGTTTTCCACTCGGTTCTCGTCATCACCGACCGCACCGTGCTGGATGACCAACTCCAGGACACGATCTATCAATTCGAGCACCGGGAGGGCGTGGTGGGCCGCATCAACCGCGAGGAAGGCGACGGCGCGAAGTCCAAGAAGCTCGCGGACGCACTACTCAAGGGCCAGCCGATCATCATCGTGACGATCCAGACGTTTCCCTACGTGCTGGATGAGATCCAGAAAAACTCCACCCTCAAGAAGCGGAACTTCGCGATCATCGCCGACGAAGCGCATAGCTCGCAGGCGGGAACCAGCGCCCGCAAGCTCCGCGAGGTTTTGACGACGGAACAGATAGACGACGAGGTGGAACTAACCGGCGAGGACCGGATCAACCAAATCCTCGAAGCCCGCCGTGGATCGAAAAATCTCAGCTACTACGCCTTCACCGCCACCCCCAAGCCGCGCACGCTGGAACTCTTTGGCCGCGTCCCGAACCCCGCGCTGCCACCCGGCAAGGACAACCTGCCGGAGGCATTTCACGTCTATTCCATGCGCCAGGCCATTGAGGAGGGATTCATCCTTGATGTGCTCCGCAACTACATCAGCTACGGCACGGCCTACAAGATCGCCCAACAGAGAGCCAAGGCCGATGAGGAGGTGGACAAAAAGAAGGCGGCGAAGGAACTCGGCATTTGGATCAAGCTCCACCCCCATAACATCGGCCAGCGGGTGCAGGTGATCGTCGAGCATTTCCGCCAGCATATCCAAGGACTGCTAGCCGGACAAGCAAAGGCGATGGTGGTGACTTCCAGCCGCTTGGAAGCCGTCCGCTACAAGGTCGCGTTCGACAAATACATCACCCGCCTCGGCTACAAGGATCTCCGCGCGATGGTGGCGTTCTCCGGCGAAGTCATCGACAAAGCAGCCGCCGACTTTCCCTTCACCGAGCGGAACATGAACCCGCAGCTCAAGGGCAGGGACATGCGGAAGGCATTCGACACCGGCGACTATCAGGTGATGATCGTCGCTAACAAATTCCAGACCGGCTTCGACCAGCCGAAACTCTGCGCGATGTATGTGTTGAAGAAGCTCAGCGGCGTGGACTGCGTGCAAACCCTGTCGCGCCTGAACCGGACCTTCCCCGGCAAGAAGGAAGGCGGCACCTTCGTGTTGGATTTCATCAACGACCCGCAGGACATCCTGGATGCGTTCAAGGTTTACTACCGCACCGCCGCGTTGTCCGACGTTTCCGACCCGAACCTCGCCCATGCCATGTTCGACAAGCTCGGAGCCGCTAACATCTATCAATGGAGCGAGGTGGAGCAATTCACAGAGGTTTTCTTCAACAAGAAGAAAGCGGAGCAGGCGCTCACGTCCATTTGCAAACCGGCAAAGGACCGCTGGTGCAAACGCTACGCCCAAGCCCGTGCCGACATCGTGGAAGCCACCGACACCCTGCGGCGTGCCAAGAAGTCCGGCGATGCGGTGTTGATCGCCAACGAGGAAAACAAGCTCAAGGACGCCAAGGCACGGAAGGATGCGCTCGACATCTTCAAGAAGGATCTCGGCACATTCAGCCGGTTCTACGAGTTCATCTCCCAGATCGTCGCGTTCGATGACAAGGAGCTCGAAAAGCTCAACCTCTACGCCCGCCACCTTGCGCCGCTCCTGCGGGAAGATGAGGAGGAGCCGGATCAGATCGACCTAACCGGCGTGGAACTCACCCATTACCGCCTCCAGAAGCAACGCGAACAGGATCTCATGCTCCGCGAGGAGGCAGGCGAGAGCCTGAAACCCGGCAGCGAGTTCGGCTCCGGCAGTTCCCGCAACAAGGAGATGGAATTCCTCTCCCGGATCGTCGAGCGCATGAACGATCTTTTCGCCGCCGACAACCTCAGCGAAGCCGACCTTGTTAGCTATGCCCGCACCATCGCCGGCAAGATCTTGGAGAACGACGCGGTCATGTCGCAGGTGACTAACAACACCTCGGATCAAACCATGCTCGGTGATTTCCCGAAAGCCGTCGAGGAAGCGGTGTTGTCCAGCGGCGACGCCCACAATGAACTGATGACGCAGTTTCTATCCAACAAGGCGGTGCAGTTAGGGTTCGGGAAGCTCATCCTCGAAATGCTGACGAAGTCGGCATGAATGAGAGTGGTCATGAACCCAGAGTGGATGGCCGGCGCCGGAACAGCTCCGTCCCGCATCTGGCAGAGCCGAATCTACCTCGGCGCGAGCAAAGCTTCGCGCACTCGTGTCACATCATCGTATCCAGATATGACGATTTGTTTCTTGAAACCACCCTCACTGTGGCTAGCTTCCCGTCATGCCTCAGGCCGATCCCACACTCGAACTCCAACGCGCTCTTTCCGAACGAATTCTCGTTCTCGACGGAGCCATGGGCACCACCATCCGCGGCTACGACCTCACTGAAGAGGATGCGCGGGGCGAGCGCTATGCCGACAACGAGAAGGATTTACTCAACAACGGCGACATCCTCTCGATCACCCGTCCCGACGTCATTGGCGATATCCACAAGCGCTTCTACGACGCTGGCTCGGACATCTGTGAGACTAACACATTTTCCGCAACGGGCATTGCGCAGAGCGAGTTCTTCATCGAAGACCCGCGTGAAAAAGGCGGTCGCAAGGATCCCGAGTTTTTCCAGAAAATCCTAGATAACAGTTTCCTCAACGACCTCGCCTGGGAAATGAACGTCGAGTCCTCGCGGCTCTGCCGGAAATGGGCGGACAACATCGGCACCGACACCGGCCGCAAGCGCTACGTCGCCGGCGCCATCGGTCCGCTGACCGTCTCTCTAACGAACTCGCCCGATGCGAACGACTCGGGCTTCCGGGTGGTCACGTTTGATCAAGTCCTCGCCGCTTACAAACACCAGATCCGCGGCTTGATCGAAGGCGGCTGCGACATCCTGATGGTCGAGACGATTTTCGATTCGCTCAATGCCAAAGCTGCGGTCGTCGGCATCCAAGAAGTCTTCGCGGAAGACGGTCACCACCTCCCGGTGATCATTTCCGCCGCCGTTGGACTCGGTGGGGAAACGATGATTTCCGCGCAAAAAGTCGAGGCGTTGTGGAATGCCTTCGCCCACGTCAAGCCGCTGGCCATCGGCCTGAATTGCTCGCTCGGACCCGACCTGATGCGCCCGCACCTTGAGGAACTATCCGCTTGCGCCGCCACCTGCATTTCGTGTTATCCCAACGCGGGCTTGCCCAATCCGCTCGCGCCCACTGGCTTCGATCTGGAGCCGCAACACATGTATGATTACATGGCGGAGTTCGCCAATGCTGGCTTGCTCAATCTAGCAGGTGGTTGCTGCGGGAACACCCCCGAGCACGTCGCCGCCATCGCCAAAGCCGTGGCCAACTACGCCCCGCGCGAGATTCCAGTGATCCGTTAGCCTCCCTAACGTGGCGGCGGTTTTCAACCGCCAAGCCTCTTGATTCAGGCAAAACTCACGGAGTTTCCCTCGCTAACAACTTCTCAACCGTAGCGACAGTTTCCTTCGCGTCTTTATTGAGTCCCGCTTGTTGGAAAGCGACTTCTCCCTCGGCGTTCAGCACGGTGATGACATTTGAGTGGGAGAATTGCCCCTTGGCGTCGCGCTGATAGTTGATGCCTAACAGCGCCGCGAGCTCCCTCACGTCGTCTTCTTTACCGCGTAGCAAAGTCCAGCGAGCCGGCGCTAACTGTTCCTTCGCCCGGTAAGCTTTGAGCGCTGCGGGCGTGTCGCGTGCGACATCGAAGCTCACCAGCAGGAAATCCACCTTGCCCCGCAGAGCTTCCGGCAGCGCTTGCTCGATGGCTTTCATGTTCGCGACGATGATCGGGCAGGCGTATTCGCAGCTCGTGAAAAACATCGTCACAATCTGCGGCCGACCGCGCAGCACGCCGAGCTTCACCTCGCGGCCCACGTCGGACGTCCACTGGGATTCTAGCTGATAGAGTGACTTGTCCGTCATCGGTGCGGTGGCCGCAGTCTCACGGCAACACGGCGGTTTTTCCTCACCTTGCGCGAAGCAGGTGAAGGTAACGGTTAGAGAAAATGCCAGGGCTTTCATGGGTCTTTGGCGTAACGGAATCCAAGGTTGTGGACGGTATAGGCGGCTTTGAGGCTGGAGCGAAAACCGAAGCGCATGAAGGCCGGGTAGTTCGAGGTGTCCTTCGCGCCGAGCGAGCCAGCACCGCAGAAAAGCTGGCGTTCTAGGCCGGTGTCGCCTCGGGCGTCGCCAGTGACGATGGCCGAGTTGAAATCGCTCGTCCACTCCCACACCAGGCCATGCAGATCGTGGAAGCCCAGGAAATTTGCCCGCCCTAAACCCACGGCGGGCAGTGCAGCCGGCGAGGGCGTGCTATACCACCGCGTGATCGCTTGCTGGAACTCCGGCTCCTTCGCGCCCTCCGCTTGAATGAAGCCGATGCCCGCCGCCAGCTCCCACTCGGCGGTCGTCGGCAGGCGTCCGCCGATCCATGCGCAGTAAGCCTTCGCGGCGAACCACGAGATCCACGTCACCGGCTGGGCCGCATCGCAGCGGGGGCCGAGATCGGTGTCGTTGGACCAATGTTTGAGGTAGCCATCGTCGGCGAAAAGCCGTTTCACTCTCGAGCGTTGCCATTGCGGATTGGCGCGGACAAAGACGAGGAACTCGCCGTGAGTCACCGGCGCGGCAGCTAGCAGAAACCGCGCTACCGGGATTTCCTTCAAATCATTTTCACCGCGAAACAACGGCTGATAGATACCGGCGGGCACCGGGATCAGCTCCGCGCCGCTGGCCGCTGCGGCTAACAACGAGGCAACCATGGCGACGATAGGGCGAAGTTTCATGGCTCATTGATGGGCCGACTCCGCCCGCACCTTACGGACTTCATCCACGGTGACGATGTCTCCGGTGTTGCCCCACTCGTTGCGGACGTATGTTAGAACTTGGGAAATTTGCTCGTCGTTGAGGGTGACGGGCGGCATCATGCCGTTGTAGTCCTTGCCGTTGACCTTGATGGGACCGGCCAGTCCCTTGGTGATTGCGCGGATCGAGCGGTCCTTGTCTGCCATCAGATAATCCGATTTTGCCAGTGGCGGAAACACGCCTGCCATGCCTTCCCCGGCTAACTGATGACAGGCGAAACAAGTCTGCGTGTAAACGCGCTTGCCCTTCTCCATCAGAATTTCCTTCGACAATCCGGCAATTTTTGGGTCGGCCTTGATGGCGTCTTTCCTTCGTTGCTCCAGTGTCGAGACCTTGGAATCTTGCGACAGCACCACGCTGCCCAGATAAACTTCGTCCACTTCCTTGCCGGAGTAAGCGATTAGATTTTCCGGTCCTTCGACCTTGAGCATCCCCAGCGCTCCCTTATTAAACGCGCGGAACAACGCGTGATCGACCAAGATGTAAGTGCCGGGCACGTCGGTTTTGAATTCCACAATCGCCGAGCCACCTGCCGGGACCAGCGTCGTTTGCACATGTTTCTGAGTCGGGATCATGCCGCCCTCCTGATAGACTTGGTCGAAAATTTCGCCGATGACATGGAACGATGAGGTTAAGTTAGGTCCGCCATTGCCGACGTAGAGACGCACCGTTTCGCCCACTTTCGCCTTGAGCGCCTTGTCGCCTACGAGCGAGCCGACGCCGCCGTTGAATACGACATAACTCGGCTGCTCGTTGAGCGCCTTGGTTTGGTCGAATGGCTGCAGTCCCTCCTCGCCGAAGGCACCTTGAGTGTAGAAATCGCCCTGCATCACATAGTATTCGCGATCCACCTTTGGCAGGCCTTCCTTGGGCTCCACCAAGATCAGCCCATACATTCCGTTAGCCACATGCATACCGACCGGCGCAGTGGCGCAATGATAGACATAGAGTCCGGGATTGAGCGCCTTGAAGGAAAACTGCGACTGGTGACCCGGTGCCGTGAATGACGAGGCCGCGCCTCCGCCCGGACCGGTGACGGCGTGCAGGTCGATGTTGTGCGGCATCTTACTCGTCGGGTGGTTGCCCAGATGGAACTCGATGAGATCGCCCTCGCGCACTCGGATGAAACTGCCGGGAACATCTCCGCCAAAGGTCCAGAATAGATAGTCCACTCCGTCCGCCATCCGTTTCACTTTCTCGATGACCTCCAGGTTGACGATGAGCTTGGTGGGATGTTTGCGGGTGATCGGCGGCGGCACCATCGGCGGGCTGGTAAGCACGGCTTTTTCCTCGCCAGTGATTTCCGGATCGGAGCCCTTCGCGCCCGCACCTTTCGGCGCAGATGCTTCCTCAGCGAGGGTGTTAGGAAGGATGGACGCGATGCCTAGCAAAAGCGCGGCGGTCGCGTGACGTAGTGTTAGAGTGGCGGTGGTTTTCATGGCTTTGATGGGTGAAATCATACGGTCATTCGCTTGCGGGAGAATTTTGATAGCTGTCCACCAAGCTCACCACGTCAGGTCTGCCAGTGATGTTGGGCAAAGCTTTGGCGGCGTGTTCGCGATGGCGGGCGGCTTCGCTGCATTGGGCGCATGTCCCCGCGCAGGTCCGCGGTGTTTCTTGGAAATCGGGTGCTGATTCACTCGCCGAACTAACGGCGTCGGCTTGCGTTTCGCTGCTGTCCATGGTGGACGGATGTTACCCGTCCACCATGCTAACGGCTACGCACCGCTGCCGAATCGCCGCGCAAATCCCGCCATGTTTGTGCTTCTTAGAAAAGGGGTTCCTCGCGCCTTAGTGTGTTAGACGTGGTGCTTCGGACTCAGATCCGCCAAGTCCATGCGTAGCCAATGAGCTGAGGAAATCCGCCCTTCATTGTCTTCCCATGGGCAGGCGATTCGGAGATCGCCGTTCCTTGCCGTAAGTGCGGATTGCCCGATGTCCTGCATTCCTGCAACGGGAATGCTATATTCCGCTCCGCCAAATTCCACCCGCCTGTCCTCCGCGAATCTTGCAATGACAAGCCGTCGCGACGTTTCGACGGATGCGGCACGTTGCTTGCGATAGCAGCGCACCTATGAAAACTCGAATCCCCGTTCTCTTTGCAATTTCCCTGTTCGGCCAGTCCTTCGTGCAAGCCGCTACTCCGCCTGTGGTGGTGGTGGAGGAAAAAACTGAGGTGCAGCCTGTGCAGCCGCGCCCCGCAGTGACTGAGGAAGTGGTGACCAAAACGGTGGCTCCTGTTAGCCCGGCGCTTAACCGGCTCGATCCGGCATTGGCTCGTCGGCAGTTAGGGATGGTGCCCAAGGCGGTCGAAGTACCCGCGCATCCACCGGGAACGACGGTGGAAACTACCGAAACTACCACAACTCGCAATATCCCCGGCCAGCCGCCTCGGGTTTATAATGTCGAGCGCAGCGTGGTCATTGTGGAAGGCCGAGAGCTTCCCTATATTACCATTCCGGTGCTTTTCGTGAAGGAAACCAACGAGCTGCTAGATAGTGAATCGCGGGTCGCACTTGATGATACTGCATCGGCCATTCTGGAAATCATTAAAGCAGATCCCACTGCTACTTTTGATATCGAAGGGCATACCAGCACGGACGGAACTGATGAAATGAATCTGAATCTCTCAGCCCAGCGCGCCCGCCGGGTGTTTCAGGAACTGACCACTCGCTACCAGATTCCCGCGACGGTGCTCAGCGCCCATGGCTATGGTGAGAATTACCCGAGCTATCCTTCCGGCACAGAGGAGCAAATGGTTCTTGATCGCCGGGTGTTAGTGGTTCGTGTGAAATAACTCAGCGGAACTGATTGATCTCCATCTGATAGATATATCCGGCGGTGGCCATTTTCGCGACGAGGACTTCGGAATCGAGGTGATGGGTCTTTACCAAATCGTCTAGGGAGTCGCAGTGATTCCTCAGCTCGGTATTGAGCAAGCCGACGAGCAGATGGGGATCCATCTTCAGATAGTTGGAAAGGTTCACGGCGGGGAAATTGTCGGAATGTTCACGGGCGTGCAAGCAGGGAAGGGGGCGACAGAATACCCATTGCACGTTCTCATTTCCTCTGAGGTGCAACTGATTTCTGGACCAAATTTTGGTTAATTGTTAGAGTGGTTTTTGGCCTCGAATTGGGCCGGGGTTTGGTAGCCGAGGGCGCTGTGT
>JAYTLO010000421.1:0-19847 GCA_043729385.1 Akkermansiaceae bacterium
CGGAACCGAGGTGAGAGACGGCGGCGTCGAGCTTGCCGTCGCGGTTGAAGTCGGCGAGCTCGACATCGAACGGCCAACCGGCGGTGGCGGTGGTGCGGCTGCGGTCAAGGAACGAGCCGTTCGCCGCGGTGGGGCCGGTGCCTAACGAATCGGCGGTGGCGAGGGTGGCGTTGTCGCCGTCTTCGTTGGTATAACTAGCAACTCCGGCGACGATAAACTCCTCCACAAACGGGGCTGCGAGTGCGTTTCCGGCCCGGTCTGTGACTGCGGTGCCGACGGTGAAGCGGTAGCGCCCGGGTGTTAGCACGGTGTTGGTCAGGTTAAAAATCGCGCGGCGGTCATCGGTGAAATCCGCCAGAGTTAGAGCAATCTGAAGGTCGCCAAGAGTGCCGAAAGTATCATCTGCCCCTGCGCCGACCAAGGTAATCGCACCGGGGGATGCGAGACTCGCAGAAATGATTTCTTCTGAAAAACTCACCCACAATTGCGGATAGAGTCCGCTGAGGGTGAAGGGAAGCGCGGGCGTGTAGCGCTCGATTTCATAACTCCCGGCATAGGTGCCGAAACCATTGCTATCCGCGCCAAAACGGCTGGACCCGTAATAGTTTGTTAGGCCGGGCTTGATCGTCACCTTGACCGCGCCGATTTCTCCCGGCAGCAGCACGCCAGCGTGAACCGCCGCTTTGGCTATGCTTGAGTCGTCCGTATAAACGTCGGTCCCCCAGATTGACCCACCGGTGGTTCCAGTGACGGTGTAGTAATAGGATTGTCCGTTATTTCCGCGCAGTGCGGTCATATTTGCGGGGGCTTGAGTGGTGCCGTTAAAGAGATGGCCAGACGCAGGAATCGGCTGCAGTGCAACGACCGACGGCGCGACCGTATCAGCGATGGTGCCTCGCAACAAATAGGTGGCGTGCAACCCTTGCGAGACGAATGCCGATACGCTGGCAGCGGTAGATCCTTCCCACAGTGGAGTTCCATTGACAGGGGCCGTTGTGACAGAAACCAACTCTGCGGTGGTGGCTCCGCTGCCTTCTTCAAACGGCAGATATGCCTTCAGCCCCGGCTCATTACCGACAAGGGGATTGTCGAGATTGCCGCTGATTTCGGCGGCGGTGCGGGCGACGTTCCAAATCCTAAACTCATCCATGGTTCCGCGCAGGGCGCCCGCGTAGCCGGTGGCGATGGTTGCATCGAGCGTGCTAACGGATGCTGCGGGATAAGATGCGTTCGTCTCCGCATTCAACTTGCCATCGAAATACCAACGGAGTTTGGCGGGCGACGCAGTTAAATCCCGGACTAGCGCGACATGCTGCCAGCGTCCGGCTTTTAAAGCGGTCGCGCTGGTGAATGTCTGATAGGGATTGGTGTTACCGCCGCCGGTGCCGTAGAAATAGTTGACCGTGCCGTTCGTTTCAATCGTGATCGTGCCCTCGCCCGCGTATGCCTTGGCATATGGATTTTGGCGAGTGGTGAAATCATCGGGCTTGATCCAAAATTCGATCGTTTGTGAGCCGGTGATCTGAAGCGTGCTGGGATTTCCCAAATTCACGCGATCACTGCCGCCGCGGAAATGAAGATTCCTTCCTTGCAGAGCTGGCACCCGCGCCCTGATCCGGTAGCGACCGACCTGCGTCACCGGATAAGTTAGGCTTGCGCCAGTCGCGATGGCCAACGGGGTAGTGTCCGCGTCTTTGAACAATCCTAGCTCGGTGCCCGCTGCGGTTAGAGTGGATTTCGCCGGAGCATCGAGTGAAAAATTAATGGAACTTCCAGGGTCGAGCGTCCCTAAGTCATGCCAGTCATCATCGCGATCCATGATTCCTGCGGCGGCAACAGCAAGCCCGCCTGACTGGGAAACAAAGTCGATGCCACTGGCGAGGGTGGCCAGATTGTTATCCTCGATTTCCAGCCCCACGCCCCTTCCAAGCAGCGCTTGAAGGGAAAATGCGGAGGCCGAGTTGTTGCTGAAAACCGTTACTTTGAAAACGCCGGGCGACTGGAATTGGAACCCCTCAAGTGTCACCTGCCCTTCCAAGGTTCCCACCACTTCGGCCAATGAAACCCCGGCGGACGTGGCCACGCGAATCCGAGGATAACTGTTTGCAAACGCGGTGGTGGTGACGGCGAAAGTCGCGCGGTCACCGGCCTCTGCATTCACCAGCCAGGTGACACCGTTGTTAAATCCAGTGGCCGTATAGGCACTATCTTTCTGGGCGGATAACAAACCCGATGAGGGTGGTGATTCCTGCAAGTTCAGAAATTCCTGGCCCACCGCAGTTTGCAAATGGGCGCAAAAGGCAACAATGCCTACCGACAGTAACAATGTTTTCATAGCAGGGGGGGCTTAGTAACAGGGATTACTAAAAGCGCGTGGATTCAATAAATGAACCTTGGAAAGGACAAGGACCAAATTCATTCTCCCCTTACAATTTATGTGAAAATCACGTGATACATGTATCCTGAAGCGGTTATACCAAGCATCCGTGCGAACTATACATTCAAGTGAAATTGATCATTCAGTCCCTATCAAATCTATAGCATCAATCACAGGTAGTCACTCAGCTGTGACTGAAATGATCCCAACCACCGCTTAACGAGTCGCTTGTGTGGAGATTTGTGAGCCTTCCGATCTGGGTGAGGGCCAGGCCCGGAAAAGTGGCTGACCAAGCGGCCAGTAAATCCGGGACGAGGGCGGACTCAATGGTAAACAGAATTTCAAAGTCCTCGCCATCGCCAAGTGCCTGCGCCGGAGTGCAGCCAGCGGTGAGCGGTAAGCTGGATTCGTCGATCTTATAGCCGCAGTTGGAAGCGGCTGCTAGACGCGGAAGATCCTTCGCCAAGCCATCGGATAGATCCATCATCGCCGTCGGCTTGAAGTGGGCGACCAGCCAGTCCGTCTCCACGATGCGCGGGGTGAAATCGAGGTGCTTGCCGAGAATGGAGCCACCAAGCTGGCCGGTGACTAGCAGCACATCGCCGGGCTGCGCGGTGGAGCGCATCGCTAGCTGATCGCGGCGGACCGTGCCGGTGGCGGCGATTGAAATGACGGCCGCAGAACCGCCCGGGACACCCGACGTTTCGCCACCGGCGAGGAAGCCGCCAAATTTCTCCAAGCAATCGCCGATGCCGCGATAGAGATCTTCCACCCACGAGACGGCGGTTTCCGGCGGGAGGGCGAGGGTGATTAGAAAATGCCCCGGACGGCCACCCATGGCGGCGAAGTCCGAGACGACGCGGGCCGCGGCTTTCCACCCTACGGCGCGGGCCGGAGCGCTGGGTAGGAAATGGACGTGCTCGACGAGCGCGTCGGTCTTCAGCAGTAGCAGGGTGGCTCCGCCGTGATCGATCACGGCGCAATCATCGCCCGGGCGCGCAGCGGGGGCCGAGTCGCGCGGCACCAGGCCGACGAGCCGATCTATCAGGGCGTCCTCGCCGATGTCGCGAAGTGTTTTCACGGCGTGACATCCAGTGGGAGATCGTAAAAACGGGCGGCCATTTGGATGGCGACGGTCGCACCGTTGAAGCACAGATGCACGGCGATGGGTGCCCACAATGAGCCGGTTTTTTCGTAAATGAAGGCGAGCACGCAGCCGAAGACAAACAACGGCAGCAGCGCGGCGATGCTGCCATGGGCGGCGGCAAAAATGAGTGCAGAACAAATCGCCGCCGCCCACGGGCCTGCGAATCGCTTGGAGGCCGAGTAGAGGTAGCCACGGAAAATGATTTCCTCGCAAAATGGTGCTGCGATCACGGCGGCGAAGGCCATCAGTCCGAGAATGGCGGGGTCGTTAGATTCTTGGAGGATTTTCACCGTGTCTTGCACCGTCTCTACGCCCAGCGATTCGATCCACTGCATGAAGCCGGACGCTTGAAGTCCGCCGAAAAACAACCACATCAGCAGCACCGTGACGGGAGCGATTAGCAGGCCCCAGCGCCAGCCCGGCCATTTCAAGCCCAGCCATTCGACCGGCCGGATGCGACGGATCACAAACGCCGTGACGATACCGGCGAGGATGAACTGGAAGGCGATCGAGGAGAGCAGCCCGGCGGGATCCAGCACCGGCTCGGCTTCGTTTGTGGATCTCACGGAGCCCAAGACCAAGGCGAAGAACAGCACGAAAATGAAGCCGATCCCAAGCAGATCGAGCGGTCGATAGAACCAAACAGCCACCCGTCCGACGGGCACCGGCGGTGGCAGGGCAGCCCATCGCGGAGCCTGATAGGGTGAGCCATCATCTTCAGGTGTCGCCTCGACCTCAGGTAGTGAAAAGGGAGTTTCCCGGATCAACATGCGCGCCGTGGCCGTGAGGGCAAAAATCCCAAAAGCCGTGCAGAAAGTGGCGATGATGACGAATTCCGTGGGGTCTGGCATGGGCAAGTGGCGGCGCGGCCACCCTGCGACGGCGAGTGCCAACCCGCCACTGTAAAAAATCGGGGACAGGGCGGGTGGAACGGTTGAGGAAGATCAGCCGAGACTTGCCAAGTTCAGAAATTTGGAAAGGCTCACGCCCTATCGAAAAAGCAAGGGCAGACAGCATCCACCAGGGAAATCCTTATCGCGCGATTTTGCGGCGGGAATACCCCGAGCCATTGATTGCCTTGCTGGCTTTCATCTTGGGAATCTGGCTTTGGGACCATTACTTCGGCGATGTCCAAGGCTATCGACCGGGCACCGAACAGATCGCGCTGGTGAAAATCGACCGGGACTTGCGACTTGCAGAGGCGATGCAGGACGACGCGCCGTGGCTGAAATGGCTAGCCGGAGCCGACGATCCAATGGTGGTCCGGCAAGATGCGCTGGAGGTTTTCGAAAAGCTCGCAGCGGAAAAAGCACTCACCCCCGTGGGCTTGGAGGCGTTTGCCATCGTCAAGGCGGAGCACGACAAATTGCCGATCCGCGAAGTGCTCGGGCAGTTTCTGCAGGGGCAGATGATTTCGGATTTCGAGGCGACCTCACAGGATCTAGCAAATCATCGGGGCACTTGGTGGCACGCGAAATTGATCGAGTCCTGGCAGGAAATGATGCCGCCCGCATCGGATTGGCAGCTGGCTTACGGCGCTGACATGATTCAACTCAGAACCCGCGCGGTGATGGCGAGATCGGCCGTCTGGCTGCTCGGCCTAGCAGGTCTCGCGTTTCTCCCGCAGGCTCTGCGGTGTTTGAAAAATGGCGTTTTTGCCAAGCCGACCGGCTACGCCACCGCTTGGCCCTTACCGTTGGGGTTGGTCGTTTTCCTAGTCGCCACCTTGGCGTGGATCGGCTTCACCATGACTCTAGAAGTCGGAATCAGCACCTTGCCCGGACTGCATCCCGTCGTGGGGATTTTCCTGGATTCCGCCGCCCGGATCTTGCCGTCCTTGATCGCGCTCGCCTTGCTCTTCCGTAGGCCCACACACGCCCTGCGGGTCTTGGGGCTGGATCGGCGGATCTCCGTCAAGCTGGTGTTAGGGATGTTTTCACTGTTGATGATTCTCGACCAAGTCCTGCGCTGGGCGATGAATGGCGCGGGCTCCAACGAACCCGGCGGCGGCCTCAGTGCAGGCGATGCCGGTCTGTGGGGACTCGCATTTGCCGTAGTCTCGGCCTGCTTCCTAGCCCCGCTGGCCGAGGAAATTCTCTATCGCGGCGTGCTCTTCCGCTCGTCCCGCAACCGGCTCGGCGTGGTGCCCGCCGCGCTGCTATCGTCGGCGGTTTTTGCAATCCTGCATTTTTACGATAGCTACGGCTTAGCAAGCGTGGGCGTTTTCGGATTATCCTGCGCACTGCTCTACTCTGGCACCGGCTCGCTCAGCACCGTCATCGCGCTCCACATGCTTTATAATATAGCGATCAAGATCCCAGAATGGATCGTCTATCAGGCGCCGCTCGGCTAGCCGCAGCCGCCATCTCTAACGATCCGCCTGATTTCTCAAGAAATCCGCGACTTGCGCGAAAAATGGATCGAGAAACTCGCGGGCGGCAGGCGGCACGCCGGTTTCCTCCATCGCCGCGGTCATAAGCTCCAGCCACCGGTCGCGCTCGGCGATGCCAATCTTGAAAGTGATGTGACGCATCCGCAGCTTCGGATGCCCGCGCGTTTCCAAATAGCGCGTCGAAGCGCCCAGCCGGAATAACAAAAACTCCGCCAACCGTTCTTCCGCCCCTCCGAGATCCGCCTCATGATACATCGGCCCGATCAAGTCATCGGTCGGGACATGCCGATAAAACGCCGCGACCATCCGGCGGATGCCATCTTCACCGCACGTTTCCATCACTCCGGCTTCGTTCATGCCGCAGACTGATTCCGGTTTGCCGCCTGCGGGCAAGATCCATTTCCATTTGGGAGCCGTCGTTACCCGCATGGAGCCACGACACTCCTGTCGTAGAGTCAATGGGTGGCGAAAGGAAAAGCGCCGAAGGGCACCCCGCTTTCTCAATTCAATGGCTGGTGGACAGGAGTGTCCACCCTCCTTCGACTCAGGATGAGGCCTGCTACTGCTATGGTCATAATCCCCCAATCGCCGATTTGGGCGTATAGGGAGAACGTGGGACGCAGCGGGACTTTTAGTTCCGTTAGTAGCGAGCTGCGGGTGAAGTGACTGCCTTTCGCATCGGTTAGGATTTGGGATTTGCCGGTGTCTGGGTGGGTGGTGGAGCCGGTGGAACTGATGGCGGCACTGATGCCGGTATTGGCGCAGCGGAGCATCGGCCGGCGCAGCTCGATGGCGCGGAAGCGGGCGTAGGCGAAATGTTGGGCGGCGGCAGCAGACTCTTTGAACCAGCCGTCATTGGTGACATTGACGATCACCTGCGGACCGGCGCGGACGAATTTGCGGGTGAGCCGCGGCACTGAGTCTTCGAAACAAACCGTCGGGATCGCGCCGATCGCCGTCTCGCCAGCGAGGATGGAAAGTGGTTCTAACGAGTCGCCGGCCGTGAAGGCACCTCGGTATTCCGCGCCGGATTGTTGTTCGTAAATTTTTTTCAACCACGGCATAGAGTCCACGAACGGGATGGTTTCGCCGAAGATGACGAGGTGGCGTTTCCGATAGGTTTGCAGGTCGTCGGTCGGCGACATGACGGCGATGGAATTGTAGGCTCTGGCGTTTTCCGTCATCACCAGCTGATCGCCCTTTTTCTCGGCTTCCAGTTCGTTGACGCCATAGATCAGGGAAAACGGCCCTGCCTCGCGGACTTGGGAGATGGTGTCCATGTTGATTTGCCATGTTCCCCACTCGCCGTCGGCGGTGCGGAGGATGCGACCGGTGAGAGCGCATTCCGGCCACATCACCCAGTCCGGCCAATTTGGAGAAAGGACTCCAGCGGGCGATTTCAAGGCGTTGAGAGCCATCAGAGTTTCGTCTTCGTAGGCTTGATGGGTTTCTAAATCCGTCCACAAAACCCGCGCCGCGTCTTGGGGGATGTTGAGCTGGACTAACAGCGTCTTGAGGCTCACGGACTCGCCCTTGGCCTCCATTGCGATTCGGAGTTTTCCATAACTCAGCAGTGAAATCACCAGCAGGGCGGCGATTCCTAACTCCTGCCACTGCCGGTTGCGTCCGGCTTGCACGAGCAGGGTTTGGAAAAACACCAAGGCCAGCGACAACCCGGCCACTCCTAACAAGTCCGCCGCTTGCGCGATCAGCGGCGATTCACCGAGCGCCACGCCCAGCACATTCCAACTGATACCAGTGATCACCCAGCCGCGCAGCAGTTCGCAGCCGGCCCACACCGCGCCGTGGCAAAACGCCGTACGCAGGCTTTCCCACGCGCTGCCATTTTTTCGCGGCTTGCCGAGGGTGGCCGCGAACCAGCCGAACAACCCCCAGTAAACCGCTAGATAGAGTGGCAGTAAAATGGCACCGAGCCACGACACGGAGGCGACCCAGTTGAACTGGATCAAGCAAGCCGTTAGGCCAGCCAGATAGGCGATTCCGAATCCCTTCAAACCCGCGCGTTTTCCCTCCACTGATCCCAACGCCCACAGCAGCGGCAGCATTCCTACCCACACCAAATACGAAAAATTTACCGGCGGAAACGCCGCTGCCACTAACAAGCCACTGGCCACCGCCGCTGCGAGCCGCATCCATCCCGAACCATTCGTCATGCGCGGAGTTTCGATGGATCGACCGGCCCGGTCCACTGCGAATCACAGTAACGGCGTGACCTTCGCTTTGAGCAATTCCACCAACGCTGGGTCCATATATCCGTAGTCGTCTGGGATTCCTAACACGATGACGCGTTGGCCGTTCAGGTGACGTTTAAATTTCCGGTTGAGCTTATTTCGGTGCTCTTTCTCCATCACGAAAATCACGTCTGCCCAGACGACTTGCTCAGGGGTGAGCGGGACGACGGCGTCGTTGTTGAGGCCTGCGGAATCCACGTCGATGCCGGGCATCCCGGCGAAGACGGCCTCCGCCGTGGGGCTGCGGAGTTTGTTTTGGGAACAGATGAAGAGGAGGTGTTTCAAAGCGAGGGAAGAATCAGGGCGGGACGCCGCAGCCACGTTGGGTTAGATACTGTCGGAGTCTTTTGGGCTATTTGAATGCGCCTGCGTTAGCGGCACTGTAAAGATGAAGAAGGTGTCCAAGGTTTATCTCTGTGGCATACCACTCTTTTTCCAAAATATTCATCCGGTCCCTTCGAGTCTCGTCCATGGCTTCGAGTTGTCTGAATCGTCCTTCTCGCTGAAGGGATGGCCCTTCGGGGCCGAACAGCGCGCACGCGGCACGCATGATCTCTGAGCGCGATGGAGCACCAATTTCCTGCAGCGCCGGAGCCGTGAGAGCGGCGCTGTTCCCAGAGCTGTTAAAAAAATACTGATTCAATCCCCCGTTTTTAATTTCCGCATCCAGTTCTGCGACAACCATCACGTTCAACAACGGAGAAGGAACCACCCTTCCGCCGCTTCGGGCTTTGTCGACGAACCGAAAGGCGCGGTCAATCGGATCTCGGATTCCAAGAGCGATGCACAGCGCCTCTCCGGCGAGTTCTCGCAGCGTCTCTGAAACTTTGGCCATCTTCGGGCTGTTATCAGGGGATGGCTTGTTAGCCAACGTGTGCAGAATTCGCGCTTCGGCATCCGGATGGCCCATGCCTGCCATCGCTTTGAGCAGTTCGCCCCGCAGGCTGGCAGCTTGATGGTCGGGAGGAGGTTGGTCGGTCGAGTGAAGTAGCTTGAGTAGCAGGTCTTCGGGGATAGGAATGCTTTTCCCGTCTAGAATTTTGATGATTTTAGAGGCACTCGGATTTGATGAATCCAAGATGGAGGGTGATGTGAGTAGTGCTTTAGCCGTATTGAAATCGAGATCTAGCAACAGAGCCGCAGGGTGAGTCTCGCTGATAAAAAATCCTGTTTCTTCAGGGATTGCCGATGCCAAGCGTTTTGCTAGCGATCGTCGGACCTCGGGAGTCACGCGGTTCTCATTGATGGCGTGCCGGAGTCCTATGAATACCCCACCACGGACATGGTCATTGGAATCTCCAACTAGAGTGGAAATCAGAGGAAGGGTAAGATTGCTGGGAAATTTCCCCAAATGGGCGGCTACCGAATAGCGGATCTGGTAGTCCTCGTGCGATGCGAAGTTTTCGAGCAGGGGCAGGACTTTATGATGCTCAGATTTCCCAAGAGCGTTGAGTACAACCTCGACTCCAGACTTCGCGAACGATGAAACATTCCTGCCTGACGGACGATTCTGATGTTTGGGATCTTCCAAGGCTTTCAGCAGGCTTGGAATGGCGCGTTCTCCCAACCGCAGCAATTGCCACGGCCCTTCCGCCTGACCTTCAGCGCTCAGGTATTTACCCACGAGTTTTTCTATCTGACGATCCGTAAGCTGATCCAGATCATCCCTCGACTTTGCCATTGAGAAGAACGCTTCCTTCGCTTTGCAAGATCTTACGATTTCCTTGAATCCCAGCAACTTCCTCGATTTCCGGCAATAGGCGAGACCCAAAAAGATCACCATCACGGCAACCGCAATCACTATTGCTAGAAAAATATTTGGCAGGGGAATGATGGCCATCTTCACACTCAGATGGTAGTGAGGCGGCCGGTGCTGTCGCCGAAGCGGTCAAGTGCGGGGACGCCCATTTGGTCGAGCATGTTCAGGTAGAGATTGCACATGGGGGTGGCGGTCGTTTCTAGGTGGCGGCCGGGGTGGAGGGTGCCGCCGCCGTTGCCGGCGAGGACGACGGGGAGATTGGCGTGGGTGTGGCGGTTTCCATCCGAGTTTCCGCAGCCGTAAACGATCATGGAATTGTGGAGGATCGTCTGGCCGTCCGCGTCTTGCTTGGATTCTAGCAGGGTGAGAAACTCGGCGAAGCGATCCGCGTAAAAGCGGTCGATCTGGGCGACTTTGCGGATGAGGTCCGGCTGGTCGCGGTGGTGAGAAAGTCCGTGATGGCCTTCTGCAATTTCGATTTCCGGGAAAGCGCGGTTGCTGCCGTCGTGGGCTAACAGCAACGAGGCGACGCGGGTGGAATCGGTCTCAAAGGCGAGCGCCATCATTTGGAACATCAGCTTGATGTATTGATCGTAGGCGGTCGGGATTCCCTCGGGAGTGGCGATGTCTGGGTCTGGAATGTGGGTGAAGCTCTCGGCCGTGACGATGCGTTCCTCGATCTCGCGCACGCCGGTTAGATATTCGTCCATCTTGGCTTTGTCGCGATGGGTGAGCTTGCTTTGGACGGACTTGGCGTCGTCCATGACGAAGTCGAGGATGGAGCGTTGCTGGGCGCGGCGCTGGACGAGGCTGGCACCGCGCTGGCCGTGGGCACCGGCACCGAAGAGGCGCTCGAAGATGAGCCGCGGATTGGTCTCTGGAGAAAGCGGGGAGGTGGCGGTGCGCCAGGCGAGATTGGACTCGTAGGCGCAGGAGTAGCCGGAATCGCAGCCGCCGGATTTCCGGTGGGGATCGGTGGAGAGTTCGAGCGAGGCGAAGCGGGTGGATTTGGCGATGTGTTGGGCGGCGATCTGGTCCACGGAAACACCGGCGAGGATGTCGCTACCGGAGGTTTTCTTGACTCGCACGCCGGTTAGAAAGGTGCCGTTAGCGCGGGCGTGGTCGCCAGCGCCGTCGTTGCCGGCGTTGGCATTCAGGTGCTCCAGCCCGGAGACGACTTGCACGCGGTGGCGCAGGGACTCGAGCGGCGCGAGGGTATTTCCGAAGGCGAAATCCTTGCCGCTGCCGGTGGGCGTCCAGTCTTTCTGGATCGCGCCGTTAGGGAAATAGACGAAGGCCATCCGCAGCGGCGCACCACTGGCGGTGGTGGCGATGGCGGATCGCGCAGCACCGGCGGCGAAGGCGCGACCGGGTAGGAATGCTTCGAAGGCTGGCAAGGCAAGGCAGGCTCCGATGCCACGGAGGAAGCCGCGGCGGTTGTGAGTGGCGAGGTTCATGGGGTGGTGCGTTGGCGTTGTTGAAAGGCGGGGGACTCGATGATCCCAGTGATGAGCGTGGAAAATTTACCGTTCGCTTGCTCCAGTTTTTCGACGATGGCATCTTGGGTGGTGATGTCGCACGGCAAGGGTCCGCGGCCGAGCGCGTAAGTCGTGAGTTTCTCGGTGATGCACTGGTAGTAGTCGCGGCGGCGGGCGGTGACGAGGAGATGCTTGAGCTCGCGGACATCGGCGAATTTTTCACCGGTGATCAGTTGCCCGGCTGGGGATTCCAAGGGGAGTCCTTGGTCTTTTTCACGCCAAGATCCCATGGCATTGAAGTTTTCTAACGCAAGGCCGAGCGGGTCCATCCGATTGTGGCAGGAGGAACAAAGCGGCTGCTCGCGGTGGAGGGCGAGCGCGGCGCGGAGGGTTAGATTTCCGCCGTCGTGCGATTTTTCCGAGGCTTCCAGCGATGGGATGTCTGGCGGTGGCGGCGGCGGCGGGGTGCCTAGCAGGTTGTCGAGAATGAACAGGCCGCGCTTCACGGGTGAGGTGCGGGTGGGATTGGAAGTCACGGCGAGCACGCTGCCCATGGTGATGACGCCGCCGCGCGGGCTGTCTGGCGGGAGTTTCACAAGGCGCATTTCATCACCTCTAACGTCTGGCACGCCGTAGTGGTTGGCGAGGTCCTCATTGAGAAAGGTGGAGTCGTTTTCGATCAGCTCCAGCACGCTGCGGTCGTCCCGCAGGAGGTGACGGAACATCATTTCCGCCTCGCGCCGCATGGCGGTGCGCAGGGAGCCGCTGAACTCGATGCGCTTGCCGCGGTTACTGAACTTCGCGCGCAAGTCCGCGAGTTCTTTTCGCAGGCTTTCGAGCTTCACGGTGTCGTGGGCTTTTTCCGCCTCATCGATGGCTTGGTTGAGGCGTTGGCGAAACTCGAACCTGCTGCGCATGTCCTTTTCCTGGCCGACATCGCGGGCTTGGACGATGCGGGCGTCGATGCTGACGCTTTCCACGTCGCGCGTTTGCAGCCATTGGCCGGCGAAGTTTTCGACAAACTCGTCTGAGCGCTCGTGCTTGAGCATCCGCGCGACTTGCGCTGCTAGATTTTCCCGCAGCTCGCCGCGCTCGGCTAGCTGATAGAGCGTCTCATCCGGCATGGTGGACCACAGGAAATAGGACAGCCGCGAGGCGAGTGCGAATTCATCGAGCAGCGGGTGGGCGGTGGGATTCGTTTCCGGCAGGGTGTCTTCCATGCGGAAGAGGAATCGCGGCGAAGCGAGGACGGCGGTGAGTGTCTTGCCGATGCCGCGCTCGAAGGTGCCGCCGGGCGAGGTGGCGAAGGCAGTGGCAAGGGCGGTGAGCTTCTGGATGGTCGGCTCGTCCACCGGGCGGCGGAAGGCGCGGGTGGTGAAACGGCGGATAATTTCCTCTGCGTATTTCACCCGCTCGGCCGGCTCCGGCGGGACATCTTCGCGGGTGTAGAAGCGCTCGTAATTCTCCGGATGAGCTGCGAACTCCGGCTCGAGCGGGCCGATCAGTTCGACGCCGTCCAGTCTCAAATCCACATTCGGCGGGCCGTCGCCGGGGTTCTCGGCGGGCTTGCGGTCCTTGCCGACCAGCGGCTCAAGCGTCAGCCGCAGCGGGTAGCTGCCTGCCGCCCATTTCACCTCGACGGAGGGATTCACCGCTAGCGAGTCCCGCCACTGCAACTCCTGCCGGGCGACCTGTTTGCCATCGACGAACCAGGCAAAATTCGCGCGGCCGGGATCAAATGCGAACGAGCCACGGACTGTGGCATCTAAAACGACACGATAAGTGCCGGGGCGGGTGATCGTGAGACCGAGCGTGAGATCGGCTGGATCATAGAGCGAGAGCCGGTCGTCGCCCGCGCCCTTGCCGGTGAATTTTTTTTCGGAAATGCGGCGCGACGGAGTGACGCGGCTTTGAAGAGGCACGGCCTTGGCGACGATCGTTTCCGCCGCCTGCATGTATTTCTCCAACAGCATCGGCGAGGTGGTGAGCGCATCGGCAATGGTGTCGAAGCCATAGCCGGTGTCGTCGGCGGGGAATTCCTCGTCGGCGCGGAAATCGACGCCGGTTAGATCGCGGATGGTGTTCCGGTATTCCGCGCGGTTCAGGCGGCGGAGCGTCACGCGGCCGGGGTTCGGGTGGAGCGGGTCGAGCTTGAGCGGGCCGACTTTGATCCACGCCTCGAGCGTGGAAATTTCCTGCGCAGTCGGGCGCTTTTTCTTGGCGGGGGGCATCGTGCCGCTGCGCAGGTTTTTCAGCGCGTGGACCCACAGATCGGTCTGGCCCATGAGTGCCTCGGTGGTGCCGAAGGAGTCGAAACTGACCTTGCCCTTTTGCGCACCGTCGCCATGGCAGTCGTAGCAATGCTCCTCGAGAATGGGTAAGATGTCTTTCTCGAAAGTGGCTGCGTGATCGACTTGCGCCTCTCCCGCGCGGGCCACTGTGGCGCAACCGAGAATACTAAGAATCAGCGCCCGGTGGAGGGCTGTGGAGTGAAGCAAGGAGCGCATCGTGGAGAAACGGAGTGAAGAGTGAGAGTGTGAAAAGCCTGGCAGGAGATGAGTCGATTTTCACAATCGCCGACCGAGCTTACGTCGCTTCGAAAAGTGATTATCCAAGTTTTTTCCCCTCCAATCGGGGTAATGCCAAGGCGCATGGAACTGCGGAGTCGCCAGATTGTTGCGGTTTCCGCAGGGATCACTTGATAGGCGGGCTAGACGGATGAGCTGGCAGAGGTGCTGGATGCCGCCGCCGTCGCGCGGCTCGATCCGGCGATCACCATGGATGTCGCAGGTGCGGTCTATTTCCCGCAGGATTGCCACCTAAATCCGAGCCGCTTCATGGCCTCCCTCCGACGCCGCATCCTGGCCGCAGGCGGGATCATCGAAAGCAGTGTGACGATCAATACCATCGAGTCTCACGGCGGCCAAGTGACCGCCGTGGTAGGCGGCGGACGGCGTTTCGAAGGGGCGAAATTCGTCATCGCGGGCGGCTCGTGGAGTGGGGATTTGCTGAAATCCGTGGGCATGAAACTGCCGCTCCAAGCGGGCAAAGGCTACTCACTCACCTTGCCCACACCGCCGGAGCTGCCGCAGCTTTGCTCGATGGCCCCGGGGAGGTTTAGTTATTTCCCTGAACCCTCGCCCTCGCTGATCGAGCAGCGCACCTGACAGCCGCCGTTCTCCCCGCAGGTGACCGTGAGCTGGGCACCGATGAGCCGGGCGCGGTATTGGAATAAATGCAGGCCGATCCCCGCCCATTTCCCCTCTTCTGGCGGGACGAATCCGCTGCCGTCGTCGGTCACGGTGAGCGTAGCGACACCGTCCCGAACGCTGCCTTCGATCACGACATTGCGTGCCATCCCGTGCTTGAGCGCGTTGCTGATGGACTCCTGAACGATGCGGTAAAGGTGGATTTCCACGGCTTTCTCGAACTGGAAACTCTCGTCCGCATTCACTTGGCAGCTGATCCCGGCGAGCAACTCGGTGCGGTTCGCGAGTTCTTGGAGCGAGAGATTCAAGCCCCCTCTCTCCAGCTCCACCGGGTAGAGCGATCTGGCGAGGTTCCGAGTGGTGTTTATGACTTCCGTGAGCACCGTTTGCAGCCTCGCGGCTTCCTTCGCGCGGGGATGCGACTCGGCATTGAGGTGGCTTGAGAGTAAGCCCATCAGGATGGTCGTGCCGACCAACTGCTGGCCGAGGTCGTCATGCAAATCCTGGCCAATCCGAGTTTGTGCGCGCTCGCCGATATCCAAGATTTCCCCCTCAAGTCGCCGCCGTTCGGCAAATTCGCGTTGGAGTTCCCTCATCGTCATCTTGATGACGTCCGTGCGCTCGTCCACGAGTGATTCGAGCTTGGTATTGAAGCTCCTCAACGCGTCTTCCGTTTCCCGCCGCTCGGTCACGTCCTGAATGATCCCGGTGATCCGCACCAGTCCGCCGCTTTCATCGTAAAATGCTCTGCCGCGCGTTTGTAACCACCGCACCGAGCCGTCGGGCCACAGCGTGCGATACTCCATTTCCAAGTCCATTTTCTTCTCCAGCGCGGCATGAGCCTCCAGCAAGATGCGCTCGCGATCCTCTGGATGAATCGTACCGATGGCGGCCTCACGGCTGATTTCCAAATCGCGAGGCAAGCCGGACATCTCGCTACAGCGCTCGCTCCACACCAGCGTGTGGGTGACTTGATTCCAGTTCCAAATACCGAGCTGACCCGCCTCAATTGCCAGCGCCAGCATGTTCTCGCTCTTGCGCAGAGACACTTCCGCTTCCTTGCGCCCGGTGATGTCCTGCACTTGGCCGATGAAATAGAGCGGTCGGTCATCCGCGCCGCGCACCACAGAGACGCTCAAGTCCACCCACACCACCATGCCGTCCTTGCGGATGTAGCGTTTCTCCGCCCGGAACCCTCGCACGGTGCCGTCGATCAGATTTCGCAGCGGCTCTTGCGCCAGACTCAGGCGGTCCTCGGGGTAGGTAATCGCATCGAACGTCGTTTCGAGCAATTCCGCCTCCGAATACCCGAGCAGCTCGCAGAACGCGCGGTTGACCTGCGTGAACCGCCCGTCCGGCTTAAAGACTTCCATCGGGATCGCGGCATCGTGGAAAATGCTGCGGAACCGCGCCTCGCTCTCGGCCAGCCGCTCTTCTGCACGAGCGCGTTCGAGCCGCAAGTAAATGCGTTCCACCATTTCAGCCATCAGCTCGGTGTCCTCCTGCGGCCACTCATACGGATCGGCGCGGGTGGCACTCAAGATCATTTTCCAGCGTCCATCCGCCACGTAATTTGCGTGCGCCAGCGAGCCGATTCCCAGCGCTTTGAATTGCTCAGAATGCAGCGCAGACCGCAGGGGGTGGCTCACGTCGTCAATCACCAACATCCGCCCCGCCGCCATTTCGGCGAGGTCGTGGTCGGTGTGGAAATCCTTCAGGGCATACACACCCTCAAGGCCAGGCCCTTCTCCCGTGTGATGGTCGTGCAGCACCGTGGCTTCGTCTGCCGTCTCGTTGATTTCCACGAACAAGCAATGGTCCAAGTGAAGGTAGTTCACAATCTGGCCACCGACCCGCCGCATGATTTCCTGCGGGCAGGAAATCGAGGCCAACGACTTCTGCATCTTTGCCAAGAACGCCAGATTGTGTTCGCGGCGCTTCGGCACCGTGATGTCGAGGAAGGCTCCGATGCATCCCGTCACCACGCCGGATTCGTGGACGATGGGAAACGCACTGCACAACAGCGCCTTCCTTTCGCCGTCGGGGAAAACCACCTCGATTTCCACCCCGGACACCGCCTCCCCCGTCGCGCTTGCACGCTGGATCGGCAGCTCATCACCGGCTAGCTGGCGACCATTTGCCCACACTTGGAAGTTCGCGCGTTCCGCTAGCGGCGCACTGAGTGAAGGATTCTGCCCGCAAGCGAGCCTGAGCAGTTTCTCAGCCGTGCGGTTCGCGGTCATTTGCTGGCTGCTCGGGTCGCGCGAGATCACAACGGCCGCTGGGATCGCGTCCATCAGTGCCTCAAGTTCCTGCCGCCGCGCCCGTTCCGCCGCCTCGCTTGCCAGCAGAGCCTCCTCCACCTGCTTGCGCTTGGTGATTTCTAAAACCACTCCATGCACGCCCCGCAGAGTACCGTCTCCGGCGAATACCGGGTGGTAACTCGCTAACCAGTGGCGCTGCTGCTCGCCCGGCTGCGCGACGGTGGTCCCTTTCACCTCCCGGTCTAGCACTGGCAACCCCGTTTCAAGCACTTGGCGCAGCAAGGGTTCGACTTCGTCCGAGAGTTCCGGAGTCGAAAGTTCACGCATGGTGCGGCCCACGTGGTGCTCCGCCGGGATGCCGTTCATCTCCGCCATCTCCCGGTTCAGCCGCACAAAGCGTAGCTCCGTATCGAAGAAAAACAGCCCCACCGGCGCGGTGGCATATAAGCTGGTCAACTCTTCGGCATGGCGAGCCGCCCGCTCAATCTCGTTTCTCCGCCCGCTGATGTCGCCGCTGACTTGCTGCTCCCCGTCACCCCGGCCCAGCTCCTCTTCCGCTTGTCGCCGTTGGCGGCGCGTCTCTGCAAGGCCTACCTCGCGGCCCACCGCAGCGGCCAGCCCAGCCAGTTTGTTCTTCAGTAAAAAATCGTGGGCTCCCGCTCGCATCATGGCCACCGCACGCTCCTCACCCACCGCGCCCGAGACGATGATAAAAGGCAGATCCAGCCCGCACGCCCGCACCGTTTCCAGCGTCGCAAGCCCGCTGAGCTGCGGCAGCTCATACGCGCAAATCACCACGTCCCACGCTTGCGCCGTCAATGCCGCCGTCAGGCCCGCAGCGGTCTCAACTCGTTGCGATTCCGGCTCATAGCCGCCCTCCCGCAATTCGTGAAGCACCCTGCGCGAGTCCGCCTCGCTTTCCTCCACGATCAAAACTCTCAGGGGCTTCATCACAGGGCCGGGATCTTCCACCAAACGTTTACGAGTGAAAGGCGAAAGTTCCGGCACCTGCTTCCATGCCGCCTACATCCTGAAATCCTCGCCCAAGTAGTGTTTACGGGCGATTGGGTCATCCACCAACTCGTCAGACGCGCCTTCGAGGATCACCCGGCCATCGTGGATGAGGAACGCGCGGTCAGTGATGGATAGCGTTTCCCGGACCGAGTGGTCGGTGATGAGAATCGCCAAGCCGTCGCGGTCGCGCAGCTCGCGGACGATCCGCTGGATGTCCTCAAGGGCGATGGGATCGATGCCGGCGAACGGCTCGTCTAACATCAACAGAGTCGGGTCCGAGCACAGTGAGCGGGCGATAGCGAGGCGGCGCTTCTCGCCACCTGAGAGGGTGATGGCAAGCGACTTGGCGAGCTTGGTGATGCCGAAGCGGGCGAGCAAGTCGTGGGCGCGGTCGTGGCGGTCGCTGCGGCTCAGGTTCGGGCGGGTCTCGAGGATGGCGAGCAAGTTATCGAGCACCGAGAGCTTGCGGAAAATCGATTCTTCCTGCGGCAAATAGCCCAAACCCAGCCGGGCGCGGCGGTGCATCGGCATCTTCGACATGTCATGGCCATTGAAACACACCGAGCCAGCATCGGCGGGGATGAGTCCGGCGATCATGTAAAACGAAGTCGTCTTGCCCGCGCCGTTCGGTCCTAGCAGACCCACGATTTCGCGAGGCTGGACGGTGATGGAAACGCCATCCACCACCGCGCGGCCGTTGTAGGTCTTGCGCAGTCCGCTAGCGAAGAGCACGGCGGATTCCGTGTTAGAACAGGTGGAGCCAGGGGTGTGCGTCGGGCAAAATTTCGAGATCACGGGAGGAGATTACTTCTTTTTTTGTTCGATGTTACCGCCCATTTCCCAATGGCCTTCCGTGTCGAATCTCCCGGCGTCTGGGGAAATCCGGAGAAGAAGGTTCGGCTCCATGGCCCGCAAGAATCGGTTTCCCTGAAGCACCCACGGGAAGCCGCCGCTGATGAGGATTTGGTCCGCCTTGAGATTGTAACTGAAGGTGGCACCGCTGGCTTTGATCGGCTCCTTGGTGGCGTCCGTGGGCTTTTGACTGAGGACAATCGTGCCCGTCGCCACGATCCGTTCCACGTCGCCGAAGTTTGCCCCCATGTCGCCGCCGAAGTCGTTTTTCGGCTTGTCAGATTTGGCGGGTTCCGGCTGGTCTTTGGTTTCCTTGGCGGGCTTTTTGCCAAAGAAAACCTTCAACTCATTAGCGCCTGATAGATCGAAGCGAGGATCCTTGACCGTCACGTTTTTGAGGTAAACGAGCACGCCTTCTTCGGGATCGAAATACATGCCACCCTCGAAGTTGATCACCGTGTCCGCGGGGCCGGACTTAACGTCGAGCGGCTTGGCAGCAGCACCCGCCGCAGTCGTGGACACGGGTGGCAAATCGGCCTGGACGAGAAACGCAGCCGCCGCTTTGGACGCGGCGGCGGCATCCGTGAGGTCCGCTTCCAAGCTGGCACGGGCACTGGCGCTCGCTGCCGCAGCGGCGGGTGCCTTGGACGCGGCATCAGCCTGAAGTGCCGCGAGTTCCGCCGGGGTAACGGCATCCGGCGGCGCGGCTAACAGCGGCTGAGTGAGCAGCGAAACGCCGAGCAACGCCGTGGCTCGGAGGAGGGAGCTTGAAGAGTTCATGGTTTTTTCGTCGGGAGTTTAAGGGTGGTGGTGCCCGGGCCTAGCAGAAATCCCTGGTGCAGAAACCCGCTTTTTTTCCCGAAGGCATAATACAGGCCGCTGCCAGTGGCGTGCAAGCGTTCGGACTTGAGGACCACCGGATCGCGGGTGCTGATGAGGCCGTCCTCCGCGCTCTTCTGATAGATCGTCGCGTTGACCATATCGATGCGGCCTTTCGGGCTTTGATCGGGGTTAAAAAGCTCGAAGGAAACCTCGCGCCCGGTCACCCGGGTGGCATCCACGAGTATCACGCTTTGCGATTTCAAGACCGCAGTCAGCGTGTG
>JAYTLO010000422.1:0-20658 GCA_043729385.1 Akkermansiaceae bacterium
CTCAACGCCCAGTTCCTCCTCAGCCGCGACATCGGCGCGAAAATGATCGAGCGCGGCAGCGGGAAAATCATCTTCACCGCCTCACTCCTAACATTTCAAGGCGGCTTCACCGTCCCCGGCTACGCCGCGTCCAAGGGCGGTATCGGCCAGCTCACCAAAGCGCTTGCTAACGAGTGGGCGTCCAAAGGAGTCAACGTCAATGCCATCGCTCCCGGCTACGTCTCCACCGATAACACCGAAGCTCTCCGCGAAGACCCCGTTAGAAGTCAGCAAATCCTCGCCCGCATCCCCGCCGGCCGCTGGGGCGATCCCGCCGATTTCAAAGGCCCCGTCGTCTTCTTCGCCAGCGAAGCCTCGCGCTACGTCCACGGAGAAATCCTCGTCGTCGATGGCGGCTGGATGGGGCGGTGAAAAGGAGTGGGGACATTCCTGTCCCCACGATTCATCCCGTCGCTAACCCGATGCGGTGGTCGGTGATGCGGCTTTGCGGGAAATTATAAGTGCGGATTTTCTCCGAGCGGTCGCCCGAGCCGATGAGGGCGTAGATCAGAATTCTAAATGAGCATGGATCCAGTCGGGACTCCGTCTGCAATCCACAACCGCCCAAACGACCGCCTCGTCAGTCGCGAAGGTGTAGTAAATGGCGAAGGGGAATTTCCGACTCAACAGCCGGTGGTAGTGATGAGCGCCTCGTTTGTGGATGCCAGCGGTCACCTTGAGTCCTTCGATGTCTGCCTTGAGCTGAAGCGAAAAGTAGTCTCCCAAACCAGCTTCCTGTGCCTCGTAGAACCAAAATCCATCAGCCAGATCCTCAAGGGCTTCGGTCGAAATCTGGATCTTGATCATCTCTTCCCGATGGTGTGTTTCACGGCATCCCAATCGTGTAGCACTGATACTCCCGAGGTGACTCGAGTGCGGCGGCTATCCAGCAGTTCCAAGTGCTCGGGCGGGATTTCAAATTGATCCACCCGCTCGATGAGATCTGCCCAAATGGCTTCCATGATCTGGAGCTTTTCACGGAGTGAAAGGTCGGCAACTTCGGCAATGCTCATGGCCGAGACATTACCTGTGCGCCTCACCGCGATCCAGCGGCGATTTCAAAAAAACGGACCATCCTACGATAAATCTCGCTCGGCAATTGTTTCACAGCCCCGCCTCCGCCAGCCGCTCGTCCATCTCGGTCTTCTGCAGCTCGTTGGTGAACTCAGTTAGATCTCCGGCGATGACTCCAGTTAGATTGTGCGAGGTGAAGCCGATGCGGTGGTCGGTGATGCGGCTTTGCGGGAAATTATAAGTGCGGATTTTCTCCGAGCGGTCGCCCGAGCCGATGAGCGAGCGGCGGTGGCTGGAGTAGGCTTCTTGCTGCTCGCGGAGTTTCTGTTCGAAGAGTTTGGACCGCAGAATCTGGAGCGCCATTTCCTTGTTCTTGATCTGCGAGCGGCCGTCTTCACAACGGACATACAGCCCAGTGGGAAGGTGAAAAATTTGCACCGCAGACTCGGTGCGGTTGACGTGTTGGCCACCCGCACCGCCCGCGCGGCAGACTTCGATGCGTAGGTCTTCGGGCTTCAGCTCGACATCGACCTCCTCGGCCTCGGGCAAGACGGCGACCGTGACGGTGGAGGTGTGCACGCGTCCCTGCGTCTCGGTGGCGGGCACCCGCTGGACGCGGTGGACGCCCGATTCGTATTTCAAATAACGAAACACTTCCTGACCCGTGACTTTGAGGATCACTTCCTTGAACCCGCCAACTTCCGACGGACTGCTCTCAAGGTGCTCGCATTTCCAGCCGCGGAGGTCGGAGTAGCGCTGATACATCCGCATCAGCTCGGCGGCGAAGAGGGATGCCTCGTCGCCGCCCGCACCAGCGCGGATTTCGATCAACGCGTCGCGATCCTCGTTCGGATCGGCCGGGAGCAGGGCGTATTGGAGGTCGGTGCCGAGTTGCTCGATCTCAGTCTCGAGGCCGGGAATTTCCTCGGCCGCCATCGCGGAGAAATCAGGGTCATCGGATTTCGCGAGCTCTTGGTTATCGGCGAGGTGACGCTTGGAGGACTCGATTTTATCCCACAGCGCCAGCGTTTGCTTGAGCTTGCCATGCTCGCGGAGGATCTCGGTGGCGCGTTTGGGATCGGCGAAAAGTTCCGGATCGCCCACGGCTTCTTCGAGTTCAGAGAAGCGGTCGCGGCGTTTTAAAATGAGAGAGGAATAGTCCATGAGGTAGAAAATGCTGAAAAGCTGAAAACTGAAATGCGGAAAGGGAAGGGGACCGCCGGAGCTTTTCCTAACGATCGGCGGTGGATCGGGAATCCGACCCCGCTAACGGAAACCGAGTGATTTCCAGCAACGGCGCGAACACGCCAAAACCACAGGCCGCGCGGCGCATTCCTGCGTCCGTCGGGGAACCGGGTTCATCGGGTGCGTCAATGGCGACATGGCGGCGACGCTACCGGCTTCGTTCGATTCGGCAAGCCGGATTGGTCGCGGTCCTATCGAGCGCAGGCGATTCGACTCAGGTGGAATATATTCCGCAGTCCACTTATCCCAACGCTTGCGGGGCAGTCAGGGTTTGATAGGTAGGGGCCGTGCCGCAGCAAAGTGACGTCCGTGAGGTCCTCCAATACATTCCCCAGTTCCGTGGGAAAATTTTCTTCGTGCTGATCGAGGCCGGGCTCTTGCCGGAGCCGGCGGTGGCGGAAACCCTGCTGGATCTAGCTGTGCTCGAAGACCTCGGCGTGAAGCTGGTGCTCGGCGTGCTCGGCGGCGATTTGAAGGATCTCTACGATTGGACCCTGGAGTGCGAAATCCTCGCCGCCCGAGTTTCCCGCCCCATCACCGATCCGCTTGCCGTGACCGAGGCGTTAGAAATCCTCGCCCGCGGGCAGTCAGCAATCATCGACGCCTCCGCGACTGGGCCACTGGATTCGCCCGTGGTGGACTTCGCCCTGAGGATCGGCGCGGCGAAAATCATCACCTTGTTAGAGGAGGCCATTCTCATCGACGGCGCACCCGCCCACGCCATACGCGCCGCAGATGCACAAGCACTGGCAGTCCGCTCTGACGTCGCGGGCGCGGCTCTGCTGTTAGCCGCAGCCGCAGCCTGCAAGCGCGGGGTGCCGCGCGTGCATGTCCTCAACGGTCGCCAACAGGGCGTGCTGGTGGATGAACTTTTCTCCAACGAAGGCGTCGGGACCATGGTCCACGCAGACAGCTACCGGGTGATCCGCGCGCTGCGCGAGGAGGACATTCCCGAGCTGCTAGGAATGATCGGCCGCTCCGTGCGGCGCACGAAACTCGTGGCGCGGACCTACGAGGACATTCAGTCGCGCATTGAGGATTACCGGGTCATGGCCATTGATGACAACGTCGTCGGCTGCGTGGCCTTGCATGAGTATCCCGATGAAGGCTGCGCAGAAGTCGCCTGTTTGTATGTGAAAATGGCCCACGAAGGCCGCGGCTACGGCATCGAACTCGTGCAACACGCGCAAAAGCTCGCCCGCGAGCGCGGCATCGGGCGAGTCTTCGCGCTGAGTAACCGCGCAGCGGATTTCTTCACCACCAAGCTCGGCTATGCGCCAGCCACCGTGTTAGATCTACCCGAGAAACGCCGCGCCCAATTCGAAGCAAGCGGACGTGACTCCTTAGTTTTCTCGCTAACCCTTGCGGCGGATTGATAGGGGGTGGATTTTGGGACACATTCCTCAGGATGCCACCCCGCACCTGTCCTGCTAGCGTCCCGCCATACCCGCAGGAAAGGATTCGGATTTCATCACCGTGAGCGATTATCTCGCAGGCGAGGAAATCAGTGACACGAAGTATGAATACCTCGGTGGCACCGTCCACGCGATGGCGGGCGCGACGAACCAGCATAACATCATTGCAACAAACAGTCTGGGATCGCTTCACGGCCAACTCCGCGGAAAGTCCTGCCAGCCCTACAACAGCGACACCAAAGTCCGCATCGAGTTCCCGGACCACACCCGGTTTTACTACCCGGACACGATGGTCGTCTGCCAATCGAATCCAGACTCAGATCATTTCCAGAATCAACCCGTCGTCATCATCGAGGTTCTCAGCGACTCCACCCGCCGCGCCGATCTCGGCGAGAAGCGCGACGCTTACCTGACGATTTCGTCACTCAAAGTGCTGCTCTTCGTCGAACCGGACTCACCCTCCGTCACGCTTCACCGCCGCTTGCCGGAAGGCGGATTCGCCCTAGAGCGTCACGCCGGACTCGATGCCACCATTCTGCTGCCGGAGATCGACGCCACTCTATCACTCGCTGATGTTTATGAACGCGTGGAGTTCGCTCCGTGAACTGCTGCTCCGGCTATCAGTGAAAATGGTGAACACGACCACGGCGCGACACGACTACGGAACAGGCCTTTTGTCATGGGATGTCGCATTTAGGCCTCGTCGTCGGGGGAAAGTGATGTAATGAGTTTAGGGTGAAAATACGTAGTCCGTTGAACTGGAATAAATAGTTGAACCTTACTTCTCTCGATAGGCACTCCAGTCGGAGTTTTCGAATTGGAGAATGCATCTAAAAACTCTCTCCAGATAGAGTTTGAGGATTTGAATATTGGAATCACTAGATAAAAATAATATGAATTAAATGCTATCAACCGCACTAAAAACTTGTCGCTATGCTTGCCACCAAATGGAACAAGCCCACTTCGCAGCATGGTTGGAGTAAATTGATCAAGCTCATTTGAATCTGACTTGATCACACGTGCCGCAGTGACAATTTGCAGTCGAACTTCAACCCGTGGTCTAGATCGACCTTCGAGAATGTATTCACGTAAATATTGGTGTTCTTCAATCACCTTAGAATTGCCATTGGCACGAGCAGCATTGAAAGATATTTTTAGTAGTGATCGCAGGAGGAGATCATAGTTATATTTAAATGTCACACTTTCCCCAGGTTGAATAATCGACTTTAGCTGAGCATTAAAAACTCCACCAATCCATGCATCTAAGATGCTGAGCTTCTCGCTGTTACAGTCACTACAAACATCTTTAATCACGGGATCTCCCTTGTGAAACTTTTGCCGATTTCCGTTGTAGGTATGAAGCTCCGTGCCATAACTTTCGATGATATTGTCTGGCCAAATATGCTCCCGCGTCATTGGAGCTTGCCGATCGCAATATGCACAGCTCTTCATTTTTTGCAGAATATCATGGTTAGTTCCGGGGAACATCGCCGGGATCGCTAGAGTTGGCCAGCGGATTGTCGGGACGGAAGCCGGAAGTGGGACGACTACGGGACAGGCCTGAATTGCGCTGTCTTAAGCCGATTGTCGGTGATTTCCCCGCCAATCGCTGCTTCGGGAGGAGAGTGCCAAAACCTTCCAGTGACCTGCGGGACGGGTAATTCATAGGTGCTGCCAGAACCCAATTCCTTGATTCCTCGGGGATTTTCTGGCCGATAGTTCGCTTAAGACAGCGGCATTCGGGACTGGCCTTTTGTGATGCGAGGACTGAATGCGCTCCTGACGTTGTGCACCGAGATGGACGGGTCAGTAGTATTTCCGACTTTAGTCTAAAATGCTGGAAAAGTATGAGACAATAAGGAAAACAAAGGGCCGACCCCGCCCAGTGAGTTATGCGAAAAGATTTTTAGCCGAGGGGGCAGTCTGGGGGATCTGCCGAAGAATTGAGACCTTCATGCATGTTTATTTCGCTAGTTCGGTGAAGTTCACAAGAAAGGGTTAGCCACGACCTCGCGGACGATTTGGCAATTCGCTTTGTTGATGTTCGCCCGTTCTTCTGAGTTTTTCGCCGTCCAGCGCACTGCTGTGGCGCATGAATCAACATGACCCCAAAAATTTGCGTTTGCATGACCACAAGCCCATGCGGTAGCGGCAGCTCTAAAAGCAGCGAACAAACAGGCGGCAGAAGGGTAATCGCAAACGTCGGTTCTATTACCAGCATTATATGCAGCTTTGCTTGCGCTATACGCCAAATCGCTGTTTATTTTAGAGGGATCTAATCGCCATTTCTCTGCTGCAAGTATCGCCTCGACGGCGCTGTCGTCCTTAGCTAAGTGAAGTATGGAGCATGCAAACAGAATTGCAATTGCGACAGCGTCCAGCTTAGAAGTTTCCCCGAATTTTTCCAATATCCAAAACATCCACTCGGGATTGTCGCATTGCTCCCATGCTTCGTTCATGGTTGGATATTTACCAGCCCACCATTTAAATTGCTTCGGCGGATGAAACTTTCTACAGAATTTAGCTGGCGTAATGTTCATGAATGGGGTCGGGCCGCGCGCAATAGCATCAAGGTGATTCATAGGGGGGATTCTCGTCGGGTAGGGGGATTTGGGTCAGCGCGTTCCTCTTCCTTGCCAGATCCCTGTCCGCGCGCCCAGCAGAAAGCATGAGGCTTACCGAGCCCGGGTGTTCTATCCCGAGTCTGTTGGAGATCCACTCGTTGCTGACGCTGGTTCCAGTGGGCAAGGGGCCGACCAACACGATCTTGCGTCCGTCGCTTTTTCCAAAGCGGCGAGAGTGGATTTCGCTCGATTCCTCCCCATCGACGCTCACAGAGCGCCGCTACAACGCGGTCCGGTGGAGAATGAAATCGAACGGATAGAGCTGCCCGTCGGACTCGGCGAGGATGGCGTTTTCCGGGCGGACATCGGTGGCGATCACGTCCCCGCGACGCCAAGTTTGGGTGGCAAGCATGTCGTGGCGGGTCGGCGGAACGAAGAGTTGCCAACCGCGCTGATGCATCCAGTCGGTGAGCTGGGGTGAGGTGGGATTTTCCCCGACGATAAACGGTTGTTGAAGGAGCAGGAAGCTGCCGTCGTTGCCGAGAGCGTGGAGATCAAGGCCAGTGGGGAAATGCTCCTCGGCCAGCGCGAAGCGGCGAAGGGACTCGGTGATGCCACCGGGACGGAGAATCCAGAGACCTTCGGAATCAACGGCGATGGTCCAGCCAAACCCGGCCTTGCCCGCGCCACCGAGGAGTTTGATGACCTGTTGATTGGCGGGATCGAAAAAGACCACGGCCTCGCCGCCACCGCCGATGAGCGTTAGATCGCCTTGGGAGTTGCCTTGATGGAAATCGGCAAGACGGACGGCGAGCGAGCGACCAAATTCTGGCGTCTCGCGGAAGATCGAACTCAGCTCGCCTTCGACTTGGCCACCGTCGAGGCTTTGGGCGAAGTCATCAGCCGCAAGGCATCTTCCGGCAGCACGGGCCCACTGCGTGATTCGAGAATCGCCGAGCGAAGGCGGTTGCGCCGGGTTTGTTCGAGTGCTTCCTCGGCGGTGACCCTGCGCTGGTTCTTCGGATTCATGGGCGGAGCTTAGGAGGGCGGCGAGGTTTTTCAAGCTGAAGGATTGAGTGGACATCGACGGGAGGGGACGCGGTGATTGGGGTCTATGATGGAACCGTCACTTTGCCAAACGGAAATAGGAAGGGACGGGCGAGCAGAGGACGACCTTGGCCTTTTTATCGCGGGCACTGCGGGCCATTTTACGCAAATACCAGCCGTAGGAATGGACTTCTTCGGTGGTGCCGTCCGGCTTGGTGACTTTTTCGGTTTCGTCGCCGATGCCTTTGATCGAGCCACGGAATTTCCCGCGCGCGTCGAGAGGGCCGACGTCATTGTGGCCGAACTGGATGATCACGAAATCGCCGGGCTTGAGGCGGTCGAGAATTTCCTGCCAGCGGCCTTCGCTGAAAAACGTGCGCGACGAGCGGCCACCGATGGCACGGTTGACGACGTTGATTTTCTTGGGATCGAAAAACGCGCCGAGATCCTGGCCCCAGCCGCGCATCGGGGCATTCGAGCGGAGCGTGGAATCGCCCGCGATCCAAAGGGTGGGAAGATGGTTGGCAGCAACAATTTCCTGGGGTGCATCGCGGTCGTTGACGACTGGGCGGTCGTCCTGCGCACGGGCGGGGAGGGGGACGAGCAGGGCGAGGCCGAGGAGGATGAGGGATTTCACAGGGAGAATTTAACGGACTGGTGAAAACGGCGTCCACCCCCTGAACGGGTGACAGTTCCGGGGTCCAAACAATGCGCTTGGAACGACCGCCGGGTCCGTTAGCGTCACGCCCATGCCGGCCGTCGCCTTGGATCTGATCATCATTGGAATTTACTTCGCCATCATCATCGGCATCGGGTGGCATTTCAGCCGCCGGAATAACAACGTGTCGGACTTCGCGCTGGGCGGGCGGTCGATTCCGTGGTGGGCGGTGTTGGCGTCCATCCTCGCGTCGGAAATCAGCGCTGGGACGTTTTTCGGGGCACCGGGCGATGGCTACCAAATGAGGAATTACACGTATGCGCAGCTCATGGTGGGCTACTTGTTAGCGCGGGTGGTGGTAAGCGCGGTTTTTATCCCAGCGTTTTACAAACACGACGTGGTGAGCATTTATGAGTTCCTGGAGATCCGCTTCGGCCCACGAACGCGGAGTGTGGCAAGCGTGATTTTCCTAGTGACGCGATCACTGGCGAGCGGTGCGCGGTTGTGGGTGCCGACGTTATTGGCCGTGGTGATCTGGGACCACATGAACCCTGAGAGGCCGCTGACGAACTGGGAGCAATTCTGGGTGACGGGTGCGGCGCTGGCGATTATCAGCATTCTAACCGCCATCTACACCGCAGTCGGCGGAATCAAAGCGGTGATTTGGACGGACGTGCTGCAGATCGCAGTGTTGTTCGGCGCGCTTGGCTTCTCGATGTGGTACCTGCTAGGGCACACCGGCGGGTGGGAAGGTGCCAAGGAGCATCTCAAGGAGCCGAAGGATTTACTGATGTGGCAATGGCATGGGGACAAGCCACCGACGCCCGCTTTTGTTGAAAAATATGGGGCGACGTGGGGAGCGATCAAGAGCGTGTTGGAAAGCTCTTACACGGTGTGGGCGGCGTTGCTGGGATCGCTTTTTGTAACGCTGGCCACCCACGGCACGGATCAGGATATGGTGCAGCGGATGCTCACTGCGAAGAACAAGCGCCAGAGCGCGGTGGCCACCATTTTGTCCGGGCTCGCCGATATCCCGGTGACTTATGCGGTTCTATCCATCGGCATCTTGTTGTCGGTTTACTACGGACATTTTGTCGGCGACGCAGCGCTGCCGAGGGTGGATGGAAAGGTGGATAGCGGGAGGGTTTTCCCCTTTTTCGTCATCGACGTGATGCCGGGTGGCCTGCGCGGCCTAGTGGTGGCGGGGGTGTTAGCGACCACGATGGGTTCGCTGGGCACTGCCATGAATTCACTGGCGACGAGCTACTCGCGGGATTTTCATTTCCGCTGGTTCAAGACCCCTAACGATGATGCGGCACGGGTGCGGATCATCAAGTGGAGCACGGTGGCATTTGCCTTGATTCTCATTTCCGTGGGCCTGCTAACGGCTCTCGTCAAGGCGCACAATCCGGACCTGAGCATCATCGGGATTATCCTGGGCAGCTTCGGCTACACCTACGGCTCGCTGCTAGGGATTTTCATCGTCGGGCTGTTCACGAAATCGCGGGGTAACGAGCTGGGAAATCTGATCGCGATGGCGGCGGGCATCGTGGTCGTCGCTTGGTTAAGCAACCTGCCCAATGAGGTTTGGGCCATGCTAACAGGCGGTCCGCTTTATGAAAATTTCGAGTGGTTGCCGATGATCAAGTTCACTTGGCGAATCATGGCTGGGACCATCGTCACTGTTGCCGTGGCGCTGTGTTTCAAAAGCTCCAAGTCAGCCGCCGCCGCAGCTCACTAACAGGCGAGCCGCGAATCCACTAGATTCTAGCGGCTCGCGAACATCCTCGTGGCGCATTTCTGGCTGAAATTGCGGCTGTTACGGATTTGTCACCTAGTAACTGACTCGTTCTCAACCGTGAGCGTCAGATTCCAGAAACTTCCTTCGCTGATACTTTGGGTAGGCGAACTAAATCGCGGTCAAGATCTTTAAAAAATTCAGCCGTGGAACGCTTGTGGAATACGGGCCGCACTGGTCATCAGTTAGAGAGCTGCAAAAAACTTTTCCCGGAGCGCTTTTAGCTGTCCATGTTTTGCCCCTCGCCGCGCTGCGCCACACCGAGAAGTGGGCAGCGGACAAGGGGCGGATAATTTTCAAAAAAAACTTAGCGACAATGGAACCAGAGGAAGTGGCAATGCAGGAACGAGCGGATGGATTGGAAGAATTTCCGGCGCAAAGCGATGGCTGGAACGAGGTCTGCACTGCGTTGCGTGGGTTGGTGGGAAATGACGCTTTCCAACGGTGGTTTCGCGCCGCGTGTTGGTTAGGAATAGAGAATGACGTGGGCTCGATTTCGGTTCCAGGTGAGATCAATCAGGTGTGGATCGAGACGAATTATCTGCCCGAGCTGACGATGGCCGTGACCGGCGTCTTTGACGAGGTGCGGGATGTCCAGATCGTCGTCTGCGAAGAGAGCGGCTCCTCTAACATCAATGGTTGCGGACCCTCAGATCACTTGATTTCCCACCCTCGCCCGACCAAGGCGGCCACGCTGGAAGGCGAGGCACTGGACAAGCGCACCAAGGCAGCCGGCCTCAATCCGGCACACACATTTGCCAGCTTCGTGGTCGGGACTAACAGCCAATTTGCTCACGCCGCCTGCGAGGCGGTCGCGAAGAAATCGGGCATCGGTTATAATCCACTATTCATCTACGGTGGCCCGGGTCTCGGTAAAACCCACCTCATGCAGGCGATCGGTCACGAGCTGCTCCGCCGCCAGCCGGGTTCACGCGTGATCTATCTAACGTGCGAAAAATTCACCAACGAGTTCATCGACGCGATCCGCCGCGGTGACATCGAGAAATTTCGCCGCCGCTATCGCAGCTCGGACGTTTTGCTCATCGACGACGTGCAGTTCCTCGCTGGCAAGGAGCGTTCGCAGGAAGAATTTTTCCACACTTTCAACACGCTGCTAGACGGCCGCAACCAAGTCGTCCTCACCAGCGACCGCCCGGCGTGCGAGATCAAGAGCCTCGAGCCGCGGCTGATTTCCCGCTTCGAGTGCGGTCTAACGGTCGAGATGCAGCCGCCGCAAATGGAGACGCGGATGGCCATCCTCAAGAAAAAGTGTCTCGACTGGAAAGTCCGCGTGGACGATTCCGTCCTGCAATTTCTCTCCGAGAAAATCCGCACAAACGTCCGCCGCCTCGAAGGCGCGCTGATGCGGGTGGCCACCTACGCCTCGCTCGCCGGGGAGAGTGTGACGGTGGAAAAAGTCGAGCACCTACTGCGCGACTTGATTCGCGAAGAGGCCAGCCGGCAGGTCAGCATCGACTCGATTCAAAAGGCTGTGGCCGAGCATTTCGACGTCCGCTTGGCCGACATGACGAGCCGCCGCCGGCCCGCCAGCATCGCCTTCCCACGTCAAATCGCCATGTATCTCAGCCGCTCTCTAACCAAAGGTTCGCTCATGGAAATCGGCGAAGCCTTCGGTGGACGGGACCACGGCACGGTCATTCACGCGTGCAAAAAGGTCGTCGAGCGGATCGACGAAGAGCCGGGTTTGAAGGAAAGTATTGCGCGCATCGAGTCCCAACTCCGGCGTTAACGGGCGGACTATTTGGGTTTGTTCACAAAAGCTTGCCAAGGGGCATTGAAAGCGGAAACTGCCGCGCAACAACCCTCCCGTTATTGCATTTATGAAGTTCCGCATCTCCAAGGAAGCCTTTCTCGACGGCCTGCAAAAGGTCCAACACGTCGTTAGTTCGCGCACCACCCTCCCGATTCTCTCGAATGTCCTGCTGGTCGCCAAAGACGGCCGCATCCAGTTCACCACGACCGATTTGGATGTCGGAATCACCGGTTCGGTGGAGGCTCAAATCGAAAAGGAAGGGGCCACCACTCTGCCCGCCAAGCGGCTCGTAAGCATCATCCGCGAGCTGCCATCCAGTGAAGTGGAGGTCTCCGTGGATGCCAAAAACCACGCATCGATCCGCAGCGGCCCGTCGTTCTTCAAAATCATCGGCCTCGGTGAAGCAGAGTTCCCGCCGCTCCCCGATTTCGAGGGTGCGAAGATCTTTAAAATCCCTCAAGTGACCTTGCGCGATGGCCTCAAGAAAACTTCCTACGCCATTTCCACCGACGAGACTCGCTACGTTCTCAACGGCATTTTCACTTCCTTCCGCGACGGGAAAATGACCCTCGTCGCCACCGATGGCCGCCGCCTCGCGATGGTCGACGCCGATCTCGAGTTCCCCGCCTCCCACGAGACTGATGTCATCATCCCGACCAAGGCCGTGCAGGAACTCCAACGCCTGTTAGGCGACTCCGGCGATGTCATCGTCAAGCTTAGCGATAGCCAGATTTCCTTCACCGTCGGTGACAGCCTGCTCGCCAGCAAGCTCATCGAGGGCAACTATCCGACCTACCGCCAAGTCATCCCTGGCGACAGCAACGAGCGCGTCGTCATCGGTCGCGAGGCGCTGCTAGAAACCGTCCGCCGCGTTTCCCTGCTCTCGTCGGATAAGTCAAACTCGGTGAAACTCGTCTTCAGCGAGAACCACATCGAAGTCACCGCCAACTCGCCCGACGTCGGTGAAGCGCAGGAGTCGATGGACGTGATTTATCAGGGCCCGCCAATGCAAATCGCCTTCAACCCCGAGTTCCTCCAAGCCCCACTCCGCGCCCTCGACAGCGCCGATGTCTATCTGGATCTCATCGACGAAATGAGCCCCGGCGTGCTGCGCATCGAAGGCACCTTCCTCTACGTCCTCATGCCGATGCGCGTGACGAACTGAGTTCGTAAAAAAGCGCTATCCGTTTCAAATCAAACCCGCCGCCCCGAGAGAGGCGGGCGGGTTTTTCGTTTCCTGAAGCCAGATTGACAGCATCTCAGGATTACGGTTGACTCCTTGCAGCCCAAAATTTCCCAAAGAATGAAGCAATACAGGCCTAACGTTGACCGTCAGAAGTGGCTCTACTCTATGATGAAGTCGCGTGCCGTGATGCGTCGCCGCCAAGGTAAACCCGAGGGCAACACCGATGTCGCCAACGGCAAAAAACAAATCCCCGACAACTCGGAGCCGTGGCTCCCTGGAGGGGTGCGCTCCGTCGCCGATGCATTGTGGATCTCCGATCAAATTAAAGAGACGATGAGAACATGGGGAATACCATTGCCACCTCAGACCTGACCAAAGATCTGGCGACTCGCCATCGGGTTCTCATGCTCGGCGGTCTTGCGGTCATCTCTCACGGACACTCGCGGCCCACTTACGACGCGGATGTTTGGCTCGATTCCACCCTCTCCCCTGACGACTGGGCCAAAGCGGTCATTGATATTTTGTCGAGCTCTCTCGATCTACGGATCGTGGCGATAGGCACTTGGTCGGAAATTCCGCCGTCCCGATTGGCCGAGCTAATTCAGCGAGACGGCGTGATCCGGGTGATGGGTGCCAGCCAACCCCTCGACATTTTCCGCGATCCCAACGAACTCGATATTTCGGAATTCGACGATGTCTGGAACCGAGCCACCGAGAGCGACGATGGCACGCGGGTTCCCGATGTGATCGACCTGCTCGTGACCAAACAGGCAACGGGACGCGATAAGGATACTCAGGACATCGCATTCCTAGAAGCCAAGGCCGAGCGAGAATACCTTGCCAAACTCCCCACTGCCAGCGCGGAACAAGCAAGCTCAATGCTCGCCCGATTCCTCACGCCGAAAGTCGCGGAAGCCGGACTGCATCACCCCGAAGAGTCCGTCCGCCAGCTCTCCCTTGGCTATCTCAAGGAACTTGCCGAAGAAGGCGATCCATTCGCACGGGAGATCCTAGAGAAATAGGCTTCCACCATGGACCGCTAAATTTATTTCGCCTGGGTTCGCGCCGCCCCGGAAACCTTACCTCGATTGCGCTAGTGAACCCCGGTGGCCCGCCCCGTAACATCACCCCGATGCGTCCCATCTCACCTTTCTCAGCATTTGCCAAATCGCATTCAATTGTGAAAACGTCGCTCTAACCGGTGACGGCACCCTTGAGGCCGACATGAGCACTTGGAACAAGTGGATGTCACGCCCGCCAGCGCATCTTGAAGCTTTGAAAAAACTCTACACCATGACCTCGACCCACGTCCCGGTCGAACAGCGCCAGATGGCCGAGGGCGAGAACCACCTGCGCCAGCAGTTCATCCAGTTCAACCGCTGCAAAAACGTCCTCATCGAAGGTGTTAGAATCCGCAACAGTCCGTTCTGGACCGTCCACCTGTTTCTATCGGAATCCATCGTCGTTCGCGGCATCGACATCTGGGCGCACGGCCACAACAACGACGGCATCGATCCCGAGATGACCCGCAATCTGCTCGTCGAGAACTGCCGCTTCGACCAGGGCGACGACGCCATCGCCATCAAGTCCGGCAGCAACCACGACGGCTGGCGACTCAAGACGCCCACGGAAAACGTCGTCATCCGCAACTGCACCATCATCGCGGGCCATCAACTCGTCGCCATCGGCAGCGAGCTATCCGGCGGCGTCCGCAACGTCTATGTGCATGACTGCAAATTCGCGCCCGCTTACAAGCCGTTCAACCTGCTCTTCATCAAGACTAACATCCGCCGCGGTGGCTTCGTCGAAAACATCCACATGGAAAACATCAAGGCCACCGCCACTCGCGAAAGTGTGTTAGGCATCGAGACCGATGTGCTCTATCAGTGGAAAGCCCTCGTTCCCACCTACGAGGAGCGGCTCACGAAAATCAGCGGCATCCATGTCTCTAACATCAAGATCGCAGAAACCGGCATCCCGTTCCGAATTGAAGGCGACAAGCGCGAGCCTGTGAGAAACGTCACCCTCGACCACATCACCATCGGCAAGGCTCGCGGAAAAAAGAACGACTACAGAAATGCGGAAAACGTGAAGGAGACCCACGTCACCATCGGCGAGTTGCTACCAGTCGGTATCGAGTAGAACTGGATTTGCGGCTACATCGTACCAAAACTCTTTAGCGGGTGACTCGTGCATAACGCATCTTCTAACGCGCATTCAGCTCCCTTCCCCGCAGTAAATCACGATAACCTGTTGAAAAACAGCATGGCACATCGCTTGCAAATGGGCCGGGTAACTCGCTCCGGCGAAAACCACAACCTACAAGATGAAAACCAACCCAATCGTTATCGCCATCGCCGCATCAGCCTTCGCCGTGATGTTCACCTCATGCGAATCCAAACAAGAAGAAGTCCGCGAAGATCGTCTCGAGAACAAAGCTGACAACATCGACGCTTCTGCCGACAAGCTCCGCAAAGACGGCGAGAAAGTCGCGGATATGAAGGAAAACAATGCCGACGCGATTCGCAAGCGGACCGGCAATGAGCCTGCCGCCGACGCCACGGAAAACAGCGCGGATGCCACTCGCAAGGCGGTTGAAAAGCGCGCTGACCAACTTGAGAATAACGCCGACGCCGTCCGCGAACAGAAATAAGCCTGCGCTTTCCCCATCGATCAGAGCCGTCGTCCTCCTCAGGTCGGCGGCTTTATTTTTTAACTGACCCATCCTAACAACTCTCCCTATGGAACTCTACGATCTCATTATCCTCGGCGGTGGCCGCGCTAGCAATCTCGCGATCGCCGCCAGCAAGGCCGGGTGGAAAACCGCCCTCATCGAGCGCGACCACCTCGGCGGAGTTTGCCCGAACCGCGGCTGCGTCCCTTCCAAGCTGCTCATCGGGTTCTCCGACGCTGCCCGCCACGTCCGCGACGCCGCGCGCCATTTCATTCACACCGATTTCCAGGGCTGCGATCTAGCGAAAATCTTCGCCAGCGTGAACGAATACGTCGGCGGCGTGGATGGTCGCTATCAGTCTCGCATTGATGAGGCGGGTGTCACTCTCATCCGCGGCGAGGGGCGCTTCACCGGCCACAAGCAAATCGAAGCTGCGGGCCGCACGCTGACTGCGGTAAAGATCGTCATCGCCACTGGCTCGCGCCCCGCACCACCACCCTTCGCGGATCTACCCGTGTGGACCAGCGACGATCTGTTCCCGTTGGACTGCGCCCCGCCGCAAAGTCTGCTGGTCATCGGTGGCGGCGTCATCGGTTGCGAAATGGCCGCGTTCTTCGCGGCGGTCGGCGTCGAGACCACCCTGTTAGTCCGTGAGGACCGGCTGTTGCCGAAGGAAGATCGCGAGATTGAGCAGGTCTTCCGCACGGAATTCGGGAAACACGTAACCACCCGTTTTCTCGCCCGGCTCAAGGATCTCAGCCATGCGGATGATCGGTTCACCGCCGCAGTCGAAACGGGTGAGGGGATAGAAATATTCCAAGCCGAGCGCGTATTATTCGCCATTGGTCGCATCCCTAACAGTGAGTTGTTAGCCTTGGGCGAAACTGGCCTAGCCACCGATGCAAAAGGATTCATCCCGGTCGATGAGCACCTAGAAACTTCGGTCGCCGGGATCCATGCCACTGGCGACATCAATGGCCGCTACATGCTCCAGCACGCCGCCGCGTATGAAGTCCACTACCTCCGCCAGAAATTTCTCAAAAGCGAAACGGCACCCATCGACGTGGGGCAAATCGCACACGGCGTCTTCTCCCACCCAGAAGTCGCTTCCGTTGGTCTAACCGAGGAACAGCTTAAACTTAAAGGCGTGCCCTACGTGGCCGTGTTCGAGGATTGGCTTGCCAGCGCACGGGCGATGGCCCTGCGGATCGACTATCCGCGGGTCAAACTACTCGTCTCGCCTGCGGATTATTCGATCCTCGGCTGTCATCTCGTCGGCCCGGAATCCTCAACCCTGCTACACCAGGTAACGACCGTCATGCACCTGAGAAACGACGTTCGCGAGCTTGCGGAAATGATCTACATCCACCCCGCACTCAACGAGTGCTTGCTCGCCGCCGCCGTCAAAGCCGTTAGCGCGGTGAAGGACTTCAACAAACGCTGAACAGAAAATTCTAGGCTCATCTTTACAAGTGTCATTTATACTATTATGCATCCGCCATGCCTTTCACCTACGAATACCCGCGTGCCGCGCTCACGGTGGATTGTGTGGTGTTCGGCTTCGATGACGGTGCGCTTAAAGTTTTATTAATCCGCCGCGGCATCGCACCCTATCAGAATCGCTGGGCGCTACCCGGCGGATTCGTGCGGCCAGATGAAACGCTCGACGCCGCAGCCCGTCGCGAGTTGCTTGAGGAAACCGGGCTGCGCGAAATCTATCTGGAGCAGCTCTACACCTTTGGAGCCATCGCTCGCGATCCCCGCGAGCGGGTGGTCAGCGTCGCCTATTTCGCTCTGGTCCGCCGCGCCGAGCATCTTCCGTTAGCAGCCACGGATGCCGCAGAGGCCGCTTGGTTTGAAGTGGAAAAAGTGCCCAAGCTCGCCTTCGACCATGCGGAAATTCTCGCACTGGCCCTCGTCCGCCTGCGGGGAAAAATCCGCTGGCAGCCAGTCGGCTTCGAGCTGCTTCCCAAGAAATTCACGCTCACCCAGTTCCAGGCACTCTACGAAGCGATCCTCGGTCGCGCGCTCGACAAACGGAACTTCCGCAAGAAACTGCTCGCGCTCGATTTGTTAGTCGCACTCGACGAATCCACCACTGCTGCTTCACGCCGCCCCGCGCAGCTCTTCCGTTTCGACCACCGCAAATACCAAGCCCTCACCCGACAGGGATTCATCTTCGACCTATGAACACGAACAGCCCACTCCTCACCGATCTCTATCAGCTCACCATGGCCGCCGCCTATCATGCCTGTGGCCGGGCCGAGCAGGAGGCGGCATTCCATTTATTTTTCCGCACTCTTCCCTTCAAGGGCGGCTACGCCATCGCCGCCGGCTTGGGCACCGCAGTCGAGTGGTTAGATAACTTTCGTTTCGAGCAAGACGACATTGTATATCTAGCAACTCTGCGGGACTCGGAAAACGCCCCGCTGCTGAAGCCTGCGTTTCTCGACTATTTGATGAATCTAAAACTCACCGTCAGCATCGACGCCATCCCGGAAGGCACCTTGGTTTTTCCTCATCAGCCGCTCCTGCGCATCACCGGCCCGATCCTTCAGTGCCAGCTGCTAGAGACCGCGCTGCTAAACATCATCAACTTCCAAACGCTCATCGCCACCAAGGCCGCCCGCGTTTGCCAAGCCGCGCAAGGTGAGCCGGTCCTCGAGATGGGCCTCCGCCGCGGACAGGGATCTGACGGAGCCGTCTCCGCCAGCCGCGCCGCCCACATCGGCGGTTGCGCCACGACGTCTAACGTTCTAGCAGGAAAAGTTTTTGGCATCCCAGTCAAGGGCACGCACGCCCACTCCTGGGTGATGTCATTCGAGACCGAGCTCGAAGCCTTTGAGCAATACGCCGCCGCATTGCCGGGAAACTGCACCTTCCTCGTCGATACCTACGACACGCTCGAAGGCGTTCGCAACGCCGTGAAAATGGGCATCAAACTCCGTGAGTCCGGCAATCGCCTGCTAGGCATCCGGCTGGATTCCGGCGACCTCGCGTGGCTCAGCCAGCAAGCCCGTGTCATCCTCGATGAAGGCGGCTTCCCGGATGCCGCCATCGTCGCCTCGAACGATCTGGACGAAAATCTAATCGAAAGCCTCAAGCACCAAGGCGCGAAGATCAGCGTCTGGGGCGTCGGCACCAAGCTCGTCACTGGCGGCGACCAATCCGCGCTCGGCGGCGTTTATAAACTCGCTGCCGTCCGCGACGCTGCGGGAAACTGGCAGCCGCGCATCAAACTCAGCGAGCAAGTCATCAAAGTTTCCACCCCCGGTCTCCAACAGATTCGTAGGTTTTCACAGGACGGCCAATTCATCGCGGATGCCATTTACGACGCCGAGCTGAGTTGCCCTGAGCCATGCCACATCGTCGATCCCAGCGAAATTCTCCGTCACACGACGATCCCCGCTGGCACCACGCACGAGGATTTATTGCAGCCGCTTTTCCGTGAAGGTGGACTTATCACCACCTTGCCAACGCTCGCGGATTCACGCGCCCGCTGCCTCGCCCAACTCGCCGCGCTCAGTCCCACGATCAAGCGACTCGCCAATCCCCATAACTATCCCGCCGGACTCGAAGCGGGACTTCATCGGAAGAAACTCGCGCTTATCGAAAAGGCCCGCCCGTCATGAAAACTATCACTCTAGCAGCCACCGCGCTAAACCAAACTCCGCTCGCTTGGCGCAGCAATGCAGCGCACGTTCGCGCCGCCATCGCAGAGGCACGAGCGGCGGGTGCAACTCTCATCTGCCTGCCGGAGCTATGTCTAACTGGCTATGGTTGCGAGGACGCATTCCTCTCGCCTAACACCCACGCGCAAGCATGGGCCAGCTTGCGCGAAATCCTACCAGACACGGTGGGAGTTATAGTTTCACTCGGCCTGCCAATCTTCCATCACAACACCGTCTTCAATGCAGCGGCTCTAGCAGTGGATGGCAAACTCGTCGCGCTCGTTTGCAAGCGCCACCTCGCCGGCGATGGCATTCACTACGAACCGCGCTGGTTCAAGCCATGGCCATTGCAAGTCCGCGATGTCTTCCACGCGCCGGACAATGGCGAGGAAATCCCCATCGGCGACCTTGTCATCGACGTCGGCGGCGTGCGGCTTGGGTTTGAAATTTGTGAAGACGCTTGGGTCGCCCGTCGTCCCGGCGGCGATCTAGCAGCGCAGGCGGTGGACATCATCCTGAACCCGAGCGCCAGTCATTTCGCGTTTGGTAAAAAGGAAATCCGCCGCCGCTTCGTGCTCGAAGGTTCACGCGCGTTCGGCGTGCGTTATGTGTATTCAAACCTGCTAGGCAACGAAGCCGGCCGTGCCATCTACGACGGACAAACGCTTATCGCCAGTGCGGGCGAGCTGCTCGCGGAAGGCGCGCGTTTTTCCTTTCGGGATCACCTCGTCACCATCGCCACGGTGGATCTCGATCTCACCCGCCTAGGCCAGTCGCGCACCACCAGTCACCGCATTCAATTCCCCGACGCCCATCATCCAGCCATCATCCGAGTTTATTTCGATTGGCCGCTAACAGAAGCATCATTTCCTACATCAACGCCGGCCATCTGGGAGAAATCCTCGACGCTCAAGGAAGAAGAATTTACCCGCGCCGTCAGCCTCGCGCTCTTCGACTACCTGCGGAAAAGCCACACCCGCGGTTTCACCGTCTCGCTCAGCGGCGGCGCTGATTCCGCCGCCGTCGTTTGCCTAATCTATCTGATGACGCAACTCGTCCTTGAAGATGGCCTCGCCTTTGGGAAACTTTCATTTCTCACCGATCCAGAAAACCTAACTCGCCAACTCCTAACCACCGCCTATCAGGCCACGGAAAACAGCGGCGAAGTCACTCGCGAAGCCGCTGCCGATCTCGCCGCAGCCATCGGAGCACAGCATCACGAACTCGACATCACCGCGCTTCACCAAGGTTATGTAAACCTCATCGGCAAAGCCATCGGTCGCGACATGGATTGGCAGCACGACGACATCGCCCTGCAAAACATCCAAGCCCGCGTTCGCTCGCCCGGCATCTGGATGATCGCCAATCTAACGAACACATTACTACTCTCCACCAGCAACCGCAGCGAAGCCGCCGTCGGCTACGCCACCATGGATGGCGATACTTCCGGCTCGCTCGCGCCCATCGCTGGCATCGACAAGGCATGGCTCAGAAAATGGCTGCGCTGGTTAGAAACGGACGGCCCACTCATGAGCGGAGGCCATACTAACATCCCGGCGCTTTCTGTGATCAA
>JAYTLO010000423.1:0-14315 GCA_043729385.1 Akkermansiaceae bacterium
GCATTTGATCCCGACCCGAGGCACGTTGAACGGGACAAGAGAACCCGAAAATCTCCTGTAGAATCAGGCATCCTAGCCTTAACCTGACGCAAATGGGCAAAGGCGTTAAAGAATTGTTAGCCTTCTACATGGGCAAGAATACCCCAGACCGCCAAGACTTCATTATCGCGAATCTCCGCGACGACGTGGATAAGCAGGTGCAGGTGGCGTGACTCAAGAGTCCGACTTCTTCAGTGCCTTGCGGGTCTTTGATTCCAATTTTTTGATACTCTCCGCCGGAGGAAGTTCCTCGGGCATGGTGCCGCCGAGTTCTTGGATGGTTTGGCGGACCTTGGCTCCCACTTCGCGGTGGGCCTTGTTCGCCTTGTCCTTGCCGGTGATTTTTTCACGGCGCAGCTTGTCTTCGGCTTGGGTGGCGCGGAAGAGATTGGCCGCCAGTTCGGTGCTGCCCATGTGGTCGAGGATTTGCTTGCCCTTTTTGAGACCTTTACGGGCATGGATACCACGAGCATCGAGGCCATTGTAGAGTCCCATGTAACCGTGGTTTTGGAAAATGGCGTAGTCGCGGGGTTCGATGACTCCGGCGTCCTTCGCAGCTTCGGCGAGTTGGCTGTTGTGGGTGGGAAGGTCGGAGCGGATGGCGAGGCGGCGCTGTTCTTCCAGTTCCTCATCGCTCAACTCCTGCCGCCGGGTCTGGATGGCGAAATAGGTCTGCCCCTGCGCGACGATTTCCTTCGCCGGGTCCGCGCTCTGAATGACGAGGTAGCAGGCATAGCGGGACATCATCACGGTCTTGACCGCCCGCTGCCCACCCTTGCCGATTTCGATCATTTGGTCGGAGCCGACGAAATGATCGTCCGCCCTCTGGCCGCTGTTGATGCAGGCGGTTTTTGCCTTCGCGATGACCGCCCCAAAGTGTCGGTAGTTCACGTAACTGAGCAGCTTGACAAAGTCCCGGCTGGACCAGAACTCGTTTCCTGCAGGGTTCGTCCGCCGGATTTGTTCAAATGGGGTGATTTCCTCGCGCATGGCAGCGACGGTGACTGGAAACGAGTGGGAAATCAACGACACACTCCCCGGAGGCGACCCCTAAACGCGCATCGAAACCGTGAAGGAATTGTTAGCCTCCTACATGGGCAAGAACGGCCCGAACAGCCAAGACCATCTCATCGAATGCGCGGCGTTCGTCACCTCAGCACTTCTGCCCATTCCACCGGAGTGGTGAGATCGTTCGCGATGGCGTGCACCCGGAGTCGGTAGAACTTCAGCCATGACGGTTTGAAGGAGATTTCTGCTGCCAAAGTCGAACCGGGTTTGATCCAGCCAGAGCGGTTCCCATCAACCAAGATGCGTCCGGTGCCTTTTCCCTGAAAGCGCAGGTCTGAGAGAAAAACAGGAACTGTTCCGGTATTCATGACCGATATCGTCCCCCGATACATGGCACCGATTTTTTTCAGTCCTGAGCTATGACTGATCCTGACCTTCAGTGTCCGGGACACAGGAAGATAGTTGGCCCACACTTGATGTTCCCGGGTGATCTCGAGATCAAAGATCGCCTCGGCGCAGAGGATTTTCCTGTCTTCAGTCCAGTTCATGAAGACGTAGCCCGGCACAGGCATGGCCATGAGGGTGACGGTTGATCCCTGCCAATAGGTCAGTGTGGTAGGCGATGTTTGCAAAGCGCCGAAGGAACTGGTGCCAGTGAGAGAATAGGTTTGTTGCGCAACAGCCGAGACCGGGAGGGTAAAAGCGCCTGCGGTGGCATCCGAGTTCACCGTGATATTCCCGGAAAAGGTGCCCGCCGCGGTGGGCGCGAAGTTGACAGTGATTTCCTTGGCAGAACCGGGAGCGATGGTGCCTTCCCAGCTCCCATTGAAACCGGCTGGGTAGTCGATGCTTGCCACGGTGAGCGGGGCGTTCCCCGTGTTTGTGATTGTGAAAGTGCCGAACGATGATCCGCCGACGGCTTGCTGGTCCCATAAAAGATCGACCGCGCTGACCGAGATGATTCTTGTCGCCGGAACGAAGTGGGCGACCAATTCGTAGTTGAAAACCGCTTTCAGTACGATGGTTGAACGGCGTAAGTCGACATTTTCAAACTCCTTCAGGGTCCATTTTTCAAAAATGTATCCTGCATCCGGAGTGGCGGTAAGCATGACCAGCGTATTGAAATCATATACCGCTTGATCAGGGGATTTGCTAACCGTTCCATTGACGGCTGATGCGTTGATGGAGTGTGGCAGTTTGTCGTTGCTCTCAGGAATGAGTGAACCCGATTCCCACATGGCGGTCCATACGCCAGTGGAACTAAGGGTCGTTGTTGAGCAACCAATCGATATTCCCGTATCCGAAAACACCGGACCATCGTTCAGGATGAAATCGCCTGATCCATAAATTTTTTCCTGAGCTTGCGACTCGCCCATTCCGACCAGCAGCAAGAGATGGACCCCCAGACAGAGCAACAGGTCTTGGGCAAATCGGGGGGAGATTTTCATGAGTGCAGCTTTGTTAGTCAGTTTTCAATTCCAGTCAATAGAACAAGCGGTTAGTCCCGAATCTCACGTATTGGGTATTGGTGGGGACGGTGAGGGACATCGGGCGTCGGAGGTGAACTTGAGCGTCATGCTGGTGGCGGTGTGGCTGCTCCGGTTTGGTTGGTTTGTCGTGGTGCTTTCTATTTCGTCTCCCTTCGCAACGCTGGAGGTTCTGTTGGATAGAGGAAACCACTTCCCCTTCATGATTCATGTCGTTTCACGAAACGGGATTTCGACACTCGATTGAAACTTTTTGGCGTCCGGATCATCGGTGAAAATCCGCATCATGGAACCGCCGAAGATCCACACCAACGCGCCCCCGGCGATCATCATGCCGACAGCGATGGTCATCATGTTGAGTGCCGCCGGAATGGATTGCGCCGCTACTTCCCGCAGTGATGATGGGTCCGGCCGGAAATCGGAAGCCTGCAAAACCTCCGCAGCCTCGGTCTTCCGAACCTTCGACCACAGCAGGGCGCATCCGCCGATACGATCATGGGGAGATGTTTTGGCTCCAAAAGGGGCGATTGGATTGAGGCGTCAGTTGGCGTTCGGGGCCGCGAGAATTCTTTCGATCTGCACGCGGTGGATGCTCATGTGCCCGCCGGCAAGCGCATGCCAGCCGTGCGCGTCCATGGGTCCGAACCAAGGATGGGGAAAGCGTGCCCGCGTTTTGAAACTTCTAACGTTCGCTAAAGTGGCGAGCAGGGCATCGCATGATGCCTCATACTCAGCGATGACATCCATGGTCACTCCCGGATCGGGTTTCACGGCGGCGGTGCTGGCCTCGCCTTCTGGAACCTGCTCCATGGCTAGAGTTCCAATCACGCCTATGAACGCGTGATGGACGATGCGGAGGTGATCGAGCGTCATTAGCACGGACCAACTGCGGCTGCTGTCTTCCAGGCCCCTCGGTCGCAGGATCAGAACCCGGCGGGACAGCGTTGTTTCATCGAGCTTGGCGATCAAACGGCGGATCGTTTCGCGTTCTCGGATGAAATGCGCGGTGAAGGCACCACTGTTTCCCGTGAGGCGTTTCATTCCTAATAAACAACGCGCGATCAGTTTCTCGGGGAAGGGGAGTCCGGCTCCGGGAGGGGCAAGTTGTGGTTCGTTCATGATGAATGAGGTTTCCACAATGCTTGCGAAATGCAAGTAATAAGACTTGTGGATTGCAAGTAATTTTCCTGCTACGGTTTTGCCATGGCTAAGGACAAACCACGGCAGTTGAAAAACAAGGCGGGCGGTCCACTTCGCTCCCCGTGCCCGGTGGCTTGCGTATTGGATATCTGCGGCGACCGCTGGACCTTGCTGGTCATCCGCGACCTGATGTTCGGACGTTCGCGTTTCAAGGACTTCAGCGCCTCGCCCGAGGGCATTCCGACCAACATCCTCAGTGATCGTCTCAACCGCCTGCTCCGCCACGGCCTGGCCGAGCAAGTGCCCGCCGAGGATGGCACCATGCGCCTCGGTTACCGCCTCACGGAGAAAGGCCGCTCGCTGGGGCCGGTGTTGGAAGCGATGCGGGACTGGGGTGTGAAATGGGAGCCTTCCACAAAGGCGATGATGAGTTAGAATGATAAAAGAATCCCGGCACGGAAGCACAGGATAGAGTGCTAATTGCCACTGAATCGAACCTGCTATGAAACGGGGCGTTGGGGGAGGATCAAATGATAGAATTTGTTGTTATGGATTTGCGGGAACGTGATCCCGAGGTCGTCGAAGGTTTGGAGAGAATCGAGGCCGGTGCTCATCCTAGGAGGGCAGGGTTAAAGTGACGTTTTCGTCACCCAATGGCAGCGGATCGACCTATTTGTGTGGCGAGAATGTCATGACGAAATAGTCACAAAAGTTCGGTTTTGATACGGGTGTTCGTGGCGAGACTGCTGCGATTCAACACCGACTTTTCGAAGTCTTCTATAGCAATGAAACCATCATCCTACCCCTCCTGCACGAGTAATTCCGGCAGCTCTTGCGTCATTATTGCACTCGTCGCATCGTTCGGCGGATTTGCCGCTGCTGCTCCGATCATCAGCACGCCATATACCCAAGCCGCCCGCGACGTTTTGACGCCGGACATCAACACTTGGCCCTCCGCCGGCGTGACGGTGAATGGCTCGCAGTTCATCAACCTTGGTCTGCAAGGCGTGGGACGGGTCGCTGCAAACTCCATCGACGCGGCGACTGGCGAGTCCCTCGGCTCCATCTCCGACATGCAGATCAGCAACTGGGTGAAAAATGGCAATGGCACCTACAGTGGGATGTTTCATTTCCTGCCTGACCGCGGCTACAATGCCGGTGCGACTTACTCGAACTACGCAGCGCGGGTGAATAATTTCACCTTCACCTTCACCCCATACACCTCCTCCACGGCGACTGCGAATCAGGACCAAGTGGCGATGACCTTCGCCAACTCCACTCGCTTCACCTACGATCATGATGCGAACTCCGGCACTCCTGCGGTTTACAGTACCGGCCTGCTAGCAAGTGCGGCGCCTGGTAGTCTTTTTTCTAAGCCAGTTCCTGTTGCGGCCGGAAATACGACTCAGAGCGATGGCACAGTGGCGAATCGCCTTACCTTGGATACTGAGGGACTCGTCCTCGATAGCCGCACTGGCAAGAGTGGCAGCGGCTGGATCGGTGATGAATACGGTGCCTATATCTATCACTTCGACGCCAACAAGCAGATCGACGGCATCGTCCAACTACCGGAAGCGCTCATCCCTCACAACGGGGTCGGCACAACGAATTTTCAAACCGCCCCGGCAAATCTTAACGGCCGCCGTGAGAATCAAGGGATGGAGGGTCTCGCCCAAAGTCCTGATGGCACGCGGCTTTTCGCCCTGCTGCAAAGCGCCACACTTCAGGACAGCACTGCTTCTGGAAACCAAGGCCGTTCGAACACTCGCCTTCTCGTCTATGACATCTCAGGTGGCGATATCCCGAGCGACCCGATCGCCCAATATGTGATCCAGCTTCCACGCATTGACGACAACGGCGGCACGGTCGCGGTGAACCGCAACGGAGCCCAGAGCAGTATCCTTGCGCTGAGCAACACCCAATTCCTCGTGCTCTCCCGCGACGGCAATGGCCGTGGTTCATCCGGCGCTCCTGTTTTCAAATCCATCCTTCTGGCAGACATCAGCGCGGCCACGAACTTCGATGGGACTTATGATGCGGAAGGAACGGGACCAGCACCTGCTGGCACACTGATCGCAGGAGTCACTCCCATTTCCTGGACGCAGGCGCTCAACCTGATCGGTGGCCTCGATACGACCGCTACTGAAGTCGCCAAGTTCGGCCTCAACCTAAATGGGACGGCCACCAGTGACATCAACTCGATCTGCGAGAAGTGGGAAGCCCTCAGCTTGGTATCCGCTAAGGATGCCGCCAGTCCAAACGACTATTTCCTCTTCGTCGGAAACGACAACGACTTCCAAAGCGCCACCGGCAAGCTGATGGACGCAGCCGGGACAATACAGAACTACAACGCAGGACTCGAAAACGACACCGTTGTTCTCGCCTACCGCGTGCGCCTCATCTCCAGCGCACTCGCACCGACCTTCAATACCGCTGCCACCGCCGGACTTTCCGCCACCGCGAACAACAGCTCACCGATCAACCTCTTCGCCGCCGCTGCCCCGTCACCTGCGGGTGGCACTTTCAGCGGCCCGGGAGTTTCGGGAAACACCTTCGATCCCGCCGTGGTCGCCACCGGTGTCCACGCCATCACTTATTCCTACACCGACAGCTTCGGTGCCACCCAGTCTGCTAGTTTCAACATCACCGTCAGCGCAACAGCCTCGGTCGTCGCCACTGCGCCTACCAACGCGCTCTCGGTCGCGCTCAAGAGTTCCATCATCCTCACCGACACCGGACTTGTGACAGGCTCGGGTGGTGCGGAAATCCCAGCCTTCCATCCTGCCTCGAAGCGTGCTTACGCCGCATCCGGTGTGGGCGTGCAAGTGGTGGATTTGACCAATCCATCGGCACCCGTGAAATTGGCTCCTATCGTCCCAACCACGCTTGGTCTCGGCACCAATGATGTCTCACACGTCATCGTAAAAGGCAACGTGCTCGCCGTCTCCCTCGTCAACACTCCCGACAAAACGCTCCCCGGAAAAGTCGCATTCTTCAATGCTACCGATGGCACGCTGCTCGGGTCGGTGACGGTCGGCGCGGTGCCAGACCAACTTGTTTTCACGCCAGATGGCTTGAAGGTTCTGGTCGCTAACGAAGGTGAAATGGCACTGGCCTCGACCAATCCTGCGGGTGGCAATCCCGTGGGTTCAGTAAGCATCATTGATGTTTCCAGTGGCTTTGTTTCTCCACCAGTGCAGACCGCGACCTTCACCAGCTACAATGGTCAGGAAGCCTCGCTGCTCGCCTCAGGTGTCCGGGTCTTCCCAGGAAATACCGCCGCTCAAGATCTCGAGCCTGAATACATCGCCATCGCGCCTGATGGTCTAACCGCGATGGTCACCCTCCAGGAAGCGAACGCCGTGGCCATTCTGAACATCGCGACCGCCACCTTCACCGGCATTAATCCGCTGGGCTTGAAAAACTACTCCGCGTTGCTCGCCGACTTCTCGGATCGTGATAGCGCCACCAATGGCCAGGCCATAGAGCTCAAAAATTTGCCCGCCTTCGGGATGTTCATGCCGGACGGCATTTCCTCCTACGAAGTCGCGGGTCAGACTTATTATGTGACCGCTAACGAGGGAGATGATCGCAACGATTTCCTCGCCACTCCGGATGTCATCAGCGTGAACAGCGGTAGCTATGTTCTCGACCCTACCGTCTTCCCAACTGCGGGGACTCCGGGAACAGCTAGTGTGGCTGGAACTGGATTGAAAGGCAATGACCAGCTCGGTCGCTTGTCGGTCACCAATCTCCCCGGCTTGCGCGGAGACTTGGATAACGATGGCGACATCGACCGCATCCTCTCACTCGGCAGTCGTTCGTTCTCCATCTTGGATTCCACCGGTAAGCGTATCTTCGACAGTGGCGATGCCATCGACCGCATTCTCACCACCTACTTCCCATTCCTTTACGATGACGGACGCAGTGATAATAAATCCGCCGAGCCGGAGGGAGTTTCCATCTCGGTGATTGATGGCAAGACCTATGCCTTCATCGGCTTGGAGCGCTCTCACTCTGTCATGATCTTCGACGTGACGAATTCAGCCAGCGTCACCTTCACGGCCATGGCAAACCGCTCCGGTGACTTGAATCCCGAGGGCATGCTTAACATCTCTGCGGCAGACAGCCCGACCGGCAAGCCATTGCTCCTCGTGGCCAATGAAGTTTCCTTCACCCTGACCACTTACGAAGTCACTCCACAGAGCGCCCCGATGCAACTTCAGGTGCTCCACTACTATGGCGAAAGCGGTCTGCTAGGTCTGGAAACCGCGCCGATCATGGGTGCCATGATCGACAAGTTCGACAATGAATACGCCAACACCGTCGTCATCGGCGAGGGCGATAGCTACATCCCCGGCCCATGGTTGGTCGGTGGTGCCGATCCATCGCTTAATAGAGTGCTCCATACCGGAACCTTCACTTCTGCGGCTGACACCACGGCAGTTCCTTTTGCCCGAGCCGACATCGCCATCATGAATGCTTTCAGCACCACGGTTTCCGCACTCGGTAACCATGAGTTCGACTTGGGTTCACCCGTGTTGTCTGGAGCCATCGTGGCTGCGACAAGCGCGACAGTCGGAAACTGGGCGGGTGCTAGGTTCCCGATCATTTCCGCCAACCTCGACTTCGCCAATGACGGTTCACTCCGCGGACTCGCTGATATCTCGCTCGGCGGCACCGTGACGAACTACTACCGCGGCAACGAAGTCTCGAACATCAATGCGAAAATCGCCCCCTACGCAGTGAAGACCATCGGTGGGCAGAAAATCGGATTTGTGGGTGCGACGACTTATGACCTGCTCTCGAAATCTTCGCCAAACGGCACAGTTCCTAAGGACGACGCGAATCCATCCACCAGCGATCTCCAAGAAGCAGCCGCTTACATCCAGAGCGCGGTGACCGCCCTCCAAGGTCTCGGGGTGAACAAGATCATCATGGTGGACCAACTGGACGAGCTTCAGCGCAACAAGGATCTCGCGCCTCTCGTTTCCGGCATCGACATCATGGTCGCCGGTGGCGGTCACGAACGCATGGGTGATGTAAATGATGTAGCCGCTCCTTTCAGCGGTCACGACGCCAACTTCATCGCCGATGCCTATCCGATTGTCACCGCCGGTTCGGATGGCAAGCCGACACTCATCGTCACCACCGATACCGAATACACCTATCTTGGCCGCCTCGTGGTGGACTTCGATGCAGACGGTGTCCTAGACGTGGCGGCCCTGAACAACACGATCAACGGTGCCTACGCCTCCACCGAGGCTAATCTCCAAGCTGCGTATGGAACGACCAACTCAGCCGCCACCATCATCGCAGGCAGCGCGATTGGGACTGCGGTCAAAGCGATAACCTCGGCCATCAATACCGTGGTGGTCGCCAAAGACGGAAATGTCTATGGCTACACCAATGTTTACTTGGAAGGCGACCGCGTCTTCGGTCGCACTCAGGAAGTGAACCTTGGCAACATCACTGCGGATGCGAATGCCCTTAAAGCTCGCACCGCACTCGGCCTCAGCATCGGAAACGCTGTGTTCTCCCTGAAAAACGGCGGTGGCATCCGTGCCTCGCTCGGCTCCGTGCTCGCGAATGGCACCAAGGTTGCGCCGATTGCGAATGCAATCACCGGTAAGCCTTCCGGTGGCATCTCCCAGCTCGATATTGAGAACGCGCTCCGCTTCGACAACAAGCTGATGGTGTTCGACACCACCCCGCTCGGTCTCAAGAACATCTTGGAATATGCAGCCGGTCTCAGCAGTGGCCCGACGGTCCAGAGCGGAGGTTACGCCCAAGTGGGAAATATCCGTTTCTCCTACAATTCAGCGCTGCCTGCCAACTCTAAAGTCCTCTCGGCAGCCTTGGTGAACGAGGTCGGTCAAATCGTTGCTAAGGTCATCGAAAATGGTGCAGTCCTGCCAGCCGCCCCGGCCACTATCAAGTGCGTGGCGCTTAGCTTCACCGCCAATGGCGGAGACGGATACCCGATCAAGTATCTCAACCCACCGACCAACACCACCGTCAACGCCGAGACCTCGAACTTCCGGTTGCTGCTCGCAAACGGCGGTCTATCCGCTGCGGTTGCTAGAAACTTGGATTTCACCGCCACTACGACTTACACCAGCCTCGGCCTAACTGCGGCAGACGTGCTTGGTGAGCAGAAGGCCTTCCAGGACTTCCTAGCCACCCGTCACCCATTGCCCGGCACTGCCTATAGCTCTGCGGACACGGCTGTCGCCCTCGACACGCGTATCCAGCAGCTTGCCTTCCGCGCCGACACCGTCCTGAGTGGTCCCTTCACCTACAGCGGTTACCTCGCATCTGGCGTTATCAATACCGACGGCGATAATTTGAGCCTACTTGAAGAATTCGCATTCGGCCTCAATCCTGCACTCAATGACAATGTGGCGCTTAGCATCAATATGCCCACTGGCCCCCTCAATTCCCGGGGCATCCCCACGATCTATTCCGCGCCCACCCCAGTCGGCCAAGACTTCCGCTTCGTATTCATTAGGCTCAAAAATGCGTCTTCCGCCGGCATCACCTACACTCCGCAGTTCAGCAACGACATGACTGAAGGCAGTTGGGAAAGCCGACCGGACCTGCAAGTGACCGTGATTGCGACAGATGGTGATTACGAGGCTGTTAGCGTCAAATACCCATTCTTTACCGGAGGAAAGAAAGCCCAGTTCGCCCGGATGGCTGTCTCCCAGAACTAATCACTGGCCCTGCCACCTTAGCTCCTGCAATCACCATGAAAACACAGCTCCAAATCCTTGCGGCCCTCGTCATTACCGCGACATCCGGTCAAGCCGCCCTCGTTTACAGCGGTTTCCAGAACATCACCGTCTCCACCAGCTTCGCCAGCACCTATGTGGATGTGGACGCCGCCAGCAGCAGCCCCACCCAAGCGTCCGGCTGGGACATTGATGCCTTCTTCGGCGGTGAAGCGTTCGGAAACGGCGCGAACTTCCAACCGGTCCGCCAGACGACTTCTGTCAGCTCTTCCATCGTCAGCCTCAACTTAGGGGATCTCGTTGACAGCTCCGACATCTACGCCACGGCAGCGGCGGGGTCTTCAGATCACATCGGTATTAATCCCGGGCAGTTCGCCTCGGGCGTCACTGGGTATCTCGGCTTCAGCCTCATCGACAACAACGCGGCAGGTCCATTCTATGGCTGGATGCGCGTGAACCTCTCGAACACCGGCCAACCCGGCCAAATCATCGACTGGACTTACGAAAACACCGGTGCTGGCATCACCGTCGGCGCGATTCCCGAGCCGAGTTCCCTGGCGCTCCTCGGCTTGGGAGCCTCCATGGTAGCCTTCGGCCGTCGTCGCAAAGCTTGAGCGAACCCGCGTCACACGGCAGGTTTTTTACGGGGGGTAGGTGCGGAAATTTTTTTTCCGAAACCGCTCTTGTCCGCAGGCTTGTCCGTGCCATACGCTCGCCCAACCTTTGCCAAGCGTGTCCCATTCCTCTGCACCAACCTACATTTTAGGCGTTTTGCCGTCCCGTTGGGGTTCCACCCGTTTCCCGGGAAAGCCGCTGCATTTGATCGCTGGCAAACCCTTGATCCAGCACGTTTGGGAGCGCTGCCAGCAGTGTTCGCGGCTGGATGAAATCATCGTGGCCGTCGATGACGAGCGGATCCGCGATGCGGTGATCGCCTTCGGCGGCAAGGTCGCCATGACTTCGCCGGATCATCCCACCGGTACCGATCGCATTGCCGAAGCGGTGAAAGCCGTGCCGCAGGCGACCCACATCGTCAACATCCAGGGCGACGAACCGTTGATCGATCCCGCGCTCATCGACGAACTTGCCGCCGCGATGGCTGCCGATCCCACGCTGGACATGGCCACCGCCGCCAACCCACTCGAACCAGCCGATCCCGCCGTGCATGACCCGAACGTGGTGAAAGTGGTCATCGCTCTCGACGGTCGCGCGTTGTATTTTTCCCGCTCGCCGTTGCCGTTTTTCCGCAATCCCGTCGTGGGTTTGCCGGTGCTCCGCCACAAAGGGATCTATGCCTATCAGCGGAGTTTCCTCGAGCGTTTCATCACTTGGCCACCGTCTCCTTTGGAAATGGCCGAGTCGCTGGAGCAACTCCGCGCACTCGAAAACGGCGCGACCATCAAGGTCATACTCACCTCGGACACTTCACCAGGTGTCGATACCCCGGAACAAGCGCGGGAGATAGAGAGGATGTTAAAGGTTATAGGTTAGAAGTTATGGGTGAAGATGTCATTTCTCCACCTCTTCACTCTCAACCAATAACTCTTAACCCATAACTTTTAACTCAATTATCATGAAATACATTTTTGTCACTGGCGGCGTCGTCTCCTCACTGGGCAAGGGTCTAGCCGCAGCATCCATCGGCACGCTGCTAGAGCATCGCGGTCTCACCACGCTGATGCAGAAATTCGACCCCTATCTCAACGTCGATCCCGGCACCATGTCGCCCTATCAGCACGGCGAGGTGTATGTGCTGGATGACGGCGCGGAGACCGATCTCGACCTCGGCCACTACGAGCGCTTCACCTCCGGCGTGCTCTCGCGGATGAATAATCTAACTTCCGGTCAGGTCTTCGACTCAGTCATCAAGAAGGAACGCCGTGGCGAGTATCTCGGGAAGACCGTTCAGTTCATTCCCCACGTCACCGATGAGATCAAAGCGCGGATGCATCAGGTCACCGTGGACAACCCGGGGACGGCAGTGCTCATCACCGAAATCGGCGGCACTGTGGGCGACATGGAAGGGCTGTTATTCATCGAAGCACTGCGGCAGTTTGCACTAGAAGTGGGCAAGGAAAATGTCTGCTTCATCCATGTCACGCTGCTGCCCTACATCAAGGCCGCTGGCGAAGTGAAAACCAAGCCGACTCAGCAATCCGTCGCGAAACTCCGCGAGCTCGGCATCCAGCCAGACATCATCATTTGCCGCACCGAGGCGGATCTCGACGAGGATAACCGCAAGAAAATCGCCATGTTCTGCAACGTCGAGCGCAAGAACGTGGTCGCCTTTCGCGATGTGGCCCACACGATTTACGAATGCCCGTTAGACCTGCGCCGCGATAAGATCGACAGGCTCGTCGTGGACAAGTTAGGCCTCGGCCACACGCCCTCGCCTGCGCTTGAGGAGTGGGAAAAATTCGTCCAGCGAGTGATCCACCCTAAGCATAAAGTCACCATCGCCGTGGCCGGCAAATACATCGAACTTCAAGATGCTTATAAGTCCATCTATGAATCCCTGATCCATGCCGGTGCCCATCATGATACCAAGGTGCAGATCATCCGCGTGGAAGCGGAAGCCATCGAAGACCACGGCGCGAAGTCGGTCATCGGCGATGTGGATGGTATTCTGGTTCCCGGTGGTTTCGGCGATCGCGGGATCGAGGGGAAAATCCTCGCGGCGCAATATGCTCGTGAAAAAAAGATCCCCTACTTCGGCATTTGTTTAGGAATGCAGATCGCCACCATTGAATACGCACGTAACATTTGTGGCTTGAAGGATGCGAACTCCACTGAGTTTGATAAGACAACGAAGTACCCAGTGATCTGTTTGCAAGAGGAGCAAAAAGGCGTGGAAGATATGGGTGCCACCATGCGCCTTGGTTCTTGCGAGTCTATACTTTTCACCGGCACCAAGGCTGCCGATCTATATGATAATGTGGAGCGCATCCACGAACGCCATCGCCACCGGTACGAGTTCAACTCCGACTATCAGGAGCGCCTGCAAGATGCCGGCTTGGTGATTTCCTCAGTCTCGGCAGAGGAAGGTCTCGTGGAAATTGTGGAACTGCCGGATCACCCGTTTTACATCGGTGCGCAGTTTCACCCGGAGTTCCAATCGAAGCCGAACCACCCTCACCCGCTGTTCGCCGGATTCGTCGCGGCAGCGTTAGAGCGTTCTCAACTCTAACAAACCACTTCTTCAATCCCCGAGGCAAATGCCCACTGCCTTGGCGGCTTGCACGAGTTCGCTGTCTGGCTCGACGAGGCGGAGCTGGTGCACGGCTTCTTCGATGGGCACGGAATCGACGTGATAGGCTTGGTAGCTGACCATCCGGCCGAAGGCTCCTTCCGCCGCGAGCTTCACGGCCATGACGCCGAAACGCATCCCTAGAATGCGGTCGAGCGAGGTGGGTGCACCGCCGCGCTGAAGGTGGCCGAGAGTGCAGGCGCGGGTGTCCTTGCCGGTGAGTTGCTGGATCCGCGTGGCCACGCACTCGCCGATGCCGCCGAGGCGGACTTCGCCGGTGCAGTTCGCATCCACGATGACGTTGCGGCCGTCCGGCATACACGCGCCTTCGGCGACGACGACGAGCGTGCTGTGATAGCCCTGAGCGTCGCGGTTATTGATGAAGTCCGTTATTTTTTCAAACGAGAATGGCATTTCCGGGATGAGCACCACGTTCGCTCCGCCGGCGATGCCACCCCACAGGGCGATCCAGCCGGCGTGGCGACCCATCACTTCTAACACCATCACCCGCTTGTGACTTTCGCCAGTGGTGTGAAGGCGGTCGAGCGCATCCACCACGCAGGAAACGGCGCTGTCGAAGCCGAAGGTGAAGGCGGTGGCGCTGAGGTCGTTGTCGATGGTTTTCGGCACGCCGATGATCGGCCAGCCTTCCCGATAGAG
>JAYTLO010000424.1:0-18462 GCA_043729385.1 Akkermansiaceae bacterium
GATTTCGCGCTCGACTCAAGGCAAGAGCCGTATGAGGTAATTCCTCACGTACGGATCTGCGCGGGGGGCCGCCGGTAACGGCGGTTCCTACCGCAATCCCGGCTAACAAGCAAAGGATCTTGTTTGAATAAATTTTCGGAAATGGGGGCTGGTTGCAAATCTTGGCAAACAGTGGTGACCACGAGGTTTGCGCCGTCCTTCCAGGGCTGTGTAGGTCCTGCAACACGGCCTTGGGCTGGCATTCGGTGACGCGGAGGAGGGCGCGGGCGGGAGAGCGGTTGAACATCGAACATCGAACATCGAACATCGAAGTGAAGAGGGGCGTAGAAGATTCACTTTTCACAAGGCGCATTCGGGGTAGAGAAATTGCCATGAGCCTCGACGAGATCGCCCCGGAAGCACTTCGCCTCCCCGCAACGGAGCGGGCGCTTTTGGCAGAATCACTCTGGGAATCAGCGATCAACTTCAGAATCTTACCACATGATGCACGCCGGCAATCATTTCAAATTTAAGGAAAAAATCCCTATCGTCATTGCCGTTTCGCGCTCTAGTTCCCCTTACCTATGAAAACCAATGCCATGACACTACCCATCTTATCATCAAGTCCACGCCAGCCAACCAAGGGCTTTTCCCACTTCGCGAGCTTCGGCCGCCTGGTGACGGCGACGTTGGCCGTTTCGCTGGTTTCCTTTGCCGGGATCCCCAAGGCGCTGGCCGCAGGTGCTAACGGAACGTACGAGTTCAGACAGGCGGATGGCTCGTTGAAGATCGACGGCGACAGTTTCGATCTACCTGAGTCCCTGCTGAAACGAGTGGCGGGTTTCGTGGACGAGGAAGTCACGATCAACAACAATACCCTAACTCTCAGAAAAAAATCCACGGCCAAGATTGTGGAGGAGGTCGGCGATGACTTCGGTGTCGATGTCGAGGCCGAAGTCAGCGGACCGAGCAAGGTGGTGCTTGTCCAATCGGGCGCGATCTACACAGGCAAAACCTCCAGCCCCATCGTCACCGCCTTCGAAGCCGAGATCTTCGGCGCAGACTTCTCGGGTGAATTGCTCACCAAGGTCTCCGCGACCGTGGAAGGCAAAACCCTTACGATTGTGATCCGGTTCAACGGTGATGTGGAGGGCGAAGATTTCAGCGGGAAAGTGACGCTCGTCGCCAAACGCTGATCTTTCAATCGAAGCGCATCGTCTTTTTGTAAATCCCACACAAGTCGGCCGATCCCTTCCCACGGGGATCGGCCGATTCCTTTTTGGGTGGATCGGGCGGCCGATTTTACATGACAGACGACAGGCCTTTAACCGAGGGGGGACGAATGCAGCCGTTGTTTCCCAACACCCGGCTGCTGCTGGCGAGGGACGATCCGAAGGAATATCTGGAGGTGCTGGAAACGCTGGCGATGGATGCGCTGCGCAGTGGGAAGGACGACGAACTGACGAACGTGACCTCCGCGATCTTGAGTTCGAACGTGCCAGCCTTGGGAATCCTGGTGGCACGCGGGATGATCCCGGTGCTGCCGCCGAAAGAGGCGCTGCCCTTGCTTGATAAAATTCTCGCGACCCGCGTCCGGCTGGAGCTGTCAGACGAAGAGCCCTACGGCGACATCCTGGAGATGATTCTCGCGCGGCGAAGTAAGGCAGCCAGCAGGAAGGGGGCGGAGGCTCTCCAGCTCGCGAACCAGAAGCTGGAAGCCAAGGCAGGCGAGGTGCGGAAGATGAAGCAGTCCCTCGACGAGCTGAAGCATTAGATTGCACGCAGGGAAAGACCCGCCATTCCGCGGGCGGCAGTTATCAGGGAAGCCGCCCCGGTGGATGAAAAGTCGCTTCAGGAACTGCGGACGAAGGTGAAATTCCTAAAAGACTCCTTAAAAGAACGTCACGAGGAGCGGGCGATTCTCCGCCGTGATTTGGAAAAGACGCTGACCGATCTGGAAACGCTCCGCGACCAACAGGCGCGGAATGAGCCGCACCAAGAACCGGCGGGTGCCATCGATCCGGAGGACTCGTTGGTCCTGACGGGTGAGGTGGAGGGCAACCAGCCGGTGAGGGTGATCGGGTTTCCGAGGAAATTCCACCGGACCTTGGAGGAATTCCCAAAGCAGGTCGGCAAGGGCGCGATGATTTTGCTCGGCAGGCGGGCGGCGGGCGAGCCGGCCGCATTCACGGGCATCGTGCGGCTGAAGGACTGTCCGGATACGCTGCGCGCCCGCATCGGCATCGATCACCGTCTGCTGTTCCGGCTTTTGCCTGATAGCGTCCTGGTAGTGGATCTGATCAACCGCAGGGATCTGGAAAGCCGGATCAAGCAGTTGTGAGGGAGAGACGCCGGGTCTCGGCTTCCAGCAGGAACGGAAGGACCCGAGCGAGCATTCGGTGAAAACCGAAAAATTGGTGATGGTAGCCGTGGCGGATGAGGAGGGATTCGACCGTGAGCGCTGATTGAATCCAAGAAATACTGCCGCGCATGTGGACTTGTGGAAAGACTCGGGCAGCAAAGTAGCTGGCGCGTCTCGCGCCAGGCCGTTGCTAGAGGCGTCCCGCCTCTAATATCTCCTGTCCGGGCGGGACGCCCGGACAACAGTCTGGAGCGAGACGCTCCAGCCACGTTTTCACAAATCGTGATGCGCGGCAGTATAACTAGCGACGCAAGACTCGGCTACATGGGTCTCACTTTTCCATGCCATTCCCCTACGCGTATTTGGCGAGGAGTTCCTCGGCTTTGGCGGGGGCGATGGCTTCGTGGAAATCGTCATTCACAAGGCAGACCGGAGCACTTCCGCAGGAGGCGAGGCACTCGGCGAACTCTACGGAGAATTTCCCGCAGGTGGAAACGGTTATGGGGTGGTGATGCGAGTCGCTGGCGGAGCGGTCGATGCCTGTTAGCTCGCACAGCCGTTCCATCAGTTCGTAGCTGCCGCCCATCGCGCAGGACAGGGTGCGGCAGACGCGGATGTGAAATTTCCCGGGCGCGGACTGGCGGAAGCCGGGGTAGAAGCTGACGACTTCGAGCACCTTGATCGGCTCGATGGAGAGCTTGTTAGCCACCCATTCGATGGCCGGCGCGGAGATGAAGCCGAACTGGTGTTGGACGATGTGGAGCAGTGGCAAAACGGCGGCGCGCTTGCTCTCCGGGTAGTGGGAGATGCGCCCGTCTGCCTCGGCTTCAAGCTCGGGTGTGACCGCGAAGGGCGGATAGAATTTGCTGCCAGGTGTCTCGTGGGAGGCGACGGATTCTTCGAGCGTGGACAGAGTCGAGTGGGACATGGAGGTGTTAGAAAACGGTGGAGCGCGGCGTCCTGGCTTACTTTTTCAGGAGGGTTGCTAGATGGTTCATCACCGAGGTGGGTCCCACATAGTTTTCGCCTTCGTAGCTGGTTTTGAGGAGTTTGCCCTCGGTGTCGGTGAGGACTAGATTGGGGATGCCGCGGCCGGGATGTTTGAATTCTTTTTTAAACTTCGCGGTGCTGGAAAGTTTGAGTTGGGGCCATGGCATCTTGAACTCAGTGGCGTATTCGCTCATGGCGTCCTCGTCGCTGTCGCTGGTGATGAGGACGACTTCGAACTCACTGCTGCCGGGCTTGTTTTTGTTATAAAACTCTACCAGCGAAGGAGTGAATTTATGACATGGACCGCACCACGAGGCGGTGTAGTAGAAGAGGTAGTATTTCGAAGGTTTGGTCGCGTCCTTGCAGGTTTTAAGCGACTTGCCGCTGAACTTCAAAAGGTCGCCGTCGAGGAACTTGTCGAAGACGCTGGGAGGGGCGGCTGCGGCTGTAGGTGCCGTAGGTTCGGCGACTGGCTTCGCTTCGGCTAGGCGCTTGGCATCGGCTTGGGCGAGGTCCGAGGCCTTGATGGTGGCGGTGCGACCGTCGGCCATCCGGAACTCACCGGCGACTTCGCCGTCCTTTTGGATCAGCTTGAGGAGTTCGAGTTGGATGGATTTGCCACTCTTGTTTGTCCAAGTTTCCACCGCCGCAGGGGCGAGGCTGACGAGTGAAATCCCGATCAAGCTGGTGAGTAATTTTTTCATAGGATTGGCCGATACGTTAGCGGTCGCACTCGCCCATCACGAAATCTAGCGAGCCGAGAATGGCCGGGATATCGGACACCATGTGGCCGGGAAGGAGCTTGGAGGTGATGGATAGATTGCAGAACGAAGGGCTGCGGATTTTCAGGCGATACGGTACGCCGCCGCCTTTGGAATGGATGTAGAAACCAAGCTCGCCCTTGGGATTTTCTGCCGCGAAATAAACTTCGCCGGCGGGGGCGTTGATGCCTTGGGTGGAGATGATGAAATGATGAATCAGTTCTTCCATCGACATTGCGACTTTCTCTTTGTCTGGCAGTATGCTCTTCGAATCCGCTAGATTCACCGGTCCGTCCGGCATGGTGTCGAGCACCTGACGGCAAATGAGGATGGACTGGCGCATTTCCTCCATCCGGATCTGATAGCGGGAGTAGCAGTCGCCTTCATCGGCGATTGGCACGTCGAACTGATATTTCTCGTAGCCGAGGTAGGGGCTGTCTTTGCGGAGATCACGGGCGACGCCGGACGCGCGGAGATTTGGGCCGGTCATGCCGAAAGCGATGGCGGACTCGCGGCTGATCACGCCGACATCCACCATGCGGTCGATGAAAATCTTGTTTTTGTCCAACAGCTTGCCGATCTCGCCGATGGTGACGAGGCACTCGTCGAGGAGGGTGCGGACTGAGGCTTCGAAGCCGGGTGGCATGTCGCGGAGCTGGCCGCCGACGCGGGTGTAGGAGGTGGTGAAACGCGCGCCTGTTAGCTGTTCGCAGAGGTTGTAAACTTTTTCCCGCTCGGTGAAGGTGTAGAGGAAAACGGTCATCGCACCCACGTCCATGGCGCAGACGCCCACGCCTAACATGTGTGAGGAAATCCGCGCCAACTCGCAGCAGAGCACGCGCAATGCTTGGCCGCGCGGTGGCAATGTCCAGCCCATCAGTTTCTCGACAGCACAGGCGTAAGCGACGTTGTTCGCCAGCGGGGCAAGGTAGTCCAAGCGGTCCGTGTAGGGCACGAACTGGTTGTAATGCATGTTTTCCGCGATCTTTTCATCCCCGCGGTGAAGGAAGCCGATGTCTGGATCGGCGGATTCGATCACCTCGCCGTTGAGTTCGAGGATGAGGCGCAGCACGCCGTGAGTCGCCGGGTGGGACGGCCCCATGTTGAGGACCATCCGCTCGCCGACGAGATCATCCGTTTCCGAATGATAGTGGTCAGCTGCGCGGACGGCGCGGGCGTTTGCGTCGGGGGCCTCGATTTCTTGGATAGTGGTGCTCATGCCTGATTTGCCGCCGGTAGAAACACCCAAACCGGCCAGTTTCGCAAGGGGTTTGTGAAAATTTTCACAAGCTCCCGCGACCGTAGCGCTCGCGGAATTGACGGAGCAGATTCTCGACGCGGTCGGTCTCCGCAGCCGTGGGTGGCGGCGGCACATCGGGCTGCTGGACCGGCAGGGTGAAAGCTGGCTCAGGGCTGGGCGGGGCGGACTCGACGGCGTGGGACGAAGAGGCGAATTCCTGATAGGCGCCTGCGAATGAAGGCTCAGCCGGCGGGTTCTGCGGCCAGCCTGCAGGGATAAATGCAGGCGGTGGCATTTCCTCGGAGATCAGCGGAGTGGCGGTGATTTGAAAGGGGGAATCCGAGGCCGGCGGTGAGGCGGGAGGACGAGGCGGGGCAAAGATGGGCGCCGATTGCTGCCAGTCGGGGGCAGCAAATGAAGTCACTGGCGGCTCCATGGTGAATGCCTCAGCGTCCGCGCGAAACGGCGATTCGACTGGTGGGTAAAAGGGCGAGGAAGCTGGCACCATCGGGGTCGGCGTGAATTCCGGCGTCGGCCATGCCGTTGCGGGTTCTTTGACCGGCTTTACGACCTCAGGAATAGAGGCAAACGCGGGAATCTCGACCTCGGGTGTCGGCTCGACCAACGGCTCGATTTCCACTGGCTCAGGTAAAACCACCGGCTCCGGCGGCGATGGCGGCGGAGTCACCCGGGGAAGCGGAGGCTCCACCAACGGAGCGGCCACCTCTTCAGGCACGGAATCCATCGCTGTCGCTTTGAGCCAAGCCATTCCCGCCGCACGAATGAGTCCGCGTGCGTGGGTGCCCGCCGAGCTGATATCGATTTGCCCTAGAACCTGGTTGCCAAGTCCAGGGACGCGGGAATCGAGAAGCGCGGCCATTTCCACCTCGGTGAGAGGCTCCAGCTCCACCACCACCTCCGACAGTCGATCTGCTAGACCTCCGCTCAGGCGGGGAAGAAACGCACTTTGCCAAATGTCTTGGTTGAGCGAGAGAATCACATCGAGTCGCTCCACTGCTTGGCGGAGCGCGCCGAGGAAGGCCGCCAGCTTGAGGGCGGCATTGTCATCGGTAGAAAACCCTTCGAGATCATCGGCCACCAGCACCACGCGCATCAACAAAGTGAGCAAACCTAGCAGCGCCACCAAGCGCTCCATCGCCTCTCCGCTCGCGCCGTGGACGTTCTCCGTGAGTATTCTAACACGACTCGAATGATCCAGCGGCGCTGCGGCGAAACGGAACAACGCCTCCACCCAGAACGCGACGTCGCTCACCGGCAGATCCGCGCGTTGGGCGAGTTCCAGGCTGAGCCGCTGGCCGAGCACTTCGAAATTCTCCCGCGCCCAGTGCGCGGTGGCCGCATTCGGATGATGGAAATCAAACGTTTCAATCGGGCGGGCGCGCAGGGCAGTTAGAGCACCTTCCCGGTCTTGGCAAGGCACCTCGCCCGAGGCGACCAAGGGCTGTAAGGCGGAGGCAAACAAGCGCCGCGCCACCAAATCCAAAACCGTTAGCCCACCCGATGCGGGCAGCTGCCGGACAAGACGCCGCAGCGTGTCATCCGTCACCGACGCCGCATCGATCCGGCTACCGAACGACGCGTGCAAAGGGATAAACTCATACGACGCTCCTAACTGGTGCTGGATCCGCGACAGCAAGTGCGTTTTTCCATGCCCGGCACGCGGCGCACGGAGTAAAATGCAGCGCCCGGTTTTCTCTAACGGCACTGACAGGATGCTGGACAGCACTTCATACGCTTTCCGGTTCACCGCCTCCGCGTGGGCGGCAGGGATGCGACCGAGAGTCTCGAAAAGTAGTTGGAACGGGTGATCGCTGGCCATCGGGGAGTTCATTGGAATCGGTCGCAGACTGGAGCTTGTTTCCGCCTTCCACAAGACCGGAGGAAATAAAATCCACCGCCTAGAATCAGGCTACGACGAGGAAAGTCTTTGGCATATCCTAGCTACTCTGCTTGCTTCAAGCCATGAACTGCTACCTAGTCATCACTGTATTGGGCAACGACCGCACCGGACTTGTTAGTGCGCTTGCGGACACCGTGGCGAACCACGGCGGCAACTGGCTGGAAAGCCGGATGGCACGGCTCGCTGGACAATTCGCCGGCATCGCCCGCATCGAGTGCCCAGCTGAATCGGTGGACGCGCTGATCGCGGAACTGCAATCCCCCGGCCACTCCGGTCTAACGGTGCTGGCCGTACGCGAGGAAGTCGCGGCTCCCATCGCCCGCCGCACACTCATCGTGGACGTCGTCGGGAACGACCGCCCGGGCATCGTCCGCGAGCTATCCGCCGCCGTCGCCAAGGCCGGAGGAAACATCGAGGAACTCACCACCGGCCTCGAAAGTGCGCCCATGAGTGGTCACCCGATGTTCCGCGCCCATGGCGTGGTTTCCATTCCCGAGGACACGGAAACGCAAGTCCTCACCACCGCCATCGAATGCCTCGGCGGCGATCTAACGGTGGACATCTCGGTCTAACGGCCATGCTCCGCCCGCGCATTTCCATCAACGTGGCGATCTCGGTGGATGGGAAAATTTCCTCCACCCCGCCGCGCCCGTCTGGGTGGACATCCCCGCACGATCATGCCCGGCTGCTGGAGTTGCGAGCAAATGCCGATGCCATTCTAGTCGGACGCGGCACTCTGGAGGCCGACAGCATGACTCTAACCGCACCCGGCAAACTCAAGCAACCGCTGCGCTGCATCGTCTCACGCAGCGGGGAAATCGAGCCGACGCATCCCGTGTTTCACAAACCCGGCGGCGACATCCATCTGCTAGTGACGGGTGACTTCACGGGAGCCGCGAATCCCCAAGTCACACTCCACCGCCAAACGTTGCTAGAATTCATCGGTGAACTCGCCACGGATTTCCACGTCCAATCGCTGCATTGCGAAGGGGGCGGACAATTGATCCGGGCCTTGGCCGAGCTCGATGTGATCGACGAATTCCACCTCACGCTTGCCGGCCACACCCTCTTCGGCGGCCTCGCGTCGAGCACCGCCACCGGCATCCCCGCAGAATTCTTGCCGCACTCGTTGGCTTTCGAAATCACCCACTGCGAGCCGCGCGGCGGGGAATGCTTCCTCACTTACACCCGCCGCCGTTAGAGGGGTGGAGCGCTCGAACGGAGGACTTGTGAGAAAGCTGAAAAATGGGGCTAGCCCCCCTGGCTTCTCCTCAATGCTCCTTCGCCTTGCCGTGAGCGGCCGGCTTTTCCTCATGCGCAGCTCCTGCGGCGTGTTCGTCATGCGCCCCTGCCCCACCGTGAGGTTGGTTCAGTTGCTTGGTGCCATTGGCCCCTTCGAATTCATGGCGCTCGCAGGAAATACCGAACACGCTAACAGCAACAACAAGGATGGAGAAAAATTTCATCGCGCCGCTTCAATAACCAGTCGCCACCGAAACGCAACCCCCAAGGGGATCGAAATTCACCTCGAAGATTTGCCTTCCACGCTCTAAGCTCTTCTCCGACCAAACGACGCTATCGGATATGCCTGAGGGCTTGCACCAATCTCTTTCGATACCCGCTCGAATTCTTGGAAGAACTCGTTTCCTAGCCCTAGCTTACGTTCATTATACCAGCGGCAGGTGTCATCGACCTCCCGCTGCACCGCCGGGTGATAGGAAACTTTCACGAGCACCGCCGCCGTTCGAAGTGCGCCATGAAATTTTGCTGGCTGATCTCCAACGCTGGATCGCGATCAAGTTCAGCCTCTTGCTGATTCAGAAGATTCTCCAGCTCGCTAGGATTTGGCCCGGCAACAGCCCCCCCGTGGATTCCCAAAGGGAGGCGGCAATCAGGCTGCGCTCCTCCTCATCGAGTTGCATGGCGGCATCCATTACGGCTTCGCAAGTGGCTTTCATGAGTGAGCTTCAGCTTCTTTCGTCTTGCGAGGCAAGAGCGTGGGTCGAAACCTTCACAGGCGGGATAAATCCCGCGGTCCGTTAGGAGTTAATGCGTGGCCACTTTCACAAGCAGGCCGGATTTGCGGACGTAGCGGAGATTTGCGGCGAAGAATAGGGCAGCGAGGGTGCCCCAGACGAGGTTGAGCAGGAGCGCGTGTTGGACATTTCCCCATGGCACGGGCTGGCCGGAGAGGACGGTGCGCATGCCTTCGAACACCGGCGTACACGGGAGTGCCATGGCGGCGGGCTGCAACCAGTTAGGCAATACCGAGACCGGATAGAAAACCGCAGCAAGTGGCTGAATGAAGAATGGCACCGCCCACGCGAGACTCTCCGCAGCTTGGCCGAAACGCATGATGAGGGCGGTGGAAATCATCCCAAGAAACCAGCCGAACAGAATGAGATTTCCCAAAAACGGCAGCAGCCCGAGACCGAGGTTGGTGAGCTTAAACTGGTAGGCTAGCGCGGCAACGATGGTGAGGAGAATAAGTGTCACGCCCACTCGCAGCAGCCCGACCACACAAGTCGCGCCGACATACTCGGCAGTGCGGACCGGGGCGACGAAAACATTTAACAAATTGCGCGTCCATACGTCTTCGAGAAACGAAATGGCCACGCCTTGCTGCGAGCGAAAAAGCACGTCCCATAGAATCATCCCGCCGATGAGGAAGCTGATGGATGAGGGTAAGCCCCCTGCCCCATGGCTTTGCAAATAAGTAGTTAGAAATCCCCAGACTAGCAAATCGACCAGCGGCCAAAATACGAGTTCCACCAATCGAATCGGATGGCGTGTGTAGAGATAAAGATAACGAAGAACGAGGGCGTTAACGGTGTTGATCGAGAAAGGCAAAATATAGATAGTTTACTTCAAGCCGATAGCTTCCACCTCGCCGCGAGCGACGCCGATGAATAAATCTTCCAGCGAGCTGCGGTTGAATTTTTCGTGAATTTCACCCGGCGTGCCTTCCGCGAGCACCTTGCCGCCGTGAAGGAAGATGAGCCGGTCACACACTTCGTGGATGTCGCGCATGTTGTGGGAAGTGTAGAGAATGGAGAGGCCGTCTTCGTGCTGGAGCTTGCGCAAAAGTTTTCTAACACGGTCGGCGATGTCTGGGTCGAGCGAGGCGGTCGGCTCATCTAGCAGGAGCAAGCGCGGTTTGTTGAGCAGTGCCTTGGCCAAATTGACGCGGGTGGACTCGCCAGCCGAGAGCGTGCCGGTGACGGACTTGCGCAGGTGAGCGATATCGAGAAGTTCTAGCAACTCCTCGATCCGCTGCTTCGGGCGGGCTACGCCGTAGAGTTTCGCGAAGACGATTAGATTCTGCCAGACGAGGAGATTCGAGGGCAGCGCGGTGTAGGCGGACGAGAAATTCACCTGCCGCAAGATCTCAATGCGGTGCTTCCACAGATCGAGGCCGAAGATGCGGACTACGCCTGACGTCGGCGTGGTGAGGCCTAGCAGCAAGTTCATGGCGGTGGTTTTTCCCGCGCCGTTCACGCCGAGCAGTCCCAGCGATTCGCCTTTCGCCAAGGCAAACGAAAGCCCGTCGAGCGCGGTGGACTCGCCGAAGGTTTTGACGAGGCGGTCTGCTTCAAGGATGGGGGTGGCGTCGGGCATCGCCGGAGGCTGGCACTGTCAGCGATTTTTTCAAACTGGATTTCCGCAACGAGACAGGGCGACTCTAATTCTAACTCATTAAATCACCTGCCCAATTTTGCCGGTTGCAGGATGGGGCGGGTGCTTCATGATCGGCTCACTGCGAAGCGCGGCTATGAATTTTCTGAATGAATTGCGATGGCGGCCGGAGATCGGCGATCCGAGTTTGATGGGGTGGTTCACCGTCGCTGCGTATGCCGTGGCCGCGATCTTCGCAGCTTGGGTGTGGCTCGCGCGGAAGGAGAAAATCTGGTTGATCGTGGCAGTGGGCATGGCTGGGTTGTGCGTAAACAAACAGCTCGATTTGCAGTCTCTCTTCACCGACATCGGGAGGGTCGCATCCTATCACGGAGGCTGGTTCGAACAGCGGCGGATGTATCAGAAACGGTTCGTGATCGGGGTGGTCGTCGGGGCCGGAATTTTCGGTACTTGGTTTATCTGGCGCTACAATGCGTTCTGGCTGCGGCACAAAATTCTAACGGTTGGCGGGTTTTTCATGGTGACTTTCATCGTTGTCCGCGCGATCTCGTTTCATCACTTCGACTCATTTCTCAAAGACGAAATGCTGGGCGTAAAAATGAATTGGGCCTTGGAGTTGAGTGGAATTTTCCTCATCAGCCTGGCGGCGGTTAGAGAGCTTTTGGGAAAAACGCAGTGAAGCGGCTCACTCCTCCATGGTGTCGCCGACGACTTCCTCAGGATCGATGTCCGCGCGCTCGTAGGAGGAAATGGCGGCCCGCACCATGGCCACGGCGCTCTCGCGTTCGTCGTGGATGACTTGCACGCCGAGTTCCCTCAGGAGCTTGACTTCGGCAGGAAATTTCGCGCGCCCGAAGATGAAGATGCCGTTGTTTCTCTCTCTGACGAGCGGGACGGCGATGCAGGTGGTAGTCACCGAGGGAAACGTGAAGGCGACCAAGCGCGCGCGCTTGATGCCAGCGAGGTCGAGTGCCTCGGAGTGAGTGGCATCGGCAAACAAGACTGGCTGGCCACTGCGCTTCAGCCGGCGCACGGTGTCGGAGTTTAGCTCCATCACCAGAGTGTCCACGCCGCAGCGTTTTAGTGCTTCATTGAGAGCGCGTCCCACCGGGCCGTAACCGCAAATGATCGCATGGTCGGTGATTCCCTTGATCGCCTTGACGGGTGTCATCGACTCGGGTGCGAGCTTGCGGACGCCGAAGATGCCCTTGCGCTCCAGCCATTTCCCGAAGGGGCCAGCTCCACGCATCATCGAGGGGACGACGGCCATCGTCACAGCGGTGCACACTAACAACATTTGCTCGATGCCGGCGTCGAACGGACGATAGCCGCCCGCCTTGCCGATGAGGACGAGCGAAAATTCCCCGGTGCTGGCGAGGCTGCCAGCCGCTAACAGCGCCGAGCGGCTGGGCAGCTTGATCCACTTGAGCACGGCGAAGACGATCCCGCTCTTGAGCAGCAGGATGATCAGACTGCCTAACAAAATTCGTTCCCAGTCCGAGGCGACGGTTGATAGATCGATGAGCAAGCCCACCGAGATGAAGAAGATGGCCAGGAACAGATCCTTGAACGGCAGGATGTCCGATAGAATGCGGTGGCTGTAAATCGACTCGCTCACCACCAGTCCTGCGGCGAATGCACCGAGCGCGAGCGACAAGTTCAGCGCCCCGCCGGCGAAGGCGACTCCGGCACAGAGGCCGATGACCGTGAGCGTGAACAACTCGCGGCTGCGGGTGCGGGCAACCGCGTGCAGCAGCGGCGTGAGGCCGTAGCGCCCTAACAACCATGCGCCTACTAGAAACAACCCACCCTTGAGCAGGGCGGTTCCTATTTGGGTGGCCACCGCGCCCTGGCCCTGGCCGTAAAGCGCGGGCATCACGAGGAAAAACACGATGACGAGGATGTCCTGAAACAAGGCGATGCCCAAGCTCGCGCGGGCACCGGGATTATTCTGCTGGCCCATGTCTTGGAACGACATCATCGACACCGCTGTGGAACTCAAAGCGACCGCCATGCCCAGCACGATGCTGTCCGCCGTGGGAAATCCAAAGGCGGTCGCGAGCAGTCCGACGATCGTGGCGGTGATGCCGACTTGCAGCCCGCCGCCGATGAGCGCGATGCGCCATAGGTGTTTGAACTCGCCGAAAGAGAACTCAATTCCCAATGTAAACATCAGTAGGACCACGCCGATTTCCGCGAAATTGGCGATCACGGGATCGCCTTTGTCCAACCCTGTCACCCATAACAATCCGAAATTGCCGATCAAGACGCCGCTCAACAAATAACCGACTAACAGGCTCTGTTTAAATTTCACGAGAACCAGCGAAACCATCACGGAAAGCACCAGCACCAAGGTCAAAAGCGCAAACAGCGGCGAGATATTCGCCACCCCGCTTGCTATGAAAAACCCACTAAAAATCATCCCCACTAGATTCCCGTGAAATCGAGCATTGGCAAAGGACAAAAACCATTAAGCCGATCTAACCGGCCAGAGGCTGCCGTCTGCGGCTTTATAAATCAAATCCACAGCGCCGCGTTTCACATAACCGAGTGCGAGGCGGAGTCCACCGACCGCCAGCGGGGAAACACTGGTCACCTCGCCCGCCGATTTTTCTAACGGCCCAGGGACTAACGGTGCTTGCGCATCGAAAATGAACCGGGTCAGCCGTTTGTTCACTTTTCCCGCAGACTTGATCCGGGAAATCACTTCTTGGCCGACGTAACAGCCCTTCTGATAGGAGATATCAGTTTCCTCCAACAATGCTTCTGGCGGAAGCATTCCTTCAATCAACTCACGGCCCCAAGCGGGGATGCCATTCTTAATTCGGAGCGACTCTAATTCGTCACTGCCGAGTAATGGATAGTCAGTCGTTTGACCGACCGGAAGCCACCAATCGGTGCCTGCGACTCCATAGCGATTCGACTCACGGGCGATCACTCCCAGCGGAGGTGCGGGCATTTTTTGCAAGAAATGATTCAGCGTGTTAGTGGCAGTTAGAGCGGCTACTTCCACGTCATCCGCGATGAGATAGCGAGTGAGGCGGGCTTCGAGTTCTTCGGCTTGGCTGGCAAGGCCCGCGACCCATAGTCCACCGTTAGGAGCCTCGGTTAGAGTGATGCGAAATTGCAATTTCCCCTTGGCGTCGGTCACGCAGGAAGGTAGCGCGATTTCACCACCTGCCACGCGGCGCACATCTTGGGTGATCTGGCCATTGAGAAACCTAACGGCATCCGGACCGCAGAATTCCAAAAGCGCCGGAGTTCCCAGATCGATCCTTTGAATCTCGCTCACTCCGGTTGCAGATAAGGTTTAGCCACCACCGAGAAATCCATATCTCCCAGACCGGCGGCGCTGAGTGCTTCCATGCGTTTTGACACTGCCGCGATGGCTGGAGTTTCCAATCCCGCAGACTGCGCCAGGGCGAGCATGTAGCGGCTGTCTTTGCCCATGTTAGCAAGCGAGAAATGAGTGTCATAATTGCCCGCCGCCATCATCGGCAGCTTCTTGCCGCTGAGCACCGAAGCACTGGCATTTTCAGAAACTGCTTGGATTAAACATTCCGCAGCCACACCGTGGCGGGTGGCGATGGCGAGCGATTCAGCCAATGCCTGCACGGTGCATGCGGAGATGAGATTGGTGGCCAGCTTGACCACCGTGGCGGCACCGACGCGGCCGCAGTGCAACTGGCCTCGGCTGGTGACATTCAGATAGGGTTCCAGTTCCTTGGCCAACGCGGGATCGCCGCCGGTGTAATAAACTAACTGGCCATTTGCTGAGGCGAGTTTACTTCCGGTGAATGGCGTGTCCAGAAACTGGCAGTCGCGCAAGCGACAAATTTCATCCAGCCACATCGTCGTTTCCAAATCCACAGTCGCATGATTCAAGACGATCTGGCCGGGTGCGAGCTGTGCATCTAACCGGGTGAAAATTTCGCGCACCGCCGGTGCATCTTTGAGATAGATCGAGATGATCGAAGCGCCCTCGATGGCGGCCTCCGGCGTCGTTGTTTCCCCCGCGGTTCCCTTAGGCGTGCGGTTCCAAGATGCCACTTGCCAGCCAGCAGCTTGCAGCCGGGAACAAGCGCGCGAACCGATAATGCCAAGCCCGAGGACGGCGGCGTGCTTCTCTGATAGAGCGATCATGGTTGCCGTTGTAAGGCAAGTTCCACCAACTTCGCCGCTTGCTTGCGAATCTCAGACATCAACTCTTGAGTCGGTTGTTTGCCCTCTTCTAACGTCATTTCCGTGCGCAGTCCGGCCAGGACGTCCCGCATGGCGAGGTAGTTCGGGCGTTCCGAAATCCTTGGCTCCAAGCCGGCGACCGACTCGGTGTAGTAGTCCGCGATGTCCTCGCGCATCACCTTGCGGGCACGATCGACGCCGAACTGCTTGTCCACGGCCACGGTGGAAACTTCGAGTGCACGAATCCATCCGCCGAGCGAAATGAGGTGCGCTAGATCAGCATCGCGCAAGGATACAAGTTCTGATTCCACGTCGTGCTGGGTGGCGGTGAGTTCTTTCTTAATCTCCGGCACGTCTTTCTTCTTGGCACTGTCTAACAATGCGGCTGCGTGGCGGTTCACTCGGTCGCCCGCGCCCAGTGCTTTTCCATAACGAGTCAAATCCTTGGCGAGATCCTCGATCCCATCCAGTTGCTCTGCTTGCACCACCAAGAAGCCATCAGCGATTAGAAATCCAAGTTCGATTGCTAGATCCGCGCGGTCTTGTGGCATCCGCGCCGGCATTTTGCGGGCGACTTCAGCGATCGGCAATGGCATCAGCGATTGCAAGGTATCAAAGAGTTTAGAAATCGAAGGCGCGGTAAATTCATTCACCGCCAGCTCTTCGCGGACATGCGCATCATCGACGAGATCCTTCGGGATCTCCCGCTTGGCCGGTGGGTTTTCCTCTTGGGCGGTGAGCGGTAATACCGCCATAGCGAGCGCCCCTAACAGGCATGTGCGACTGATTTTCACGACCGAAGTCTTGCATCCGGCATCGTGTTCGGCAACCGGCAATATCCGCCCGCGTCGCTTGTGCGACTGTGAATCTCGTGATCGAAACAGGGCGAAAAATTTGATTTGCCAAGTGCTCGGAGCTGCCGCAATCTCCGCGCATTGGAACGACGGAGCGGTGTTTCGCGTCGCATTTCCGAAACTCCACCCGGGCTAACGCCCACCTGCTCTGCCGGGCCTAGGAAGCTTATTTAAGCAAATCGAGCCGGTCAATTCGCAGGATCGTTAGCTCCCTTCCTTTTCCGCAGACCTGCGAGTGATACCACTCACAGATTCACGGCCAAGACCCCACCCCAACCCCTATTTCCATTCACCAAACCGTCAGGGTCGTTAGCGATCTAGCAATCGCACGCCGAGAAGTCACGCTGCCTGATCTGCTAGATAACTCCCCCGTCATGTTGAACGTTTCTACCCATTTTGAAGTGGCCGCTTCAATCCCCCTGCCCCTTTCCTTTTAACCGATTTCGGATGAGCAATAACAACGATCAGGAAACCATTCCTCAAACTCCCGCAGCCACTGCCGGTGCCCCACCACCCGCCCGCAAACGGGCTGCAAAGAAAGTGGCAGCGCAGCCTGCTCCTACCGAAGCTGCTCCACCCGCCAAGAAGGCGGCTGCTAGAAAGGTCGCTGCTAAAAAGGTGGCCGCGAAGAAAGTCGCCCGCAAGTCAGCGGCTTCGACGACCCCGGAATTGCCGTTCACCGCAGCCCCAGAAGCTAAGCCGATCCCTGTGCCAGCCAAGCGAGCGTCGAGGGCGAAAAAAGTCGTTGCCGATCCCGCGCCGTCCGAGCCTCCGCCGCAGGTGTCAGGAGAAGAGCCGCGCCGCTTCGGGCGGGTCCCAGGCGGTGGTCCAATTGTGAGCCGTGAGCCGACAGAACCTCATCCGCCGGAACCGCTTCCATCCACTCCATTTCCGCCACGGATCACGCCGCCGCCGGATCGTGAAAATGGGCCCCAAGCCGGTCCGCCACGCGAGGGCGACCGCCGCGAACGCCCGCCGCAGGAAGGCCAGCAACGGAATTTCCAACAACGCGACGGCCAACCGCAACGCGATCCTCAAAACCGCGATGGCCAAGGCCCACCTCGCGAGAGCCGCAGCAAAAAGCGCCGTGAGAAACGCAAACGCCGCCACAACGAACGCCAAGATCAACAAGGTCCCCCGCACGGCCAGCAACATTCACCGAACCGCCACCGCAATGAAGGTGGTCAGCAAGGCCCGGGTCCCGGCCCTAACAACGATTTCGACGACCGCCGCCCGGTCCAACTCAACGGCCCGAAAATCGAGGCCGATGGGATGCTCGAACTCGCGCCGAAAGGCTTCGGTTTCCTGCGGGTGCAAAAAAAGAATTTCGAGCAAGCCCGCGACGACGTATTTGTCACGCCGGAGACGATCCGAAAATACAACCTGCGACTCGGCCAGTGGATTCACGGACTCTATCAGGAAGGGCCGCGTGGTCCGCAGCTCGTCGAGATCACGACGATCAATGACATGACTCCTGAGGAAGCGGCCAAGCTCCCGCATTTCGACGAACTCAAGGCGATCAACCCAACGCGTCGGATCAGTTTCGAGACCACGCCCGAGCGATTCACCACCCGCGTCGTCGATATCATGGCCCCCGTTGGTCGAGGCCAGCGCGGCCTCATCGTGTCCCCTCCCCGTTCGGGGAAAACCACGCTGCTGCTCCACATGGCAGAGGCGATCCGGGAAAAATACGACGAGGCCATTCATCTCATGGTGGTGCTTGTGGATGAACGCCCGGAAGAAGTCACCGAGTTCCGTCGTGCCCTCCAAGGCGCGGAAATTTATGCCAGTTCTAACGACGAGCAGGCCCGCAACCACACCCGCATCGCCGAGCTCGCCATAGAGCGCGCCAAGCGTCTGGTGGAAGCGGGTAAAGATGTATTTCTCATCATGGATTCCATCACTCGGCTCGCCCGCGCTTACAATGGTAATATGAATACCCGTGGTCGCGGCACCGCATCCGGTGGCCTCACCATCGGTGCGCTCGAAGTGCCACGCCGCTTGTTTGCCGCCGCGAGAAATACCCGTGGCGGAGGTTCTCTAACCATCATGGCAACCGCCCTGATCCAGACCAACTCCCGCGCCGATGAAGCAATCTATATGGAGTTCAAAGGCACCGGTAATATGGAACTCGTCCTCGACCGCAAGATCGCGGAAAACTATATCTATCCGGCAGTTGATATCTTCAAGTCCGGCACCCGCCGCGAGGAACTTTTGTTAGCCGATCATATGCTTCACAAGATTCACTTGATCCGCCGCGGCCTCTCGGGCCACCGCCCAGCTGAAGCGATGGAACGTCTGTTATTTTTCTTGAAGAAATTCCCGAATAACCCGCAGATGTTGCTAGAGATTAAGGGTTGAAGTGGGCGATTCCATCGCCACCGGCAAGCTATATCAAGTGAAGCTAGCTTAAGCTCCGTCCGGGACATAGGCGGCGTGCCATTCGCGTCAGGTTAGCGCGTAAATAACTGGTTTAAAGTGATTTATACAAAAACAATTCAATTAAAAGCTTGACGAAGTGAGCGAGCCGGCAAGCT
>JAYTLO010000425.1:0-2809 GCA_043729385.1 Akkermansiaceae bacterium
CCGCATAATCCGCGAGCAGCGCGTGGGCATACGCCACCAGCGCCGACTGGCAGGTCAGCGCCTCTTTCAACATGCGGTCTCTGGAATCAAAATCACTCATTCGTTCCTTACAGTTGTCGCGGCACGCCCCGTCGTGGACAAAAATGTTGTGGTGCTAATTTGCTCAGGGCGTTTGCCTGGTAGATGCAACACGGTGGGGGTTCGGTGAGCAGGTGGATAGCTGCATGGCGGTGTTGCAGATAATGCCGGAGACGCGGCCTTTATCGCCGAGGCTGGTGAGCCGCCGGCAGCACGCCCATATGCGAGGGCATTTCTAACCAACACGCCGTCGAAGCGGCTGCTCATGGAAATATTGATCAACCTGGCTCCGGCATCGACCACCGCGACGATCCCTTGCGCAAGCAGATAGCTGTCGGATTGACCGAGGTCGTCAGCGATCCGGATCAAGACGATGTTCGCGCCGGGCGCAACTCCGGGGGTCAGCGATTCTCGTCCGATGATCACCGACGCGACCGCCGTGCCATGGCCGCTCTGCTGGGCGAGGTCCGCGAGGAGTCCAACGAAACCCAGGTGGGAAATCGCGCTGCCAAACGCCTGGCTGGAGGTCACCCCCGTATCGAGGATGGCGATGCGGACCCCATTGCGAAAGGTGGAGTTGTCTCCCGTGATGCCAAGCCAATCGAGCTGCCCCGCGCCAAGAGCGACGGCTCCGGGTTGCGCCGTTCCTTCTTCGGGACTCGGGACGTTGACTGGAAAAATGATTGACGCTTCTCCGTCACCATCCAGTAAGGACGCCAGCTCATCCATGTCGGAAAAGTCGATCCGCAGGGCGTTGAGCGCGTCGAGCCGACCCATTATGCGAACCCTGCCGCAAGCTCGTTTCAGAAAGGCCTCAAGCGCGGAGTGATCTTTAAAAACAAGAATCCGCCGCTCTGGAACAGCGCCTTCCCGCAGCGCCTCCTCGTCCCTGCGGGTCTGCGCTTCACGTTCTTCGCGCCGAAATTTCGGAGGGGTTTCTTCGACGAGGGTGGTTCGCTTGGAATCGAGCGCAGCTTTCGATTGATTTGATCGCGGCACCTTGCTCGGCACGGCGGTCCCGGCCAACCAGTAGCCGAGCATCGCGACGATGACGAAGCCGGGAATAAGGATCAGATGACGGCGGCGCATGGCGCAGACTTAATCACGGTTTGCGGGAAACAGCATCAAAATGTTCAAAACGAAAACCAGCCGCGCGCTACAGTTTGGCCGCAGTCGGAGGTGCCTTGAAGGGATCGTCCTGAAATGTGGACAATCGCGGGCGCTTACTCACGGGATCGGTGTAGGTGAAAATGAGATAGCGCAGACCCTCCGTGAAGCGCAGACGGGATTCGCTCGCCTTGGCCCATTGATCGCGGTGAGAAAACTCGAAAGCCACCGTGGCCATGTTGAAATCGTCTCGCTGCTTGGGCATTTCCATTCCGTATTGATCGCCGGGTTTGAGCATGTATCTGTGCTCGCCGATGACGAAGCGGACGTTTGCATTGTGGAGATTCACCACCAGCGCGCCGCCATCTGGAAATTTCCGTTTGGAGTCCTCGATGGCAAAGCCTTGCCACGGCTTACCAGAATCTTTGGCGCCGGGCATCACCACGATGAGCGCCTGATGAATGCCCGCCGGGATAGCGATTGCGCACGCGGGCTTGCGATCCTTGGAGTCAATGAAGGTGAGGACATTGGCCACCGCCACTAGGCTGACCTGCTTTGAAATGCCGGACGTGCCGAAAGGGCAGGCCAGTTCATTGCCCGGAGATACCGAGATGAGCGAGCCTCCCGTTCCGCCGGTTAGAAAACCGATGAATCGGCAGGAAATTGACCGATTTTCCTGCCCGCAGGCGAGAAATGGAATAAGCAGAAAAGCAAGGATGGAGCGCATGGGAGTGGGGATGAGAACTTCAGATTTCGGCGTTGGCAAGCCAGCGAAAGGAGACCATCCCGAAGCGGCGGCCGAAAATTTTGTTAGCCTCGCTCTTGATCGCAGGACTGGTACTGGTTGCGGGTGCCACCGGTGCTGGTACGGCGTCCACAGGGTCCAATGGATCCACGTATTCAAGAGAACGCTGCACCACCGCCTCGCAGCAAGCAGTGGCGATCACCTTGCCGCTGGCATCGAGCCCTTCGCCGTAGGCCCGGATCGTGAATGTATCCGATCGCGGAGTGGCGGCATTGCCCAGCACTGTCAGAATGTCCGCCTGACTGAGCGCCCCGGGCGCACCGGCGGAACTGTAACCCGTGCCCGCGATGGGGTTTTTGTAATTGTATTTGGACACCTTGGAGCCATCGATCTCGTAGCCGCTGAAGAGGTTGAACTGGCCCTGGTTCTCAGGAGTGTTGTCTTTGTTGACGTTGGAAAGCTCAATGGCCCGGCTGAAGCGCTCCCGATTCTCCCTGCTCCGTGGCGACAAGCTGGCGGTTCACAAATTCCGAAAGCGACAGAAAAGGACCGCGCTCGCGCACTTGCACCACGATGGCTTTCGCCAGATCGTCGAGTTGCGACTCGCTCAAATGGCGCGGACCCTGCCAGTAGGAATCGGCATCGGTCGAGGTAGTAACTGGCGGGCGAAATCGGCTAATGAGCGCCTCCTTGGCAGCGGGCGGCGGAAGTTTTGTCAGTGCGCTGGCGGTTGCCCCGGTGATTTTATTATACAGTGCTTCCGACGAATGAATGGAGGCGAGCATGGCCTTCCAAGCGCCCACTGAAGTGGAGTTGATGTTAAATGCCCCGTTAATGGTTTGCCATGCGGCGATCTGGGTGTGGCGCGTGGCGTTTTTG
>JAYTLO010000426.1:0-5627 GCA_043729385.1 Akkermansiaceae bacterium
CGGCCCCTGTGACCAAGATGCACTGAATGAAATTATGAGATAACATTTTCATGGTGTATCTCCTTCGGGTGTTAGTGAGGCACGCTCTTGGGCAGCTTGGTGCTGATTGTCTTTATCTTCTGGGGTGAGGTAGCGGCTGTTGCGATGGGGCTTGAACCAGAAGACAGGGGCTTCAACCGGCGCTGGATGGGCATCGGCCCACGCTTGTGCCTCTTGTTGGTAGATAGCGAGGTCGGCGTTGAGTTTTTGAAGGCGAGGTTTCTCGGCGAGATAGAGATCGCGGAGGGAAATAAGAGGCTGGATACCGATTGGATCAGCCGGATCGCCCTGGATGATGCGATAGGCATCGGGGGCGATTTCAGGAACTTGGATCGGAGGTCGTCCGCGGGCGATAGCGCGCCGGGCAAGTGGCCCACGCGTGTCGTGGTTAGAAAACAAAAGGTGACTGTGGTGGGTGACGCCATTGCGAATGAATTGGCCGATGGGAGTGAGGAGGCCGATGTCGAAACCAAGGACGGCTTGATAGGGCTGGCGGGTGACAGGATGTTGCCAGCTAACCACACTGACGCGGTGGTCATAAATCGTGCCGCCCATATTGATACTAACAATCTGTGAGATAGGATGCTCTAACGGAGGTGAAGGTGATTCCGCGACGGGTTCCGGCGCGGGGAGATCGGGCGCCATGGAAGCTTGGCCACGCTGGAGAGTCGTAGTTAGCCCGCCATCATCACGAAGGACGATGGTAGCCTCGGCATCAGTGAGTGGGACTTTGGGGATGACCGGAGGCGGCGGAGTGAAAATAGGGGCTACAAGCGCAGTCGGGATGTAGGTGACCACCTCGGCGGATGGCGCGGGATCTTCAGCGTGGAGCAGCGCCGGGAAAGATGATATGAGAAGGAATGAGACGAGTGGTTTCATGGGGAGGTAGGATCGAGGAAGTCCTTCCTGGTGGACGGGGAGTGAAAAAGCCGCACTAAGTCGACCGCAACGGCCTTTAGCCGCCCCCGGAGAGACGGCCTGGACATGCGCCGCCGCCCCCCCGGCCTTTTGGTCGGTTTGGCGGCATCGTTAGCGGTCGATGCCGACCGCTTAGTGAGAGGTTTTTCAGTCCTCGTCCGCCGGGGCGAACGGCCACAGAAGGCGCGATCTCCATCAGAGTGGCAAGGACGAATTTCTACAATTTCTAATCGAGGATCTTCGCATTCCTTACATCTTTCTTACGAGGTTGGTTCTTCCGACTTACTGGGACGCGGGTCCAATTCCGCTGCGCTCACCAGTGCGGTTAGTTTCCCCTCAAGAAGGCGTGCCCGATCCTTTCGGACTGTTGAAAGATGTCCACCTTTAGCCTCTGCCCGCCATATCGCAACAGTCCTCACCATGGTGACACATGGCCACCACTTTTAGCTCCACACCGCCGGGGAATCCCGCTTGCCCCCTCGCCGAGTCGTGGCTAGCTTCCCCACCCCATGTTCGAGCGGATTGCTAAAACCCTGTGCGCCCCCGCAGCCGGAATCGCGGTATCGGTCTTTCTGTTAGCCGCGCCTCAGGCCGCCGCGCAAGCCGGTCCCACGCCCATCGCGCCGGCGCGGTTCGATCCATCTGACGTCTATTTCCAAGGCTATCTCGCGAGCCGTGCCGCAGAGCAACTCGAAGCCAACGGCGACTTCGCCGGTGCGGCGGAAAAATTAAAACGTGCCCGCGAACTCTTCGACACCGTCCAGCGCTACTATCCCACCTGGAAGCCGGAAATGGTCACCGGCCGCAGTGCGCAGAACTCCGAGGCGGAAGTCCGGCTTTTCCCGAAGGCAGAAGAACAGCGGAAAAAGAACCGCAACGCCGTGGCCGAACTCGAAGGCGGCGTGCAAAGGTCTGGCACTTTGGTCGATCCCGCAGCGGGCGCGATGCCGCCCGGCCCGAGCATCCTCGAAGCCGATCCTAACGAAACCCGCCGCCTAGCCGATGCCGAGGCGGAAGTGAAACGGCTCCGCGATCTGGCGAAAACGAACAGCGCCGCTGATGCGGAATCCTCCCGCGATGCCTCACGCGTCCGCGACCTCGCCCGCCAGCGCGATGCCGCCGAGGCCCAACTCCGTGCTGCGGAAAACAACGTGCAATCGCTCCGCGCACGACTTGCCGCGAGTCCAGTGGAAAATGAAATGAAGGCGCTCAATCAGCGCATCGCCGGACTCGAGCAAGAGCGCGAAGCGATGGCGATGGCCCTCACCCAGAGCCGCAGCTCGCACACCGAGGCGCTTTCCAAGATTGCCATCCTGCAAGCGGATCTAACGGTGATGCAGCAGAAATACTCAGACCTCAGCCGCGATGTCAAAGTCGAGCGCGGCATCACCAATGACGTCGTCCGCGGTCAGCGCACCCAGCTCCAGGCGTTAGAAAAGGAACTCGCCCACAAGAACACCGAACTCGGCAAGGCCAATGAGCGGATCAGCGGACTCATCAACCAGCTTCAGGAAAGCAAAGACGCCTTCGCCCAGCTCCGCACCGAGCGCGATTCGCTACTCCAAGAGCGCGACCAAATGAGCGCGCTGCTCAAGCTCAACGAAGACGGCCGGATCCAAGATCTCGTCCAGCAAAACATCGGCCTCGCCAAGAATCTCCGCGAGGCTAACGAAAAAGTGGAGCGCCTGAACCTGGATAACAACAGCGCCAAGGACGATATCACCGACGCCCTGCGCGATCTCGCCATTGCCAAGTCACAAATCAATAAACTCCATCAAGACAAGCGCGAGCAAGACAAGCGGCTTGAGGAGTTAGAGACCCATCTCAAAGGCGAGGAATCCTCACTGGCCAGCGGTAAAGCCAGCGCAAATCAGGAAGAAGTCAGCGTTCTACGCGACATCATCCAACGTCATCTGCGGGTCCAAGAACGCCGCCGCCAAGCGCGTGATTTATTGGTCGAGGCAGTCAAGGACATGGGTTCCAAGGACGAGCGCATCGCCCAAGCGATCAAACTTTTCGACGGTGAGAAAATCGAGCTTTCCCCGGACGAACAGCGTCTCGTGGCTGACAAAAACGTCGATGGTGAATTCATTTCTCCCTACGCCCAAGACCGCGCGACAGTCCGTGGCAACATCAACGAACTGAACCGCGACATCACCGTTTACGAGCGCACCGCCGAGAAATCCTTCGCCGCTGGCCGCTTCCTGCCCACCCGCGAGTTGTTCCAGATGATCGTCGAGCAACACCCCGGCCACATCCCGGCGTTGTGCAAGCTCGGCGTCGTGGATCTCAAGCTCAACGACCCGACCGCCGCTGTGGATTCGTTCCGCCGCGCCGTCGAACTGGATGTGAACAACCCTTACGCTCAGCGGATGTTAGGTTACTCGTTCTATCTGCTAGGCGACCTGCCAGCCGCCGAACTAAACGTCAAGCAAGCGGTCACTCTCGCGCCAGACGACGCCAAGAGCCATTTCCTGTTAGGAGCCATCAGCGAGCGCCTCAGCCGGATGAAAGAAGCGCAGTCGGAATACAAAGCCGCCATCGCCGCCGATCCGCTGCCGAGCGAACCCTATTATCGGTTGGCCGTCCTAGCCTCCCGCGCCAAGCGTTTCGATGAAGCCAGAGCCTACTACGCGCAAGCCCTCGAACGCGGGGTGATCCCGGATTCCAAACTCGAACATCTTCTCGCCCAACAGTGAAAACCCTTCGCCTCATCGCGCTGCTGCCGTTGCTGCTCGTTTCCTGCGCCTCGGACAAGGACAAGAAAATAGCCACAATGCCCCAATCCCAAGGCGGCAGAGAGCGAAATGTGGATGAATGGGTTCAGGATAAATCCAAAGACAACGGTTTTAAAAAGGACGCTAACGGGAATCTCGTTCCCAACAGCGACAAGCGCAGCTCCTTCGAGGGCCAGAACGAATCGAACTACGCCAAGAAGGATTACAAAAAGCAGGAGTATAAAACCGGCGACTACGCCAAGAAATCCTGGTGGGGCAACAAGGACTACGAGTCCAAGAAATACGCGGGCAACACCGATGGCAGCCGTTTCCAAACCCGCTCCAGCCTGCAAGGCCAGGGTGCCCGCGAAGCAGGGGCTAGCGCCAAACTTCCCGACAATTATAAAACTGGCAACTACGCCACAACTGCCGCCCGCGAGGCCGGGACCGCGCCGGTCAAAAAGGGATCTAACGACCAGATCGAAAACCGCCGCGAGACATTCCAGCCGCCCGAGATCATCGACTGGCGGGAGCAACGTTCCCTCTCCATGGACCAATCTAAGGGGATTCTGGGGCGCTGACCACCACCTCGCTGCCCACCGCCGCCAGCGACTCTAGCAGCAGTTTTTTCACAGTCTCCCACCGCCACGGCCGCCCTTCCAAGAAGAACGTTTGCGAGACGGAGAGCTTCACCTGCGCGTATTGGCTCGCCGGAAATTTGGTGGTTAGAGTGACTCCCAGCGGACTCGGCTCGGCTCCCCTCACCTGCCGGACATCGAGATCCGTCGCCGCCAGCCGCGAGCGCCAAGCACTTGCAAATTTCTCCGCCAGCTCCGCTGCGGGCGGCGTCTCTAACACCACTTGCCCATTCGTCCCAGAATCGGTGTGGATCATCACATGCAGCAGCGCGTCATGGCGGCGCAAATCCTCGGAGATCCGCTGGTTGAGCATCGTCCGGTAAGGCCGCTCGTGGCGATCCGCCACTTTCACCCGCGTCGCCTCGGGCAGCTTCAGGGAAAACCGGCTCCAGCGCGCGTCGTCGTCTTGTTGGAAGTCGATCAACAGCCGCGTCACGTCGCCGTGGACAAGCGGTGTCCTGAATTTCATCGCGAATCCCTGCGCCAGATTCAGCGCCCCAGGCTCCCAGCCCTCCGTCGATCCCACAACGTCCTCAGACCCGCGGAAAATTTCCCGATAAGCCTCAGGCACCGCGCAAGTCGCATAATCACAACTAAAAAGAAAGGCCGTCATCGGGTTGAAATTTCACAAAGCGGAAGAGTCTTTGCAGGATTTCCCGCGAGCGCAACCCCGTAAGGTCTGCAACTGAAACTGCGGGGCGAAGCCGTAAGGAGGGCGGACATTTTTGTCCGCCCGGACGATGGAAGAAAGAGAAGAGCTGCGCGCTTTCGGTTTCGCCACGCATCGGCAAGTGGACAAAAATGTCCACTCTCCTTACTTCGCCCAGACCTCCCTCAATCCCCGCTGCTCCTGATAGAATCTCGCCCTTAAACTTTTTCCTCGTCCTCGCGCCCGCCCTTCCCCCACCCTCCCGCCGCAATGCTCAAGGCCGGAATCGTAGGACTACCCAATGTCGGTAAATCGACACTCTTCAACGCTGTCACCCGCACTCGCAAGGCGGAGGCAGCCAATTATCCATTTTGCACCATCGATCCGAACGTCGGAATCGTCAGCGTGCCCGACCCCCGGCTGGCCGTGCTTTCCAAAATCTCCGGCTCGCACAAGCTGGTGCCCACCGCCATCGAGTTTGTCGATATCGCCGGACTGGTCAAAGGCGCTTCCGAGGGAGCGGGCCTCGGCAACCAGTTTCTCGCCAACATCCGCGAGACCGACGCAATCGTCCAGGTGGTGCGTTGCTTCGAAAATGACGACATCATCCACGAACTCGGCTCGGTCGATCCGATCCGCGATATCGAAATTATCAATTCCGAGTTG
>JAYTLO010000427.1:0-29782 GCA_043729385.1 Akkermansiaceae bacterium
CGGGCGGACATTTCCTCCATACGTGGCCCGAGGCGGATTTATTCAGGGAGGCTGGTTTCTAAGTCCGACAGGCTGCTAGGGGGCTGAATGCAGATGGAGAAACCGAATAGAGAGTCCGAGCGCGTAGCCGACGATCATCTGACAGAATCATTGCTTTGAAAGCTCTTGATGATCCTGCCATTCGTCTTCCTTCGAGATTTGATATTACCTCCGCTTGACCGGCCAATCACCCTTTGACCTGCCCATTGCCGCGGACTCGGTATTGATAGCTTGTTAGTTCGCGCAGGCCCATGGGGCCACGGGCGTGGAGTTTGTCGGTGGAGATGCCGATTTCCGCGCCGAAGCCGAACTCGCCGCCATCGGCGAAGCGGGTGGAGACGTTGTGAAAGACGCAGGCGGAATCCACCTCGCGCAGGAAGCGCTCGGCGGTCGGCTCGTCGCGGGTGACGATGACGTCGGTGTGGTGCGAGCCGTGCTCATTGATGTGGGAAACGGCCTCATCGAGCGAAACGACGATTTTTACGGCTAGAATGAGTTCGAGAAACTCGGTGTCCCAGTCCTGCGCGGTGGCGACGGTGGCATCGGGAAGAATTTCGAGGACGTGAGGGCAGCCGCGGATTTCGACGTGTTTCTCGCGCAGTGCGGCGGCGACTTTAGGCAGGAATTCTGCGGCGATGTGGCGGTGGACGAGGAGGATTTCCAGCGCGTTGCAGACGCCGGGTTTGTGGGTCTTGGAGTTGACCGTTAGAGCGACCGCCATTTCGAGGTCGGCTGCGGCATCGGCGAAGAGGTGGCAGATGCCGTCGTAGTGTTTGATCACGGGCATGCGGGCGAGCGAGACCACGGTTTCTATCAGCCCCTTGCCGCCGCGTGGGATGATGAGGTCGAGCCATTTGTCCATGCCTGCTAGAACGGCCACGCTCTCACGATCGGTGAAGGGGATGAGCTGGATGGCGTGTGCGGGTGCGCCTGCTTCCGCGAGCGCGGCGGCGATGGCGACGTTTGAGTGGATGGCCTCACTGCCGCCGCGGAGGATGGTGGCGTTGCCGGTTTTGAAACATAGGACAGCGGCGTCGGCAGTGACGTTTGGGCGGCTTTCATAAATGATGCCGATGGTGCCGATGGGGACGCGGGTCTGCTCGATGCGAATGCCGTTAGGGCGCTGCCAAACGTCCATGATCTGGCCGACGGGATCGGGCAGGGTGGCGACTTGGTCGATGCCGACTGCCATGGCTTCGACGCGTTTTTCGTCCAGCATGAGGCGGTCGAGCATGGCGGCGGACAGCCCCTTTTCGCTGCCGGCGGCGAGGTCCACGGCATTGGCGGCTAGAATTTCCGGCGCGTGGCGACGGATGGCGGCGGCCATGGCGTGGAGGATGTCGTTCTTGTCGGCGCTTGTTAGTTTAGCAAGTTGGTAGGCGGCCGCGCGGGCCTGCTTGCCCATCAGGTGGATGGTTTCGTGGAGGGTGGACATGGGAAATTATAGATTTTTCAAACGATCCCGGAGGCGTTTGGGGTATCTCGAAGCGTGAATAACGGCAAGCGCGAAGACGACCTCCTCCCTTGTGCCAAGCCCGCGTCCGACATTTTCGAACTTTCCATGCGGGATCATTCCCGCCAGTTTGGTTTCCTGATGGAACCGTTACTTAGCCTCTCCCGATTCTGTTATGTGTGCGCCTTGCTGATGCTGCCTGTCGCATGGGGGTTGGTGGTGCTTTTTAAACATCGCTGGGGCCGCAGCTATGATGGGGTGGTGGAGGCCAGCTCGGAGGAAATCTTGGAGGAGCTCCACCGCGAGTTCGCTCCCGTCCGGCGGACGACCATCCGGACGCAGACCGAGTATCTGCCGTTTCTCTTCGAGTGCATTCGGGAAAACATCGACTCTGGATTTGAGGATCCGCAGATGGCATCGCTGCTGGAGAGGATCGACCCGGCATCGCCCAGATGAGGAGCGCAGCGCGAGGTTCACCGTGGTCTCCGGCCTCCGCCGCAGCGATCTCCATCTGCGGTGGGTGCGCGATTCCTGCGACCGGATCCGACTAAGCATCCAAGGCGCGCCGACGGTCATCCGCGCGCTCAGAGAATACAAATGCCGTATCCCCGGAGCCCTGGCTTGAGGAGTTTATGCTCATGGGACGATGCATGGTTTATAAGGCAATTGTGGGCCCCGCTGCTAGCTTGAGGGACGGGAAAGACCGTCGCGCAATCGCGGAGCAATGGAGTGAGTAAATAGTTCATGGAGTTTTTATCGCAAAAAGTTCCTGACAGAGGATGCAGCGTTTCCTATCGCAGCCACGGGCGCTGCAATGCTCGCGACCGTAGAAGATGATTTGGAGATGCAGGCGGTTCCAAGTGTCGCGCGGGAAGAGTTTTTTCAAATCACGCTCGGTCACGACCACGTTTTTTCCCGAGGTGAGTTTCCACCGGGTGGCGAGGCGATGGATGTGGGTGTCCACGGGAAACGCGGGCACGCCGAACGACTGCGCCATCACCACTGACGCCGTCTTGTGACCGACGCCGGGCAGGGCTTCGAGCGCTGCGAAATCCTGTGGAACCTGGCCACCGTGCTGCTCGACGAGGATTTTCGATAGTCCGGAAATGGCTGCCGCTTTCTTCGGAGACAGGCCGCAAGGGCGGATGATCGCTTGGATGTCCGCGACGGGCACCTGCATCATGTCCAGCGGGTTGTCCGCGAGGAGAAAGAGGGAGGGAGTAACGAGGTTCACTCTAACATCGGTGCATTGGGCGGACAGCAGCACGGCGACTAACAAGGTGTAAGGGTCCTTGTGATCGAGCGGAATGGGTGTTTCCGGATAGAGTTCTTGGAGCCGCCGCCGGACGTGGTCGGCGCGTTGTTGCTTGAGCATGGCGGCGAGTTTCTCGGGTGAGTGGGGAAATGGCAAGGGTGGGGAGGTTGGAAGGAATCAACGGCAGATGGAACAGGAGTGCCTGCTCTGCACTTTTAGTTACTCCCTTGTGGCAAGCTGCGGACCGGGGTTAGGCTGCGTGAATGCGAAAAAGGTGGCTCATCCCGATCACGTTGCTGGCTCTGGCCGGTGGCGCGGGTTGGTGGTTCCGGGCACCGCTAGCCGCACTGTGGCAGACCACGGCAGGCGGGGTGGAACTTGGTTTTCGCCCAAAAATCCAACCCGATCCCAAGACCTACGCGGTGCTGAAGAAGGACTTGGAACGCTGGCGGGTGGATCTAGCAGAGCGCTACAAAAAGGCCAAGAACGCGACGGAGCGGAGCGCCGTGGAAGGTGACGCGCGGATCATTTTGGAGAAAGCCTTGCCTGCGATGATGCATTGCTGGCTGGGCACGCCGTGGGATTTCAACGGCACTGCGAAAGGGCCGGGGAAGGGTAAAATCGCCTGCGGGTATTTCGTGGCGACGGTCCTGCAAGACGCCGGCTTCCGGGTGGACCGCTATCAGCTCGCACAACAGGCTTCGGGAAACATCCTGCACTCGTTCCTCGCCAAAGACGCGTGCGCTCTAACCGTCGGCGAGGACTATCAGGCATTCGCCTCGCGAGTGGAGAAACGCGAACCCGGGGTGTATGTCGTCGGGCTGGACACGCACGTCGCGTTTCTCGTCGTCGTCGTCGGCGGTGAGGGATTTCGTTTCATTCATTCGTCCGGCTCGCGGCCGTGGTGCGTGGTCGATGAGAGCCGTGCGGAAGCGGCAGTGCTCCAGCGCTCGAAGTGGCGAATGCTCGGAAATCTAACTGCCGATCGAGCCGTCCTCAAGCGTTGGCTCAAGGGGGAGAAGATCGTGGTGCGTGGGGCGTGAGCGTTGGGGATCACCGAGTTATAAGTGGCCAAATGTATGAAATTCTGATTGATTTGGCTACCTTTAGATCGGGTGCGCCAGATTTTAATCTGGCCAAATCTTTTGAAATAGTCACGATTTGGCCACTTAAAGCAAATGCCACTCTACGGACGCCAGCGTGAAACCGACTACCTCAACGGCCTTCTTGCCAGTGAACGAGCCGAGTTTCTAGCCATCTACGGACGGCGGCGGGTGGGGAAAACCTTCTTGGTCCGGGAATATCTGAAGAGCCATCTTGCCTTCGAGCTGACGGGCATGCTGGATGCCCCAATCGCCGATCAGCTGGTGAATTTCCAAAGCGCCATGAAAGCAGCGGGAGTGCTTGATCCCGCGCTGCCGGAATCCTGGCAGCAGGCCTTCGCGCAGCTTGCGGACTTCCTCCTCACTCTCCCCGAGGATTCCAAGCAGGTGGTTTTTCTCGATGAACTCCCGTGGCTGGCCGGGCGAAAATCGAAATTCCTGCCCGCACTCGACCATTTTTGGAACACCTTCCTTTCTCGGCGCCCGCAGTTCATTTTGATCGTCTGCGGGTCGGCGGCGTCGTGGATGATTTCCAAACTGATCCATCACAAGGGTGGCCTGCACAACCGTATCACCGCCCGCTTGCGGCTGGAGCCGTTCATGCTGGCCGAGACTGAAGCATTCCTGAAATCCCGCCAAATCAGCCTCACTCGCTATGACATTCTCTGCCTGACCATGGCCTTCGGCGGCGTGCCATTCTACCTTCACGAGGCGAAGCCGGGACGATCCGCCGCGCAGATCATCGACGACGCTTGCTTCTCCCAAACCGGACTCCTGCGCGAGGAATTTTCACGGTTGTATGAATCGCTCTTCGATCATCCAGAACGCCACCTCGGTCTGGTCCGTCTGTTAGCGCGGCATCCCCAAGGCCTCGATCGCGGGAAACTAACAGCAGTTCATTCATCCGGCGGCGGACTCACTCGGGTGCTCGGAGAACTCAGCGAAGCCGCCTTCATCACCCCGGTGCGGTCATTCGGGAAAAGGACCAAGGAAACCATTTACCGCCTGTCCGACGAGTATTCGCTCTTCTACCTGCGCTGGATCGAAAACCACCGGGGCGATGGAGATTTCCTCAGCCTCCAAAATTCCCCCGCGTGGCGTGCTTGGAGTGGCTATGCGCTCGAATCGCTGGCGCACCGGCACATGCCGCAGATCAAACGCGCGCTCGGCATCTCCGGAGTGCAAACCACGCATTCCAGCTGGCTCCACCGCGCCGACGCCACCTGGCCGCAGGGATCCCAGATCGATCTGCTAATCGACCGCGCCGACAACACGATCAACCTGCTAGAGATTAAATTCAGCCAAGGTCCCTTCACCATCACCAAGCCCTACGCCGACGAACTGCGGCGCAAGTTAGAAACCTTCAAAGCCGTCACCGGCACCCGTAAGAACGTCTTCCTCACTTTTCTAACAACCCACGGGCTCACTGCAAATGCCTACGCTGCCGAGCTCGCCCACCAATCGCTGACGACGGATTGTTTGTTCGAGCCGTAAGCGTGCCCGCCACTCTGGGATCTGACCGAGCGCACCTTGTCGTCATGGGTTACACGCCCACGGACATCGGGCATTGAGGTGAATGCGGCAGAGTGTCGCGCACTCTTGCGTTGCCGGCGTGCTTGCAGTTCATTGGCGCATGAAATTTTTCCTGCTCGTCGCCGCCGTCCTGCCTCTGCTTCTTAATAGTTGCGGCGGCGGCTACGGGAGGGTTGGATTGTTAGACGCGCCGAAGGTCGTCAATGTTTCCTCCTACGATCCCAAGGAAAAGCAGCGTGAGGGCGATTCGTTCTCGGCCACTGATGTCTCCGCGCTGCGGCGGAACGGCGCGCGCGGCTTGATCGCCCGTTGCGGCAAGGGCTTGGCGCTGGATGATAAATGCGCGGACTTCCTCCACGCCGCCGAGCGGCAGGGAATGATGTTAGGTAGTTATTATTTCGTGCTGAAAACAGCGAACCCCGTTTCCCAAGCGGACCTCTACATCGACCGCCTGCGGCAAATTTCTCCCGGTCGCAAGGTGCTGTTAGTCGGCGATTTCGACACCAAGTCGAGTCCGGCTGACCTCGTTGCATTCATCGACCGAGTCGAGCAACGGACTGGCGTGCTGCCCGCGATCTATCTGGAGAATAGCGGTCGGCTGCGGGCCGCGCTGAGCAATGCCACCTCTGCGCAGAAGCGTCGCATCCGCCAGTGCCCATACTGGATTGCGCTCTATTCACGCGACTCCGGCTTCGAGACGCCACAGCAGCTGATGGAAGCTTATGACATCTGGGACGACTGGGCGATGTGGCAATACGCCGGCGTCGAGTGGTCGGGCCGCTCCGTTTCAAAACACTATCATCACGGACCATGGAAATCGCCGACTTACTTTGGTTCAATGGATCGCCCGTTAGAGCATAATGCTTTCAATGGTTCCGAGAGTGAACTGACCGCATTCTGGCAGAAGCACTCGTGGCTGGTGCGTTGAGGAGTCTCCCTTCCGTGCCACCAGGGTTGCTACACTAGGGAGAAAATGAAGATTTTGACCACTGATTACGCTGATTACACAGGTTAAGAAGGAAGATGAAGGGGTGATTCTGGCAGGTTTCCACTCTTGAAATCAGTTAATCAGTGAAATCAGTGGTTAAATTTTATGCCAGTGACCATTCCTTCTCACTAACGTAGGCACCCTGTCCGTGGCACCTGTCCATCAGCCTTGCATGACACCACCGGAATCCATACACCCGCTGGAGTGGCCAGCGAGTCTTCTGAAAATCACCCGAAACTCTGGCGGTGGCGGCTCGAATGGCTAGGCCAGACGGCGATGGAAAAGCTCGTGGGCCTGCTTCCGGGGCCGCTGGTGTTCCGGCTCGGAGAGCAAATCGGCGGGCTGGCCTGGCATTGCATGAAGGCTCGGCGGCAGATCGTTTTGCGGAATCTGCGGATCGCATTTCAGGGTGAGCACGACCTTCCGACACTGCGGAAAATGGCGCGGCAGTCGTTCCGCCGGACCGGCGCGAACTTGCTTTCCGCGCTGCATTCCACCCGGCTTTCCTCGGAGAAAATCGACGGGATCGTCACCGTCGAGAACCCGGAAGTCTTGGTCGCCGCGCTCGCCCGCAGCCCCGGTATTGTGTTGTTGCCATCGCACATGGGGAACTGGGAAATCCTCAGCCGGATCAAGCGCAAATTTCCGCCCGGGCACAAGACTGGCGCGTTCTATCGGCCACTGAATAATCTGCTGCTAGACGCCCGCGTGTTGGCGCAGCGCGAGCTCGACGGCACCCGCCTTTTTTCCAAGCGCGATAGCTTCCACCTCGTCACCGGCTTCCTGCGCGAGGGCGGAATTGTGGGAATTCTAGCAGACCAGCGAGTCGGCTTCCAAGGCGAGCTGGTGCGGTTTTTCGGGCGACTGACGCGGGCCAGTCCGCTGCCCAGCTTGATCGCGAGGCGCAGCAAGAGCGAGGTGTTAGCGCTGTCCGTCATCACCGAGGCTCCGGGGAAATGGCGGATCCGCTATCATGCGTTAGACGGGCCGCCCCGCACTGAGAATTGCCTAGCTGCCATCGAGCGCGCACTGAAAGCCAGCCCGCTCGACTACTTCTGGTTTCAGGAACGGTGGAAAGTTTATATCAGCCCGACTCGGTCGATCCAGAACTGGCTTGGCGCGGATTGCTGTGGCGGAGGCAAGCCGCACCGGGCGCTTTTATGGCTGCCCGGCACAGCGGATTCATGGGAGATTCCCGAGGACTGGACCCACCCGGATGTGATCTACGAGGTGATTTCCCGCCACGCCGGACCCGTGCGCGATGACCGCGATAGCTTGGTAAAATACCTTGAGATGATCGACGCATCCGCCGCCCTGCCGATCGACTACATCCTGACCTGCAAGGCGCCCAAGGCATTGGTGAAAGCCGCCCGCCGCAATTCGATCCCGCTGGTTTCCCTGCCATGAAAGTCCTACAAATTTTGCCCGAGTTGGATTCCGGCGGCGTCGAGCGCGGCACGCTGGAGGTCGCCGCGCGGCTAGTGCAAGACGGCCATGAATCCCTCGTCATTTCTAACGGCGGACGCTTGGTGGCAGCCTTGAAAAGCGGCGGCTCACGCCACATTCAGATGCCAGTCCATCGCAAGGCGCTCGCCTCCCTGGCCGAGATTCCGCGCTTGCGAAAGCTCTTTGCGCAGGAAAAGCCCGACATCATCCACGTCCGCTCCCGCCTGCCCGCGTGGCTGGCTTGGCTGGCTTGGAAATCCATGGACCGGCGCACGCGGCCCCGCTTCGTGACCACCGTGCATGGCTTCTACTCGGTCAATGCCTACTCCGCCGTGATGACTCGCGGCGAGGCGGTGATCGCCGTTTCCAAAAGTGTCAGCGACTATATTCTAACAAACTATCCGCAGACCGATCCCACGAAAATCCGAGTGATCCACCGCGGCGTGGACGAGGCGGCTTATCCCTCCGGCTTCACTCCGTCTAACGAGTGGTTAGCCACTTGGAACGCGGCTCATCCCGGCTTGGAAAATCGCATCCCGTTGCTGATGCCCGGTCGGCTGACCCGCTGGAAGGGTCAGCCAGATTTCATCCGGCTGATCGCCCGTCTAACCGCACTCGGCCAGCCGGTGCATGGCTTGATCGCCGGCGAGCCGCACCCGAAGAAGCTCGCCTTTATGGACGAACTCAAGGCGCTGGCTGAGTCGCTCGGAGTCGCCCAGCACATCACCTTTCTCGGCCACCGCAGCGATCTGCGGGAAATCATGGCCATCTCCGAGATCGTGTTCTCGCTCTCCACCGACCCCGAGGCGTTCGGCCGGGTTTCGCTAGAGGCGCTGGCCCTCGGCAAGCCCGTCATCGCCTACGATCACGGCGGCGTGGCCGAGCAACTGCGGCCCATTTTCCCGCAAGGCTTGGTAATGCCGGGCGACCTCGAAAGCGCCATTGACCTCACTGGCAAAATTCTGAAGGGTCGCGCCCGGCCCTTGTCGATCAAGGCTTTCTCGCTCACCCGGATGCTAGATTCCACGCTCGACGTCTATCATACCGTCCTCTCTCTCCCTCGATGAAACAAGTCATCTGCATCAAGTGGGGCACGGTTTACGGCCCTGAATACGTCAACATCATGTGGGCGATGTGCCGCCGGAATCTAACTGGCGAGTTCAACCTAGTTTGTTTCACCGACGACACCACCGGCATCCGCGCGGAGGTGAAATGCCTGCCGCTGCCATCACTCGGCTGCGAGATTCCCAAAGATGTGCCGGGAAAATGGCCGAAAATAGCGCTCTGGGGCAAGGATCTGGGCGGTCTTACCGGCACCGCGTTATTCATCGATCTGGACACCGTGATCGTCGCAAACTTCGACGACTATTTCACCTACGGCGACCCACAAGACGTGATCACGGCCCGCAACTGGGTCCGTCTCATCGGCAAGCACGGGCAAACTTCGGTCTTCCGTTTCCCCATCGGCGGGAATTCCTACATGCTGGAAAACTTGCAGGCAGATCCCGTGACGATTTCGCGCAAATACCGCTTCGAGCAAAACTACGTCACCGCCGGGGTGAAAGGTGGCATCAAGTTCTGGCCTAACAACTGGACCAAACACTTCGGCCTGCACTGCATGGGCATCTGGCCATTGCGCTGGATGCGTCCGCCGGTGCTGCCGCGCGATGCCAAGATCGTCACCTTTCCCGGCCCGCCGAAACCGCCGGACGCGATGCTCGGGCAGTTCACCAAGAAGACCCCGCATTGCACGCGGTTAGAGTATTTGAAATGGATGATGGATCAGCGGCGTGGCGGCGATAGACGCTGGCGCAGGCTGTTCCGCCGGTTCCTGTATCCCACGGACTGGGTCAGGGAGCACTGGCGCGAGTGACCGACTAACAAGCGTGAAGCCATGATGAATTTCGACACCACTTCCCCATGGGGCACTTGGAAACCACGCGGGTTTGCGGCACTTTGCCTCAAGGTGATCGACCTGCTACCGCCGTCGGGAGTTTTCAGGAAACTCGCATTTCTCCTGCGTAAGCCGGTGAAGAATAGCCCGCAAGCCGTCCATGATCGCGAGATCTGGGGACTCAAACTGCGCCTTGCCACACGCGGAAATCTCACCGAACAACGTTGGCTAACGATGCCTAACTTCCACGACGCGCCCGAACGCGAAGCCTTGGCCGCCGCGCTGCATCCCGGCGCGGTCTTTCTCGACGTGGGCGCGAATGCCGGGTTCTACACCTTTTGGGCGCTCGCCCAACGCCACCCCGGCCTGCGGGTAATCGCCGCCGAGCCGACCGCAATCATGCTCGAACGCGTGCGCCACAATCTGGCCACCAACCATCTAACATCCTCGGTCACGCTCTGCGCCTGCGCCGTCACGCCCACTCCGGGCGAGGTGGCCATCGAGGAGCACGCGGGCAACCTCGGCGAGACCTCGATCCGCGCGCAAGGCACCGGCCACCGGGTGCCGGGGCGGACGCTGCTAGAGATTCTACAAACGGCAGGTGTCAGCCGGGTGGACGCGATGAAGATCGACATCGAGGGCTTCGAAGTTCCTGTGTTAGACGCATTTTTCGAATCCGCGCCGCGCGCGCTGTGGCCGCAGTTAGTCATCGGCGAGATCGTGGGCGAAGGCGGCGAACCCTTGAAGAAGCTCCTCATCGGGCACGGCTATCGGCTCGACCGCTGCACGAAATTGAATGGCATCCTCGTTCTAGCGGACACGCCGCCATGAAACGCATCATCTGGATCATCAGCGAAGGCAGTCCCGGCCATGTTAGCCAATCCATGGGGCTGGCGGATGCCTTGGCGGCGCTGGTGCCAGCCACCATCCGCCAGTTAGAATGCCGCCCGCGCATCGGCGGCGTGGTGCGCGGCATCATCCGCCGCTGCTGGATGGGCCAGCGGGCACGCCCGCTGCCGGACTTGTTGCTCCATCACTGGCTGCGGTTAGAGCGGCTTGCCAAGGATGAGCCTGCCCCGGACGTGATCATTGCCAGCGGCGGGAAAAGCGTGTTCGCCGCCCGCACGCTGGCCACGAAGTACGGGGTTCCCCTCATTTTCCTGGGCGAGCGTAAACCTTACCCGGCCACTTGGTTTCACACCACGTTCTCGCCATCGTCCTTCGACGCGGAACCCAACGACATCCGCATGGACGTGATCCCCACGAAGATCACTCCGCAAATCGTCAGCCAAGCGGCGGCGGCTTGGGCGGATCGACCGGCAGGTCGCTTGTGGACGATGTTGATCGGCGGCTCCTCCCGCAGTCACCACTATCAGCCCGGCGATTGGGAGCAACTCGCCGAGGGCATGACCGCGCTGGCCCGCCGTGAGGGCATCCGCTGGCTGGTGACCACCTCGCGCCGCAGTGGGATCCAGTTAGAAGATCACCTGCGTGGTTTGCTCCCGGCCGACGTCGTCGCGGACGCGGTCTGGTGGTGCCACCAGCCGGAGAAAAAACTAACGGCCTATCTCGGAGCTGCTGAGAAATTATGGGTCACCCAGGACAGCGTCTCGATGGTGACCGAGGCGGTGGCCACGGGCAAACCGGCGATCGTGATCTATCCGGTGATCGTGGAATTTCCGCTGACGAGTTTCATGCCCAGCTATTTGGACAACCTGGAAAAACTCGGGATGATCCTGCGGCTACCGATGAACGCCCTACCCGAGTTTGAGCTGCAACCCGCCGTCGAGCCGGATCGCCCGGTTCTAACGACTCGCCTGCTCGCGGAGATCGCCCGCGAGCGGCTCGGCTGGACCTGATGCCATGAAATCAGAATTCTCACCACCGCTCGCCAGCCGGCTCAGACGGCTCAGACGGCTCTGGTTAGAAATCCAGTTCTGGGGAAGGCCGGGAAAATGCCTGCTCCGCGCGGTGAGCCACGCCAAGCGGGCGCAGCACTCGGGGGAGGATTCCCGGATGCGGCAAATTTTATCAGATGCTTCGACCACGGCAGATTCTATCAGGCAGAGCGAGCCAGTCTTCGCGCGGGATTGGCAAGCGCTGCTGCGATTCCAGCTCGCGGTGTTCGACCTGCGCGGGGCGGAGGAAACTTCTCGCCGCGCAAAGCAGTTAGACCTGCCGGACTCACCCGCCGTGCTGGAGCAAGTGCTCGCCATCGTCAGCGAGACAGCGCCATGGCAAGACTCGGTCGAGGCCGCGCGGGCATCCATGCGGGATGATTGGACGGCTAGACCCAGCACCGGCTTCGTGGTCTTCTTGCCATCCACCGCGATGGGATTGGAGAGTGCCCAACAGCCCGGCCTGCGAGTGGGACTGCGATTTGTGTTTGGCCAAATCCTCGCAACCTGCCGAGCCGAGGGCATCCCCTGCGAAGTGCGCGGAAGGCTCGCGAACCACGGCGCAGTGACGGTTGAAAACGGGCGTTGCTCCATTTCCCACCACACGAAAAGTGAGCGCGAGGGCGGACTCCACATCAAGGTGACTGACTTGCCCGGCTGTTTCAGCTTCGACGCGCGCGGCTACTCGGGCTGGTCGCAGTTCGCCCAGACTCCGTTAGAGGATCTGCATTTGGAGAGGGTCGATCTGGCGCGCGCGCGCGAGTTTGTCAGCGCCATGCAGCAGCGGATCATCGGCGGAAACGTTTCCAAATACCAACAAGTCCAAGCCGGTGGGGCGGTGCAATTGCCAGAACGCTATGTCTTCCTCGGCCTGCAAGTGATCGACGACGCGGTGCAGGCGTTGGCAAATGTTCCCATGTTAGAAATGCTCGCGGAAGTCGCCGCGACGTGCAAACAACACCAGCTATCACTCGTGGTGAAGCGACATCCCCGTTGCGGATCGGCAGCGGTGGCGAGGGCGCTCGCCCGTGGCCTCAAGGCAAATGATTATCAACTCTCGGCAGCTTCAATCCACGACCTGATCGCCGGCTCCTGCGCGGTGTGCGTGGTAAACTCCAGCGTCGGCGCAGAAGCATTGTTGCATGGGAAGCCGGTCTATGGATTCGGCGAGTCAGAGTATCAACACGTCTGTTATAAAATCCGCGAAAAAGGCGAGTTTAGTAAACAATTCAAACCCGATGAATTGCCAGTCTCGCGCGACGACCTGACGCGTTATCTTTATGTATTACGGACGGAATACGCAGTGGATGCGAACAACGCCACTGCGGCAATTCCCTTCATCCACGACCGCATCATGAAGCACGCGCGCGGATTGAATAAATGATCAAATCTCGCCGAACCGCTTCGCTAACATTTCCTTGCGGAATTCGAAGATGCTTTGCAATTTGGACCTGACAAATAGGGCGTGCGCGATCGCGCCGAACGGTCCGAAGCCAAGCCCATAGTGAACCAAATCTCGCATCAACACCCCGCCGGGGATTTCCTCGAACGTGTGGCGATGATGCCAGAACTTGTAGGGTCCGAAGCGTTGCTCATCGACGAATGATTTCCCCGCATCCACCGACTTGATCTCGGTGACCCACGGCACCCAGATGCCCGGGAAGATCATCACTTTATAAGTAATAATTTGCCCTTCATACATCTCTTCGCCCGATAAACTAACAATCTTAAACCCAAGCTCGCTAGGAGTGATGTCATCTAGGTTGCGCGGTGAGGAGAAGAACTCCCATGCGGCGTCGAGCGTGATCTGCAAGCGTTGTTCCTGAGCGAGAGTGTGGATTGTCATGAGCTGCCGGAAAATGGCGTGGATGCCCGCTCGCGCAAGTTCCTTGTGCCGGGCGATTGGAGCGGCTAATTCATCGCCATGGATTTTGAAACACTGAGCTTGTGGGCGGACGAGGAATTGAAGTCGTTGGTGAAAATCCTGCCGCAGGACATTCAGGACGCGGCGGGGAAAGTGGCGATTTCCTTCGAGGAAAAACCCGGCCAAGGAGCCTTCGACGGAGAATTGGATGGCGATGAACTCGGTCTCTTCGAAGGCCCCTCGGCGATGGAGGAGGCCGAACCCGGCGAGATGCCGCGAATCCGGCTTTTTCTAACCAACCTGTGGCAATGGGTCGGCGAGGAAGAGCACGACTACCGCGACGAAGTGGGCACGACTTTCCTCCACGAACTCGGCCACTACCTCGGCTGGGACGAGGACGAAGTGGCGGAGCGGGGTTTGGAGTAAGAGGGTTTTTGAACCGCCGATGAAGATGGGTTAAGATCTGTCTCTGCCATCGCTCTACGGGTCTATTCTTTCCTTCCCGCCGCACGCAAATCACGCTACCTCAACCTCAACTCCAAAAACTAACACCATGGACATTCTCGGATTCATCAAAGGCGAACTGCTAGAAATCATTGAATTCAACGACGACTCGCGCGACACGCTGGTGTGGCGATTTCCCGATGAGGACAAGACGATCAAGAACGGCGCGCAGCTCATCGTCCGCGAGAGCCAGCTCGCGCAATTCGTCTATCTGGGGCAGTTCGGCGATTGCTTCGGCCCCGGTAAGCATACCCTAACAACCGACAACATTCCGGTCCTCACCAAGCTGAAGGGCTGGAAGTATGGTTTCCAATCACCCTTCAAGGCGGACGTTTATTACATCACCACGCGGCTGTTCACGGGCAACAAATGGGGCACCGCGAACCCGGTGATGATGCGCGACGCGGACTTCGGCGTGGTGCGCTTGCGGGCGTTTGGCTCGTTCGATTTCAAGATCGTGGACGCTCCGGTTTTCCTCAAAGAAGTCGCGGGAACAGATCAACATTTCCGCCTAGACGAATTCGCCGACACGATGCGTTCGCGGATTGTTAGTGTATTCAGCGAGGCGCTCGCATCCTGCGGCGTGCCCGCGCTGGACGTGGCATCGCGCTACTCGGAGTTAGGTGAAGCGTTGCTGCCACTCATCAATCCACAAGTCACCGCTAAGTATGGCATCGAGATCACCAGCTTCATCGTCGAGAACGTCTCGGTGCCGCCGGAAGTGGAAGCGGCCATCGACAAGCGATCCAGCATGGGTGTCGTCGGCAATCTCAACGATTACGTGAAATTCCAAATGGCCGAATCCATGACCCAGGGCGGCGACGGTGGTGGCGGATCTCCCGCTGCTGCGGCCGGCCAGATGGCGATGGGTTTCGGCATGGCGCAGGAGATGATGAAGTCCATGCAGACCCAGCCCGCCGTGGCTCAGCCATCTGCTGGTATTCCTGATTTACTCAGCCCTGAGAAAGCCGCGCAGATCCTCGGCGTGACCGAGGCAGACGTGATCGCCTCGATCGACGCTGGTGAGTTGAAGGGCAAAAAGATCGGCTCGGCCTATCGGATTTCCCGCGCCGCCCTCGACGCCTTCCTCGCCGACTAACAGTCGCCACCATGGCCGAAGTCAGTGCACTTAAAAAACATCCCTGCCCCGAATGCGGCGGGGATGCCGAGTGGAATGCCGCCAAGCAAGCGCTCGCGTGTCCTTACTGCGGGACGCTCGTGCCGTGGGCCGATGGCGAGGACCCGTTAGGCGCGGCGATCGTCGAGCATGATTTAGAAACGACGCTTGCGTCCAGCAGCCCGGTCGAGCACGGACTGAGGGCCGAGAAGAAGTCCGTGAAATGTGAAAGCTGCCAGGCGATCAGCATTTTCGATCCCGACCGCGCCGCCCAGCGCTGTGACTTTTGCGGCTCGCCCGCCATCGTGCCGGTGGACGATCTGGAGAATCTCATCACGCCGGAAAGCCTGCTGCCCGCCGTGGTCGCCGCACCCCAAGTCCGCGACCAACTCCGCGCTTGGTATGGCAGCCGCTGGTTCGCCCCGACCAAGCTCAAACGCGCCGCTCTAACTGATACGCTGCACGGCATCTATCTGCCGTACTGGACCTTCGACGCCCACGTCACCGCCCAGTGGACCGCCGAGTCTGGCTACCATTATTACGTCACGGAAACCTATCAGGACTCTAACGGCCGCACCGCGACCCGCCAGGTCCAGCGGACTCGTTGGGAAAACAGCGCCGGGCAGTTAGCGCATTTTTTCGATGACGACGCCGTGCCCGGAACCGTCGGCATCCACACCGCGCTGCTGCGGAAAGTGGAGCCGTTTCCCACCGTCAACGACCTTAAACCCTACGACCCTGCCTATGTCCGCGGCTGGACGGTCGAGCGCTATCAGGTGGATCTCGGCCAAGCTTCGCAAGTCAGCAAACAGCAGATGGACGAGACGCTCCATCAACTCTGCGCGCGCGACGTCCCCGGCGATACCCAGCGGAATTTGCAAGTCGAGTCTGTCTATCAGGGCCGCACCTTCAAGCACATCCTCGTCCCCGTCTGGCTCACCACTTACACCTACGGCCCGAAATCCTTCCAAGTCGTCGTCAACGGCTACACCGGAAAAATGGCCGGCGAGTTCCCGCTGAGCTGGGTGAAAATCACCTTCGCCGTGCTCGGGGTGCTGCTGGTGATTTTCCTCATCGTGATGCTCAATCGGTGAAGTCCAGCCTTACCATTTCACCTTCACCCCGAAGACCCCGCCCAGGCCGGCTTCGTTTTGGCCGGAGCCGTGGTTGCGGTAGTCTTCGTCGGTTAGGTTCTCGATGCCGCAGGTGAGGTCGAGAGATTCATTGACGTGCCAGCCGGCGCGCAGCGAGGCGACGATGTAGCTTGGAGTGCCATTGGTGGGAATGCGTTGGTTGTCCGCAGTTTGATCTGCAAAGCTGATGCGGTCTTCCGTATCTGCGGCGAGCACGCGGCCTTCCACCCAGAATTTTCCGGAAACATCATCCCAGCGGAGGGCGACGGAGCCGGAGAGTGGGAGGTTGCGGGTGTTGGATTTTTCGGTCACTGGGCCACCGACGAAGTCAGGTGCTTCGGTGCGCCCGTCCTGCCACGCGGCGAATCCCGACACGGTCCATTGCGGGTGGAAGCGCCACGCGCCCTCCAATTCGAAACCGTAGATGTAGCCGTCGCCCGCATTGGTGGCGATGGTTGTAGCCAGAGTGCTGTCGGTGGGGACGGCGATGATTAGATCGTCCGACTTGGTGTAGAAGGCCGCGAGGTTGAGCGAAGTGGTGGCCGTGTGGTGGCGGGTGCCGATTTCATAGGTGAGAAATTTCTCAGGATCGACGTTGAGATTTCCCAGCGCGGGTTGGCCTGATTTCGAGGTGAGGTTGCCGCTGAGATCGTCGAGATTCGGAGCGCGGAAGGCTTGCGAAATCCCGCTGTAGAGACTCCAGCAGGTGTTCAGCGAGTAAATGCCGCGGAGTGAGCCGACGGTATCATCCCAGTTCTTGGAAGCACTGCTGCCATCGGTTAGGCGACCGAGCGATGCTTCTGCGTAGGTGTAGCGGGCGCCGGCGGTGAGCTCCAACTGCTCGACTGGTTTCACGATGTACTGGGCGTATGCGCCGAAGAGGTCGTACTCGGAATCGTCGGCGACTGGCAGCTGCGTGTCTTCCGGCTTCAAGGCGGTTCCTTCGGCTCGGACGGATGAATCGACCTCGTCGTGATAGAAATCGAAGCCATACACGAGTGTCCCAGGCCCGATTTCCGATTCCAGCAAGAGGTCCAAGCCGGTGGTTTCCACTCCGATGCTGGTGTTCCGAACGCGGTCGGAGCTGAGCAATGGATCGGGATTCCGGCGATCCATAAATTCGGAGTCGTCGGTGCTTTGGAAGGAGAGGGTGGCGTTCCAGCGTTTGATCGGCGCGTTTGCGTGCGGATTCACGCCGGCGTAGCGGAGGTAAGTGAGGGACCGTTCTTGGTCATAGACATTTGCCGCGAACTTGCCGGGAGCGGCGATGTGGCTGCCGTCGATCCAGCCCGGGTTGTTCAAGGTCCGGTGCCAGCGGGAAATGCCGTCTTGGTTCACATAACTCGTGGCGAGGGTGAGGGTGGAATCGGCAGTGACCGCCCAGTCGAAGCGTAAATCGTAGTCCTGCTCGGTGTAGCCGGTGTTTTTCATCAGGCCGATGTCCGAGGACTCGATGTCGCCATAGTCCTTGGCGGAAACGCCTAGCAGAATGCCGAATTTCCCACCGATGCCGGTCTCGGCCTCGATGCGGCCGATGTTGCTGCCCTCGCCGTTCGTCCGGTATTCGTAAAACGCCGAGCCGCCCACGTAGGCTTGGCCGGCGGCTTCATCCCGGTAGCGGGATTGGTTGGTGAAGGTATTGACCGTGCCGCCGATCGCGTCGGAGCCGTAGAGCACGGAGCCTTGGCTTTTGATGACCTCGATGTGGTCGATGTTGAGTGGATCGACGGTGTTCCAATACTGGACCGGCCCGCCACGGAAGGTGGAGTTGTTGACGCGCACGCCATCGACGAGCAGCAAATTTTGCCGCCCGGTGAAGCCGCGGATGAAGGGCGAGCCATGGCCGTGGGTGGTTTTTTGCACCAAGACACCCGGGATGTATTGGAGCGCGTCGGGCACGGTCCGGGGGGTGTTATCACTCAGGAAAGTGGAGTCCAGATAGCCGGTCGTGTAGGGGGCGCTGCTTTCGGTTTGCTCGGTGCGGGTGGCGGTGACGTAGAGCGGATCGAGGAAATCTTGGGCGAGCATTGGCGAAGCTCCGGCGATGAGTAGGATCGAAGTTTTTTGAAGCATGAGTGCAGTAGAAACGGACGAGTGGGAGATTTCTTAGGGGAAATTCTCAGACCTGTGGAAATTCTGGCGCAGCCGAGAATCCGTTGAACAATGAGCGGCAAGCAGCCAGTATGGCGGCTCGCGCAAGATTTGTCCGCCCCCCCGCATCTTGTGTCTCGCGTTGATTCATCATCTTCCATTCATGAAACCAAAATTCCTCCCACCCTTGTGTCTGTCATTCCTAGTCATGACGATTTCCGCGCAGGAAACTCCATCCACTTCTAACAAACCCACCCCTTATCGCCTCGCCGAGATGGTCGTCACCGGCAAGGCCGAAGATCTGATAGGCGTGGCCAAAACCGCGTCCGAGGGCGAGGCAAACTCTGAGGAACTCTCAGAACGTCCCTACCTGAGGCGCGGCGAGCTGCTGGAAGTCGTGCCCGGCGTGGTCATCACGCAGCATTCGGGCGATGGCAAAGCGAACCAGTATTTCGTCCGCGGCTTCAACCTCGACCATGGCACGGATTTCAACATCACCATGGACGGGCAACCGGTGAACTTCGTGACCCACGCCCACGGCCAAGGCTACGCGGACCTCAATCCGATCATCCCCGAACTCGTCGAAGGTCTCGACTACTGGAAAGGTCCATTCTTCGGCCAGCTCGGCGACCTCAGCACGGCGGGTGGGGCGAAGTTTAATTTCTTCAACGAGCTTCCCCAAGGCATCGCGACGCTCGGCGTGGGACAGCACAATTATTTCCACGCCTTGCTTGCGGACTCGATCAACCTGCAAGCGCCCTCCGAGTCTAGCAGTTCGAAATCCTCCAAACTCACGCCGCCAGCCAGCGGCAGCTCGGTGCTCACTTACGCCGCTGAATACAACTACTACGATGGCCCGTGGGACAAGGAGGGGAACGCCCAACGGATCAACGGTTTTCTGAAATACTTCAGGCAAGCCGGAGAGGACAGCTACAGTCTAACGGCGATGGCCTATGACGCGGATTGGGACTCGACCGACCAGATCCCGCAGCGGCTCATCGGCAATGGCATCGACCGGCTGGGAAATGTGGATGACAGCGCCGGCGGTAAATCAAGCCGCTACAGCGTGATGGGAGAATGGAATCGTGCCCTGCCGGATGGAAGCACTCACGTCGATTTCTACCTCGGGAAGTACGACATGGATCTGTTTTCTAACTTCACCTACTTCCTCAACGATCCCATCAACGGCGACCAGTTCGAGCAACTGGATGACCGCTGGTTCTTCGGCGGTGAGGCGAACCGCGAGTGGACGCTCGGCACCAAGGACTCGATCAAGATTGGTCTGCAAACTCAGCACAACCTCATCGACGGCATCGGCCTCTACAACACGCGCGACACCGTCCGCACCAGCACCGTGCGGGTGGACGATGTGTACGAAGCCAGCGTCGGAATCTACGGCACCGCCAAGTATCATGTGAACGACTGGTTCCGAATCGAGCCCGGCCTGCGGGCCGATGGATTCTACTTCGACGTGGATAGCGACGATCCGGCGAACTCTGGCACCGACACCGACGGCATCGTGAGTCCGAAGCTGAATGTGGTTTTCGGGCCGTGGGCGGACACCGAATACTATGCCAGCGCGGGCATGGGCTTCCACAGCAACGACGCGCGCGGCGTGACCATCACGCAAGACCCCGTCACCGGTGCGGCGGTCGATTCCGTAGATCCGCTGGTGAGAACCTATGGCTTCGAACTCGGCGCACGGACGGAAGCGGTGAGTGACGTGACCAGCACGCTGGCCTTATTCTATCTGCACAGTGATTCGGAACTTCTGTACGTGGGCGACGCCGGCACGTCCGAAGCAGGACCGGCGACTGAGCGCTACGGCGTGGAATGGTCCACCTACTGGAAACCCTCCGAATGGCTCACGCTCGATAACGAAGCCACCTTCAGCCAAGGGAGATTGTTAGGCGTGGGTGACGACGACGAGATCCCAGGTTCGGTGCCTTTCACGCTGACCACAGGCATCACCCTCGGCAAAGCGGAAGGCATCTTCGGAACGCTGCGCTCGCGTTATTTCAGCGAGCGTCCGCTCATCGAGGATGGCAGCGAAAACTCCCGCCAAAGCTGGCAGGTCAACGCCCGCATCGGCTACCGCAAAAACGACTGGATGGTCGCAGTGGACTGCCTGAACCTGCTAGGCCGCGACGACAACGACATCGAGTATTACTACGCCTCGCGCCTTCCGGGTGAATCGGCCGCTGGCTCGGAGGACGTCCATCTCCACCCTGCCGAGCCACGCACTTTCCGGATTTCCGTGACGCGGAGATTTTGAGTTTAGTCAGTCGTCGAGAACCACCCCGATCCGTCCGAAACCACGGGCCGGGGTGCTCGGGCCGACTGGACGGCGCGAGGTGAGCCTTTCCCAAACGCCATTGAGTGTGCCAAGTTCCGAGGGGAAATCATCGGTGGTTGTGATGATATCGGCGGATTGCCAGCTCAGGTCCGAGGAAAACTGGGGGAGATAGCGCAGTGGCGCGGTCTGTGATCCGGCGCGACGTGCGGGGTATGCCAGCACTTGATAGATCGTGCCGCTTTCTTCGATGACTGACATTTTTGGCAGACCGAGTCCGGTGGCGACGGCGGTGGCTGCGCCGTTCCGAGGATCGAGTCCGAAGGCAAATTCGACGAGATTGCTCATCCCGTCATGATCGGGATCTGCGTCCGGTCCAGAGATGGCGAGATCGTCTAACTCTGTGCCGGAAAAATGCGTGGCCTGCCACTGGGCGAGTGGGCCGATGGCGAAGGTGAGGGTGTGGACGGAACTTGATCCTGTGGGGTTCGTCAGATCTGGACCCGCGAATGCTGAGGCTTTGAGCCGGACTCGGTGAATGCCGACTGCACTGAAACCCCAGTTCATGTGGTTGTGGGAACCTTCCGCGAAGTAGTAGTCGTTCACCGTGCTGGCGGCGTGGGTGGACATCCAGACCTTCGGCACGGATCCCGAGGTGGTCCACAGTGAGAAATTTGACGGCACTCCCAGCGGCGGGGTGTATCCATCTAGCGAGATCTTGATCCATGGACGGGCGCTGGTTTGTGAAACTCTCAGATCGCTCGGGATGTAATTTCCGAAAGTTCCTGCTTGCTGGTTGTTTTCCAGTCCTGGCCATGCCTCGCCGATGCCGGGAGTGCCCTGAACCGCGATCCAAAGGGGTCCTCCCGCAGGCACTCCGGTGAAGGCAAATGCTGCCGATGCGGGCTGGGTGAAACGGGCTCCCGAAATCGCGGGGTTGCCGTTCACGTTGGGCTTGTCGGAAAGGGGCAGAAACACGTCCTGCGTTTCGTAGTTGGCTTCGCCGTTGCCATCGGTGACGGCCTTGCAGGTCCAGCCTCCAACGGATTCCCACCGCCAGCGGATGTCCAGATGTTCCGCGAGGGGGATGAGTCCCGCATGAAGCGGCGTGGTGGCGGCGAGGATTGCTAGAAAGTGTGATTTCATGGTGGTGAGATGAGTCCCGGCGGGTAGGCGATGTTGATTCCGGCAGTGATTTTTTGCCTCACGGCGGCGGCGCTGATCGACTCCACGCGGCCATCCACGTAGAGGTAGTTCGAGCGCCCTTTGCCGGTGTCCGTCGTGGTGCCGCCGAATCGGCCGGGAGAAATATCACCAAGGACGGCGGACCATGAGGACCATTGGTTTGAATGCGTGTGATCGTTCCCCGGACCTGTGGCGGTTGTGTCAGCGCAGGTGAAGGCGATCAAGGTCCGTGACGGCTCGGGGATGGCCGCGAGGCGATTCAAGGCCGGACCGATAGAGTCTCCGAAGGGATCGATTTCGGGCACGAAAATGAAACTATTCAAGATGTAGCTCGTTCCTCTGGCCTTGATCCGTGCGCTGCGGTTCGGATCTTCCGGGCACACTCGGATGTTGTCGAAGTCGCCCAAGTAAGTTTCCAGCTGATAGACCCAAGCATTTTCGAGATCCGTGGAGTGCGTGGTTTCGGGAAAGCTCCCGTTGTGGTCCTCCGCATACAGGTGCAAGGCGATGCCGATGTTCCGCAGATTTCCCATGCAGGTGAACTGCCGGGATGAGGTGAGAGCGGAGCGCGCACCGAGCACGGCGAGTGTGCCGAGTGTGGCGATGATTGCCACGACCACCAGTAGCTCCACCAAGGTGAAGCCCTGTAAGCATCTTCTAGGATTCGGGGCGGGCATGATGAGTTATTCCAAACGGAAGCGAAGTATCGGGGAGAGTGAGGCAGACACTTGGGCAAGATTGTTTAATGCAATAAAAATGCAATAAGATTGTTTTAGTTGTTGCATTTTTATTGCGTTTGATCGCTTCTGGGTTCGGCTTCCCAAAAACAACCATGAAACTTAAATCACTCCTCAAGTTAGGCCTAGCGCTCCCATTTTCCGCGCAAGCAGCATCACTTCTAACGGGAGGTCACATGGATGGTCCCGCATTTGCATACGTCTCAAATGCGGATGTCGTTCTCGATCCACTGCTCACTCAGGGGTTCGAGCCGCACTATCACAACGAGGGAGGCGCTGAAGGCGCGATAGTGGATGGAGTGGTGCAAGTGGCGGAGTCTGAATACGAGCCGGGCGATCTGATCGTCGTGGTGCCTCAGTTTTCCACCACCACGCTGAACTCTAACAACTACTACTGGTTGCCTGAAACGGGTGATGCAGCTGCGACCCACGGAGCACCTTTTCTCGGGGTCGGCCTTGAGGAACTCACCGCCAGCGATTGGGTGGGCGGCACGGTGAATTTGCGATTACTCAGCATCACGGGGCCTGGAGATTTCCTGCTGTGGCAGGACGATGGGTTTGGTGGAGCCAATGTGTTTTTCGACTCGGCGGGCGACACGGCCACGCTCACCGCAGGCGGCCACACTCATTACAACTGGGGCTTCGCGGCGCAGGGAATTTACAATCTGGAATTTGAGATCTCCGGCATCCATGTGGACGACGGTGCCCAAAGTGCGTCCGGCATCTACACCTTCCAGATTCCAGAACCGACGACAGCGATGCTGGGCGTCTTGGGCATACTTGTTCTGCTGCGCCGCCGTCGCTGATGGTGGCAGAATTGTGAGAGGCGCATTGCAAGTTCGGTGATCCAGCCCTCCGCCGACGGTGGTGGAGAAGCAGGAGGCAACCAATTCGCGTGGAAAAAATCGGGACTGGCGCGTCGGATGGGTCTCTGCCATATCACTCTCATGTCACCTGTCGCAGAGCTGCTTAAAGAGGCTTCGAAGCTTGATCGCATCGACCGGGCCGAGCTGATTTCATCGCTGCTCGAAGATTTTGATCCCAATCCTCATTACGTAAGCGATGAAGAGGCCATGCGGCGTCTTGAGGATCTGAAATCCGGCAGAGCCAAGGGACTATCCGAAGAAGAATTTTGGAAAGCGTGCGGACGTTCGTAGTCGATGCAAATCGTTCGCCACCCAGAATTTGCGACTGACATCCGCGATATAGCCGCCCAATACGCGGAAACATCAGAACGAGTTCTATCATCGTTTTGGTCTGAGTTAGATTTAGTTCTGGCTTCGATTGCACGAAATCCCCGTAGCCATCATTTTGATAGCTGCGGGCTTCGCAGAGCGAATTTTCAAAGGTTTCCATATCATTTGCTCTATGAAGTGGATGATGAAGCAATTTTCCTGGTGGTGCTCAGGCATGATCGGAGGCACCCAAGCTTTGGCATCAAACGCCGAAGCCCATAGCGCCGCGCCATCTGACGCTGGCTAGTTTTATCTCGCTCCCGCCGCCTTGAGCTTGGCGATGGCTTCGTTGAGGCGTTGGCGGGTGGCGGTGAGTTCTGCGTTGAGGTCGCGGAGCTTGGCATCGCGCTCGGTGATGGCGGTTTCCCAGTTTTTGACTTGCTCGCGGGCGGCGGTCAGCTCGGTTTGGAAATTCTCCGACTGCTGGTTTTGCCCGGAGAGGACGCGGGTGGACTCCTCGTTAGATTTCTGGGCGATCACGAGGGATTCCTTGAGCGCGGCGATGTCTTGGTCCAGCGCGGCTGAGTGTTTGGCCGAGTCCGCGAGCCGGTTTTGGCTGCTGGTGAGTTCGGAATGCAGCAGGGAAATATCCAACTGGTAGCCGCGCTCCTTGCGCCACTGGGTGGCGATCAGGCCGATGAGCGCGAGGCAGCCGATGGCGTTAAGAATGGTCAGGACGCGAGATTTCACGCTTCAGGGTGGGGGAGTTTTCGATTCGAAACTGACTTTCTCAATCCCGGCCGCGCGTACGGCGTTGAGCACGGCAAGGACTTGCTTGTGGCGGGAATTCTCGTCGGCAGCGATGAGCACGCGGGATTCTCCGGGCGTGGCCTCGGCCTTCAGGCGGGCGGTGATTTCCGAGAGAGTGACAATTTTCCGGTCCCAAGTGGCGAGGCCGCTGGCATCGACAGCGATTTGAAATGGCGGCGATTTGGAATCCGCGATGCCGGTGGAAGCCTCCGGCAGGGCAAGCGGGACGCGGTGGAGCTGGGTCATGCTCAGGCTGACTAACATGAAGGAGGCCAGCAGGAAAAACATGATGTCGATGAGCGGGATAATTTCGATCCGCGCTTCGTCGCCCTCGTCACCGGAGCTGCTGTTGAGTTTTACGGGCATGGATCGGGGTGGACTTAAGACTTTAAGACGTAGGCCATAAGGGAAGAGGGACGCGACTGCTAGTCTTGTGTCTTGGGTCTTGGAGCGAAGCGGTCTTGCGTCTTAAGAGCGAAGCTCTCGAGATCGTGACCGTGTTCTTTGGCGGACTTTACGAGTAGCTCGGTGTGATTGATCCAGCGTTCTAGCGAGGAGCGAAGGAGCGAGACGCGTTTGCGGAAAAAGTTGTAAGGAAGCAGGCAGAGGATGGCGATGGCGATGCCGCAGGCGGTGGCGATGAGGGCTTCCGAAATGCCGCCGGACACTCGCGAGGCGGCGAGTTGGTCGTCGCCGATGGACGAGAACGACCCCATGATGCCGACGACGGTGCCGAACAATCCCAACAGCGGAGCGAGGGTGATGAGCGTGCTGATGAGCCACATGCGAGCCTCGGATTTCTCGATGAGATGCGTGGCGTGGAGCTGCATGGCGGCAAGCATCGAGGTGTGGGCGTGGGCGATGCCTTCCGCTAGATTTTGCAAATAAGGATCGCTGCTGCCGTGGCTGAGATCCCATGCAGCAGGGAAATCGCCCGTGCCGAGCGCGGTTCTGGTTTTTTCCTGGCGGTCGGCGTGCTGGAGGGATTGGAAGCGCAGCCACCAGAAGCTGCGGTCTAGCAGGACGCAAAGGGCGAGAAAGAATGTCGCGAGGATGGGCCACATGACCCAGCCGCCCTTGATGAATGTTTCGGTAACGATGTTGGCGAGCACGATGAGGTTATTTGAGTCTGAAGACGATGGCGCGGTCGAGTGTGATGAAGTCCCCCGGTGGAAAGCTCCATTTCAGGACGGTGCGGACCGCGCTTTGGTTGAGCAGCGGCCAGCGGGACGGGGTTTTCACAAATGCTGCGGTGACGCGGCCGCTGGAATTGACGCAAAACTCGACGACGACGGTGCCTTCCTGATTGTTGCGGCGGGCGAGAGGCGGGAAATCGGGACTGGGCATATGGCCGGCCGCCAGTCGGGCCTTGCCCGACATGCCAGCGGCGGGTTTTTCCGCAGCGGCGGGACGAGGCGTCCGGCTGGAGGTGGCTTGCGGAGCGGGCCGGGTGGCCGGGGAAACCTTTGGAGCAGATGGCAAATCGGGGATAGCCGGCAGCGGCTGGGCGCTGGCGATATCCGGCAAGGCAGGAGGCGCTGGCAGAGTTTCGGGCAAAGTTTCAGGCAGATCAGCAGAAGTGGCCGCAGCGGTGGGTGGGCTGGAATCGCTCAAGGAATCGTCATCAAGCGTGAGATCCGCCGTGACCGTGAGTGTTTCTAATTTCTCGAGCTTCGCCACCTTCCTCGGCCCTGAGCCGCCGGGTAAAATAGCCCCCACCGTGCCGAAGCCCACGACGCTCAGCCAGGCGGCAAGCGTGCCGATATTCAGCGCGTGGATTAAGGCATTCATCGTGGGAAAGTGCCGACACGCTATGCAGATAAAGCCGAATGACAATACCCCGCCTGCGGATTCAATTAGCCAGGACGAGTTTTTCAGATCGGTCATGCGTTTAGCACCGGATGGCTGCACCATCCGCTTCAACCAAGCATGGTCGAACGCGCCTCTTCCGCATCAAAGCCGTGGTGCCACTGCAACCGTAGTAGCAACGGAGGGCGGACGCCCCCGTCCGCCCGGCAAATGCAATGAGCAAGGAAAACCGCGTAAGCTCAGCCCTTGCACCGCTCATCGGCACCACGACACGAGTGTCGTGGCTCCGCCTCTAACTGGCCGCGTGAAATCTCGTGGAAATCCCATTTCCCGCGACGATCCCGGCAAGCCGCTCTGGGTGGCGCCCGTGGGCGATGTGAGTCTCGATTCCCGCATCCACCGCGAATTTCACCGCGACGAGTTTCGAGGCCATTCCGCCCATCGAGAAGCGGCCCTTGTCCTCGCGGACGTGACGGAAGACGTTGTCGATGTCGGTCACTTCAGGGACGAGCTGGTTGGTTTCCGGGTCTAGCAGGCCGTCCACGCTGGTGAGTAGGATCACGCGCTTGGCCCCGGCGAGTTTCGCGACGCGGACGGAGAGCATGTCGTTATCACCGAATTTTAACTCCTCGACGGCGACCGAGTCGTTCTCGTTGATGATCGGCAAAATCCGCGGCTCCATCAGCAGGCGGCGAAAGGTGTCACTCACGTAGCCCGCGCGCTCCGGCGTGCCGAGATCGCCAGCAGTTAGAAGCACTTGGGCAATGGTGATGTCGAAGTTTTCAAACAAGCCGCTGTAGGTCTGCATCAAGCGCGCCTGGCCGATCGCCGCACAAGCCTGGCGGGTGGCCGTTTCCTTGGGATACTCCGTTAGGCCCAGCGCGGACACCCCCGAGCCGACGGCCCCTGAGGAAACAAACAGGCAGCGATGTCCGGCATTCATCAGCCCGGCGATGGCTGCCACGAGGTGGACCAGCGCGGCCTTGTCGAGCGTGCCATCCGCAGATTTTGTGAGCACGCCGGTGCCGGCCTTGATGAGGGTGAGTTCGGGAATCATGGGGAAACTTCGCCTGCGGCGCGCTCGCCATAAGTGGAAATGTCCAGCCGTGCCACTCCAAATCGGCAGCTCTCAGGCAAACTCCACGCGATCGTAGAGATCTGCTAGAGCAAGCGACGCATCGATTTCCGGCAAGGGAATCAACGCATCCAACCCGCCGTGATGCTCGATGGCAAAACCACCGCCCGATTTCCTACGATGCAGCGTGACGGACGGCATCTCCGGCCCCACGAACAGCAGAACTTTGAGCGAAGGCAGCATCAGATAGGCATCGCGCTTCTCGCTCAAATCCGCGCGGCGAGTCGAGTCGCTGAGGACTTCGATGACCAAGACCGGCTGGTCTTGGAATTGGTCGGTGAGAGGGTTCGATTGGCAGACGACCATCGCGTCCGGATAGTAGAACCGGGTATAATCGGGAAACTCGATGCGGACTTTGGTGCTGCTGTTGAAGGCCTGAAAAGCCTTGCCGCGAAATTGGGAATGCAAAAACACGAGGCTATTCACCGCGATTGTGTTGTGGAGGTTACTGAATTCGCCCATCGCGAAAACCAAACCGCCGATGAATTCATGCTTCACACCGCTGGTTCCCTCGCCCGCGATCTATTCGGGGATGGAAACGAGTCCTGGATATTCCAAAACAATCATGGCCGGACACAATCAATTGCATCCAGCCCTGCAACTTCCAAACCCCGCCTCAATCCTCCTCATCCTTCGCGCCGAGACGCTGATGAGCTTCCAACGTTAGCCTAACTCCGCGCACGTACAAGCGTGGGGGAGCAGGGCATTGTTTGGTTGGTTAGAAAATTCACTTCACCAGCTCCATCAGTTTCCCGTAGCCGTCCACCACCTCGTAGCGGACCTGTTCATTCGTGATCTTCGCGAAGAACTTGCGGGCGCATTCGATCTTGGATTCCTCGATCTTGCGGAGCTGCATTGACGACATGTCGCCCTTGGTTTCGGCGATGAAGTAGATGTGCTTCACCTTGTCCTGTTTGAAGGCGATAGCCCAATCCGGGTTGTAATTGCCAACCGGCGTTGGGATGAAAAACGTCTTCGGGAGCTTGGCGTAAACGACCACCTCCGCGCTGGCGTCCAGTTCTCCGACAAAATTCCGTTCGTTCGTCGAATCGGTGAAGACGTAGTCGTAAATGTGGTGGTTGGCTTTGAATCCCTTGCCGAGGTCTTCCTTCCGCTGGGTGAAGATATCGGGCGTTTCGTGGACACCGGTGGTGGTGTCGTATTCCAAATGCTCCACGATCACCGTGGCCTTTTGCTCGTTGATCAGTTTGCCGGCCTTCAGGATGAAATCCTCCGGGTTCCGCTTGTATTGGCCGAAGACGGCGACATTGATGCCGGAGAGGATGCGTGAAACGGTGCTGCGGGTGAGCATCGTGGCTTCGGCGATCTTGCCGATGAGGTCGTATTTCACCACCGAGAGCACGGAAGTCGCGAGTTGCTCGGTGCGGTTCTCCCTCAACACGAATCCCTCGCCCTGCTGGAGTTCCTCATAACTCGTCTCGTCCCGTTGTTCACCCGCAGTGACGACATATTGCAGCGGCGCGATGTTCAGCTCCTTGTCGATGGTCTTGATGCTCTTGGCGATGAGTTCCTCGGAATCGAAGTGCACGGAATAGACCGCCTTGTGGTTGATCTTGTGCCACAGCTCCTGGAACTCCTTCTTTTCAAAGTTCGCGTTGAGCCGGTTTTCCTTGAGCGTGAATTCATTTTCCGGCTGTGGGATGTCGGCATCGCTGAACACGCTGTCGATCAATGAGAACACCGGCTCCTTGAGTGGTTCCAGCTCGGTCGGCAGTTTGGCGAGTTCGCCTTTCTCCTTCGCCTCGTGATAGGCGGCGGTGATGTGATGGTCGAAATCCACGTAGCGGTTCTCGATCAGATAGAACTCGATCTGCTTCGCCAGTTTTGCCGTGACCTCGACCTCACCCGTTTCCGTCTTGAGCAGCTTGCCCTTGAAGTATCCGGCATTCGCTTCACGCGGGCGGGAGGAAATGGATTTGCTGATGTCCGATTGCAGCCCGGCGACGAAGTCCTTGTAACTCTCACTCGCCACCACGGTCAGCACGTTCACTTGATGGACGATGGCCGGATCATCCACGCGATCGCCGTTGGAATTGACCGCCAGCCGCATGCCGCGGCCCACTTCCTGACGGCGCGTCACCGTGTTGTCGCTGTGCTTGAGCGCGCAAATGACAAACACGTTCGGATTGTCCCATCCCTCGCGCAGGGCGGAGTGGGAAAAGATGAAGCGCACCTGCTTCTTCAGGTGGGTTCGATCATCATCGTTCGGCCCAGGAAACGACAACAGCGTTTCCTTGTCTTTCAGGATCAGATCGTAGGCGTCCACATCGTCCGCCTCGCCGGCGGTCTCGCCTCTGGC
>JAYTLO010000428.1:0-22638 GCA_043729385.1 Akkermansiaceae bacterium
ATGATGAGCCGATTCGTGGTCCAAAGGGTCTTGTCATCGTCATCTCATCCTCACGGCGAACACGTTTCGCCGCTCCTTGAACTTTTTTGTCCTGCACCCATTACGCGATTGCGTAGTAAACACTTGTTGACGCCTGTTGAGGCTGAATCTTCAATTGGTAGCTATGAAAAAATACACCCTTGCCCTGTTATGGATTGGCGCGTCCCTTGGCGCCAGTTCGGTTGCCTTCGCTCAAGCGGATTCCAAACCACCGAAGCCGCCGAAGGCACCGAAACATCATCTAACCTTTGCTCAAGCGGATGTCGATGCCAGCGGCGGACTGACGGTTTTCGAGTTTGCCACCACCCAAGGTGCTGGCACGCCGCTGGTGGAAATCCGCCGCCGTTTCTTGCCCGCTGATGTCGCCGGTGCCTTTGCAGAAGTGCTCGATCCCGAGACCGGTCTGCCCGCCGTGGATCCTGTCACGGGTGATCCCCTTGTCGGTGATCCGATCCCGGATGGTGAAATCTCGCTGGACGAGTGGAAGGCTTGGCGCGCGCTCGAGCAGAAGCCGAAATCCGATCTCAGCCGTTTCGATCTCGCCGATTTCGATGGCGACGGCCAGTTATCTCCCGTCGAGTTCGGCTACTTAGTTTCGCCCAAAGTGAAGGCTGGCAAAACGACGCGGAAATTCAACAAGCTCGATGAAAGCGACGACGGCTACATTAGCCGTCTGGAATTCAAGAAGCCCGTCGTCGAAGCTTTCTAAGCGCGACTTCTGGATCTAAATATTTAACTCCCAAAACGGACGGCCCGCCTCGCGAGTCGTCCGTTTTGGTTGAGTGAATTATAGGCAAACTTTCACGCCGCCCGCCGCCGCGCTTTGATAGATTGCCTCGATCAGCTCCACCGCTTTCCTCGCCTCGTGGGCCGACGTGCTTGGCTCGCGGCCTTCGCGGATCGCTCTAACGACTTCCTCGAAGTTACGCTGATGTCCATGAAACTGGATCGACTTGGGATCGTTCGCGCCGAGTGCCGCTTGAGTGCCCCGTATCAGAGTTTCTCGGATGCTGGCGTCTTCGGGTTGCTCGTTGATGAAATCCCAAACCTCGAGGGTTTCATCTGCTAGAAACACCGAGCCTTGCGTGCCGCAAATCTGCACCCGCGCCGGATGACCGTTCTGCGACCAACTGCACGTCGAGCCTTCGATCACGCCGCGGGCACCATTTTCAAATTCCAAAATTGCAACTGCCATATCCTCCACCTCGATCCGCTCGTGGGCTAGGCACGCGGTGCTCGCTATCACCGATCTAACGGGGCCAGCGAGATGGAGCAGCGCGTCGATGCTGTGGATCGCTTGGTTCATCAGCGCTCCACCGCCGTCGAGCGCCCAAGTCCCGCGCCACACGGCGGAATCGTAGTAGGCTTGGTCGCGGAACCATTTTACATAACAAGATGCGGAAACGATCTGGCCTAACCGTCCGCCGTCGCAGGCAGATTTAAAGGCCGCCATAGCGGGATTGAAGCGACGGTTGAGAATGGCGGCGAGGGTCTTCCCGCTCGCGGCGGCGGCGGAGATCAGCTCGTCGATGCGGGCCGTGGTGATTTCTAACGGCTTCTCGCAGATGACGTGCTTGCCCGCCCGCAGCGCGGCGAGTGTGGGATCGAAATGCGTACCCGACGGCGTGGCGATGGTGACGATGTCCAGCTCCGGGTCTGCTAGAAAGCCGGCTAGCTCAGAGTGACACTTCACGCCGTATTGCGCAGCCAGGGCCGCAGCATTTTCCGCACGCGGATGATAGACCGAGTGAAGCGTCCCGCCGTTCATCGCCCGGATCGCCTGCGCGTGGAAGCGCCCGATCGTGCCAGTCCCGATAATGCCGAAGTTCATGGCCGCGAGACTGGCGGCAGTGGATTTGACCGGGAAGAGAAAAACGCTCGTGAAGGTGTCACTTCGATAGGGTCTTAGAGGCGGTCTGAAATTCCGGTTAGAATGACTTGTCGGTTAAAGGCTGCGGGCAGAATGCCCGCGCCACAGTGGCCCGGGCATTCTGCCCGGAGCGTGTCCACGCGAACCCTCACAATTTTCAGACAGCTTCTCAGCAAAGTGTTTCATCCCGAAATTTTTTATCCGTGCTCATCCGAGAAATCCGTGGTCGAAATCTTCCATTCCCGACGGCCCTTCGAAGGAGCAAGCCTAAGGCTCATAACTTTTTCTTTGAATGATGGAAGAGCTGCACGCGGCCACTTTCACCAACTGGTGCTGAGGGCGAACTCGACCTGCGGATCGCCGTCGAGATCGTCCGGGTGGTCCACCGGTATTCCGAGATCGGCTCGCGCGGAAACTCGATCATCGAAGCGCCAGCGGAAGCCGACGCCCACCGAGGCGAGTTGGCCGGTGTCTGTATCCGCATCGCGGTGGAGCGTGGCTCCGTCGATAAATGCCAGCCCTTGGATAGCTCCGACACGGGTTGTCTGATAGAACTTCGACTGGAGTTCCAAGGTCAGGACGATGCCGGTCGAGGCGTAGCCGACGGTCTCGTCGAAGCCGCGCACGCGGTTGTAACCGCCGGCTGACAACTGGTCGGAGGAAAGCAATTCGGAATCCGTCCATTGGCCACGGGCTTTGCCGACGAGGGTCATGTCTTGCGGGAGTTTCAGCGTCCGCTCCAGTTCGCAACGGGCGACCAGCGACTCCGCGCCGGAAGCACCGAGTGCGATGTAGTCCTCGTCTTCCGAGCCGAAAGTTCCCTGCCCCGGATTGTAGGACAGCGAGGCGTCCACTCGCGAAAGCCCCCACGAGTCGGTTAGACGCCCTTTCCAGCCGGTTTCGAGGTTGAAAAACTGCACCGATTGCGACGGGTTGTTGGAGAAAGAGTAGTCGTTATTGCGGAACTCCACGCCGAAGCGCCACTCATGGCCGATGGATTGCCAGCGGGGCAGCGGCACCCGGTAACCGAGGACGAAGCGGGAGAATTTCCCGCTCTGGTCGATGGGGCCGGGGGCATCGGTCGAGGATTCGGTATAGCCTAACGAAACGCCAATTAGATGCCGGACGGGCAGTGGGACTTCATAAATGCCGCTGATTCCTTTCAAGTCATCCGGGTTCATGGCCGAGGTGACTTGGGCAGTTAGACGATGATCGAGTGCGAACACATCGCCATGCTGAAGCCCGAGAAACAGCCGTTCGTTGCCGAGATTCTCGCTGAGCTGGTTGTCGATGCCGCCGTAGATCCGCCACGGTTTTTTCGCGGTTAGTCGCAGCGTTAGATCGAGCGATTCCGGCGTCGCGCCGTCGGCATAGGAAATGGAAGCCCGGCGCATGGGATTCTGGTTGATCCATTCCAGGTCGTCCAAGATGTCCGAACCCGAAATTTCATCGCCCGCTCTGACTCGAAATGCGGTGGCGGCGAACTCCTTACCGAAAGCCGCATTTCCCGCGATGAGCACCTGCCCGGCACGGGCGGGCTGGATGGAAATGGCGATGACGCCCGAGGTGATTTCCTGGCCGGGGTAACTCACTAACATGAACGGTCGGCCCGACGAGCGGAAGACTCCTTCGAGTTTCCCGGCTAGCTCATCGAGCGAGCGAAGCGATACCGGCTTCCCTAACACTGGCTGCGTGAGCTTGCGGATCGCGTCTGCTTCGCTATCAGAAAATCCGCCGGCACTCACGCCGGATTGGGATTTCTGTTGGAGTTGCAGTGCCGTTTCCGAGTTGGGGCCTATCGCCAAGCCGCGCAATTCAGGCAGCAGCACCTGATCTTGCCCGGCCTTCACGGCACCGGAGGTATCGGGTTTCTCACGCACCGCCACTCGCTCCGCAGGCCGAGGTTCAGGGGGCGGAGTCGGTCGTCCGGCCTCGTCTGGGCTCAAGGCGAGCAAGGGAAATGGGGCAAGAATACACAACGATGCAAGGGAAGCGGCGGTTCTCATCAGTCCGGTGGCAAAAGTGAAGGCCGCCGGAAAAATCCGGCGGCCTTGTTGAAATCACATGGGTGGCAATGGTGGATTAGCGGAGGAAAACCCGGCCTTTTTTGATCAAGGCGACTGGCACTTTCTTCTCGCGCTTCACTTGCGAAATCATCGGACCGCTTTGAGTTTCGATGTCGCTGGCCTTTTCATTTTGGCCAAGTTCCTTGCCGGCCGCAGCAGTTTCACCCTTGAAAACGGGAGCTTCGCCAGCCGTGTTTTGAAAAATCACGTCAGGATTGAGTTCCCCGTCGTCACCGCCGCCGCGCTTGACCCAGTCGATCGGCACACCTTCGCCGTCTGCCATTACGCAAATCGCAGGATCGACTTCGCAGTCGGCCATTTCACAGACAGCGGGATCCATGCCGCCTTCTGACCCTGTATTTTCTTCAGTGATGCCATCGACGATTTCGCCATCTTCGGGGGCTTGTTCGCAAATGGTCACCACTGGCTCGGCTTCAGAAATCTCGGGAGCTTCGGCATTCGCGGGGGTTCCTTTGTCAGCGAGAGCAAGAGGACTCGCGGCGAGCGCGGCGAGCGAAGCAACGAGTGTGAGCTTGGACTTGATTTTCATAAGTAGTGTTAGGTTGGGCTGTTAATGTCGGGATTCCCCATTGATCCGCCGTGGATCGGGGTGGTGGATCAGACTATTTGTGGAATTGATGAAAAAGGGGTCGCTGGGTGAGGGTTCCTGTTAAGATGGCGTAGGCTGAGGGCAGGATGCTGCCCGGAGCCTGCACACGCGAATCCTCACAATCCTCGGCCACGCTTGTAGTGGAACTTCCTCGGAGAGACATGTCGAGCATTGGTCCGCTGCCGAGTGACAATAAGTTCGCAGCTCCTCACGGCCGTCGCCTACCCTCGCGCATGAAGCCGCTTTTTGAAGAACTCGATTTCCGCCCCACTCCTCTCGGGGATCTGATTTTGCGCCGCCGCCGGATGGCGATGCTCGACGATCTAATGGTTTACGAAGTCCTGCTAGGAAATGGTTATCTCATGTCGAGTTTGTTTCATGAGGTGGAAGTGGCATTGGCCGATCTGGGCTTGGCGGCGGTGGAGGGAGACAAGCTGGATGTCGTCGTCGGTGGGCTGGGTCTGGGATACACGGCGGTCGCCGCGCTTAAAGATCCACGGGTGGCGGAGCTGTTAGTGGTGGATGCGCTGGCCGCAGTGATCGAGTGGCATGAGCAGGGGCTGGTGCCGCTGGGAGAAACACTAACGGGCGATCCACGCTGCCGGTTCGTCCACGCGGATTTCTTCGCGCTCGCGGCTGATCCGGAGTTGGGATTCGATCCCGCGCGGCCGGGTCGGAAGTTTCACGCGGTGCTGCTAGACATCGATCACTCGCCGCAAAATTTGTTGGATGAGCGCAATGGCACGTTTTACAGCATTGAGGGGCTGCGGCGTCTGGCCTCGCAATTGCATCCCGGCGGGGTGTTCGCGCTGTGGTCCGATGACGCGCCGGATGAAAAGTTCCTGAGCCATCTAGCGGACGTTTTTAAAACCTCGGCAGCGCATGTGGTGAAGTTTCCGAATCCGCTGCTAGAGAAGGATTCGGCGAGCACGGTGTATGTGGCGATTAACCCATGAGACTGGACGCGGGCGGCTCCGCTGCCTACACCTCGCGCATGACCGTTCGCACTCGCTTCGCTCCTTCTCCCACCGGCTATTTGCACGTCGGCGGGGGCCGCACTTCCTTGTTTAACTGGCTATTCGCCCGCAAGCATGGCGGCGTTTTCGTGCTGCGGGTGGAGGACACCGACGAGGCGCGCAACACCGAGGAAGCACGCCAAGCGATTTTCGAAGGCATGAAATGGCTGGGCCTGGACTGGGATGAAGGGCCATTCTATCAGAGCCAGCGGCGGGAAATCTACGACGCTTGGTTCGCGAAGCTAGTGGCGGCGGATCGCGTTTACGAAGACGGCGGCGCGTGGCGATTCCGCTTCGAGCGCAAGCCGGTGACGATGCATGACCTAGTCTGCGGCGAGGTCACCATCGACTACCGCGACGAGTCTAACACGCCGGACATGGTGGTGAAGCGCTCAGACGGCTCGTATGTTTTTCACTTCGTCAATGTGGTGGACGACTTGGAAATGGCGATCACCCACGTCATCCGCGGCGAGGATCATTTGATGAATACGCCCAAGCATTTGCAGCTGATAGAAGCGCTCGGCGGCAAGGCTCCGCAGTATGCGCACATCCCTCTCATCTTGAATCCAGACGGCTCGAAGATGTCGAAGCGCGATGCCGGCGCGGCGGTGGGCGACTATCCGCGCCAAGGATTTCTATCAGCGGCGGTGGTGAACTTCATCGCGCTGCTAGGGTGGAACCCGAAGACGGAGCAGGAAATTTTTACACTGGCGGAACTGGCGGAGATATTTTCATTAGAAAACGTCAACCGTGCCCCCGGGCGTTTCGATTTGGAAAAGTGCAAGTGGGTGAATCAGCAGCACCTGCTAGACGTGAGCGTGGAAGATTTCGCGGCAGCGGCGAAACCGTTTGTGGAAGCTGCTGGCCTGCCGATCCCAGAAAACTATCAGGCAGTGATCGCGGCGGTGAAGGACAAGGTTCGGTTGTTCAGCGACGTCCCGCCAGCGGTGGATTTCTTGCTCAATGATGAGTTCGATTTCGACGCAGATTCCGTCGTGAAAGTGCGCGGGAATGCGGCAGCCAGCGCACTTCTAACATCGCTCGCCACCGCCCTCGTGGCGATCGCGGATTGGTCTGCGGATGCGGCGAAGGCGGCTCTCAATGAAACCGCGATTGCGGCCGGGGCGAAGCCGGGACAGCTGATGTTTCCACTGCGCGTCGCGCTATCAGGCCGTGCCCACGGGCCGGATCTGGGAGATATACTTAACTTGCTGGGCAAGGATCGTTGCGTGGCGCGGATCACCGAGTTTTGCCTCAACCGATTGTCATGAAACAAGTTTATACCTTAGCGGATCTGGCCACTCGCGATCTGTTGGATGAGGGCTTTGCCAAGCCCGCGCGGTTGGCAGTGATCGGTCATCCGGTTGCGCACTCAGCCTCGCCAGGGATGCATCAACCGGCACTCGACGCGGCGGGAATCGACTCGCGTTACGTCCGGCTCGACATCGCGCCGGGACAAGTCGGCGAAGCGTTTTCCCGCATGAGGGCGCTGGGGTTCATCGGTTGCAATGTGACGGTGCCGCACAAGTTAGAGGCGATGGAACATTGCAATGTGGCCACCGACGCGCGGGCGCTCGGCGCGGTGAACACGATCCGTTTCGATGCCGATGCGACGCTGGGTTTCAACACCGACGGGCCAGGTTTCGCCCGCGCGATTGAAGATGATTTCAGCGTGCCGCTCGCGTCGCTCAAGGTCGCCGTCGTCGGTGCTGGCGGTGGCGCGGGGCAGGCGATCGCGACCCAATGTTGTTTGTTAGGGGTGACCCGGCTGGTGGTTGTAAACCGGACGGTCGCGAAGCTCGGACCCTTGGTCGAGCGCTTGCAAATGATCAATCCACTAACGGAAATCCTCGCGCTCGCGTTCGATGATCCATCGCTCGCGGAGCATTGCCTGGCCTGCGATTTGATCGTGAACACTTCATCCGTCGGCTTGAAAGCGGGAGACCCGGCGATTTTGCCGACCAACTGTTTGAAAGCGGACCACCTTGTTTACGACACCATCTATCAACCGCCGATCACGCCACTGCTCGCCACTGCTAACAGCCTCGGCTGCCGCACCGCGAACGGGCTCTCGATGCTCATTCACCAAGGCGCGCTGGCGTTCCAACATTGGTTCCCGGGCAGCGAGCCGTTAGAGGTGATGAAGCGGGCGATGGCTTTTCGTTCGTAGTTCAGCCCTTTAGGGCGTCTTTGATCGCACCCAGACGCCCTAAAGGGCTGAACTACATGCTACTTCTCCGTCGCCTGCTCTGGGATTTCCACGCCCGGGACATCGACGGAATACCAGTGGCAGGCGACCACGTCGTCGATCTCGAACCGACGCTCTCCATCTTGGTCCACCCGGCGGACTTTCACCCGCACGCGGATGTGACCTTCGGGATTGATGTTAGGAACGTTCACTCCGAAGGCGCGTGCGCCTTCTCGATCCAGTTTGAAGGCGGCGTCTAGCAGGCGACCGTTGCGGGTGTCGCGCTTGACGAGAAATTCCGGTGATTGAAACCCGGTCTCGCCCGCATTTCCGAAGCGCGGCGCATAGAGCACCAGGCTGATGGCATCCGCGTTTTTGCGCTCGGAGGCGAGGCGTTCACGAGCCAGCAACCGGAATTCCCCGTGGTCCATCTCGCTGCCTGATAGAAACAACGCCCACGGGTAGTCGCTGAAGCGGCCGAAATGGTCCCAGTCCAGCCGCCACTCGCCGTTTTCCTCGATGAAGACAGCGTCCATTGTGCGGTTATCGGTGGTGCGCCATTGAGTCTCGATGGCGCGGCGACCGGGGAGATGCAGCACCGCGCTGTTAGCGAGCGCCAGCGTCTGGGGATCGATTTCGGGTTGCGGATTGAGGCTGTAAAAGCGGGCCATTCGGGCGGCCGTGGTGATGGGAGTGAGGACGAATTGATTCCGCTCTTCCGGGGTGGTGGCTGCTAGAAACCCGGAAAAAGTCTGGTTGCACAGCGGGGAGACTTGGCTCAGCAACGCGACATCAGCGTCCGGGATGACGTTCTTCGCGGCAGCTTGGCTCACGAATGGCTTGGCACTGCTCGGCTCGACATGCAGCAGGTGGCGGACTCCGAAAACGATGAGGAGAAGGACCAGCGCCCAACCCGCCACCAGCTTGGTCATGAAAAAACGCCGTTTGTGTTTCCGCTGCGGAGACCTGTCGCGTTCTTTGTGATTGTTAGAGCTAATTTCGGGTTCGTGGGCCGGAGCTTCCATGCCGAGCGATGGGCTGCGGTGGCAGACACCACACGCGCGGTCATCATTTTCGCCGATGGCGGATTGGAACAGCGAACCGCAGCGGCCGCAGTGAAACCAGGAGGTGTTAGTGTCGCTCACGATGGAAAGTTACGGGGTGACCCAGTCAAGGTGAAGCAGCTCCTCGATCAACCATTGGTTAGGCATTGCTCCGTTGGGTCCAGATGTCAGGCGGAGGGTGATTTTGCGCGAACTCTGGAACTCGCCGCCGAGGTCATTCTGGTGGACGAGTGGCGCGATGGCTTGGTCCGCAGCCTCGTCGCGGCGGGCGTAGCACCAGATGGCGATCTCTCGATCAGGAGAAATCAGGCGGTAGCAGTGGTAGTCCGCTTCGGGCAAAATGCCGTTGTAATAATCGGCGCTAGAAAGCTCCCCGCGGATCTCGCTGGGGTCGCCCGAGTTCTTTTCTAACTGCCCGAAGCTGGCGGTCCCGAATCCGGTAGTGGCCTTCCAATCCAGCCGCAGTTGGCTGCCATCGTTGATGAAATAAGCGAAAAATTTCGAGTGATCCGGGAACGTCCCTTGCAGCAACCCACAAGGACGACCGGCGAGTTCAATGACGGTCCATCTCGTGTCGGTAGCGGGTTCCCAAGCTTTGGAAATTTCCTGCGGCCGCCAGTTTGAAAGAAGCGTCGCTTTCAATAGATCGCCATCCCGCACTAACGGAACGATGTCATCGACCCCGCTGGCCGTGGCATACGCCCGGAAAATCCGCTGGGCCTCCGGCTGCTTCGCGAGCAGCAGATTCATCGCCTCCATGCCTTCGATTTTCTCGTCCACGAATGGCTTCGCGACCGCCACTGGGCGCGGCGCGTTCGGCGCATTGATGGCGGGCAGAGCCATGATTCCCAAGACGACGACGATGGCCACGGCCACTCCCGCACCGAGAATCCAATGAGTCGGGCGGCGGCGGGCCAGCCCCCATTGGAGGCTCTCATCAGCCGGCTTCTGGCCACCCGGCGCGCCGGCGGGGCGTTCGTGAAATGTGATCTGCCGAGGGACTTTAGGCGGTGCTGCGGCCAGCGGATTTAGCCGCACGACCCTGCCGCTGATTTCCTGCACCTCAAGCCGCTGCGGGGAATCCGTGGACGGTCCGCGCGTTGGGTTGGAGTCAATTCGCAGGCCGGTTTGGCCGCTTTCCACAGCAGCGGCGGGGGACCGGTCCACCACACTCCGTCGCGGCGGCAGGACGTGAGCCGCTCCCGCGGTTGTTTCCGCGATCACACCCTCCGCATCGCCCCAGCCGTCATCCGGAGAAACCTCGGGAACATGGTTGTTAGGATCAAGCAGGGCGGGATTCATCAGGCAAAATTGAGACGGCACCATGAGAGTCGATGCCGCACGATGCAAGCGGTTTGGCCTTATTCTCCGGCAAGCTGGCGGTCCAGCGCGGCGTCCATCGCCTGTTCGACAAGCCGCGCCGCGAGCGCTTCAGTGGCAGCATCGAGCCGTTGGACCGCCGTTTTCAGCGGGTTGGCAGCTCCTCCGGCCAGTGCCACTCGCACGGCCGCGGCGGCAGATTCGATTTCACCCCGCTCCTCTTCCAGCGCGAGGCCTTGGCTTAAAACCGCTTCCACCGCCGGCAATAATTCCTCCGCTTTTATCCTCGCCTCGGTGAAAACCCGCTCCGCCATGTCGCTGAACGCGTGCTCCACCGACTCGCTGACCATTGCCTCGACCGCCGCGTCATCCACATTCACCGCCGCGCTCTCGATCCGGATCACCGTGTCGATCCCGCTCGCCACATCGCGGGCGAGGGCTTCCAAGATGCCGTTCTCATCGATCTTAAATTGCACCCCCACCCGCGCCTGGCCCTTAGGCGATGGGTAAAATGCCACGTCGAATCCACCTAGCTCCCAATTATCCTTCGCCATCTCGCGCTCGCCTTGGAGCACCCGCACCCGCATCGCCGCTTGGCCGTCGGCGGCGTTGGTAAACATTTCACCAGCCTTGCAAGGGATCGTCGTGTTGCGCGGGATCAGCACATTCATCAACCCGCCGAAGGTCTCGATTCCCAAGCTCAGCGGAGTGACATCGAGCAAAATCATTTGCCGCAGCGCGCCGCTCAAGACCCCGCCCTGGATCGTCGCGCCGAGGGCGATCGCCTCGTCGGGATGCTGCGAAACGTCCGGCTCGCGCGAGAATAGCTCCGCCACCGCGCGCCGCACCGCAGGCATCCGCGTGCTGCCGCCCACCACCACCACCGCGTCCAGATCTTCCGGTTTGAGCGCCGCATCTGCCAGCGCCTGGCGGCAAAGGCGCAGGGTTTTGTCAATCCACGGCGCGGCCAGTTTTTCTAACTCCACCCGCGTGATCGCCACTTCTAAACTGCGGCTGCCATCGAAAAACGGCACCCGGAAGACCGCTTGATCCTCGTCTGATAGAGCGAGCTTCACCCGCTCCGCCTCGGCGGTTAGACGGACCCGCGCCGCGAGGTCGATTTCCCCGAAACCAGCTCGCTCCATCACCAGGTCGAGAATCAGCGCGTCCAAATCATCGCCGCCCAAGCGCGTGTCGCCATGGGTCGCGAGCACTTGGAAGACCCCGTCGTGCATTTCTAAAATGGAGAGATCGAAGGTGCCGCCGCCCAAGTCATAGACCGCGACCCGCGCCTTCTCCGCAAGCTTGTCCAAGCCGTAAGCCAGCGCCGCCGCAGTGGGTTCGTTGACGATTCTAACAACCTCCAGCCCAGCCAGTTCGCCCGCGCGTTTCGTCGCCGCGCGTTGGGCATCGTGAAAATACGCGGGCACCGTGATCACCGCCTTGGTGATCGCCACGCCCATCCGCCACTCGGCGATGCGCTTCATTTCCCGCAAAATCTCCGCGCTGATTTCCTCTGGGGATTTCCTCAACACCCGCGGCAGCCCATCATTTCCCGCAGTGATCGGCACCGGGAAATCTTCCATCAGCTCGCTCGTCCGGCGCCCCATCAGCCGCTTGATGCTGGTCACCACCCGCTCAGGTTCCAGTGCCCGCCGTCGCAGCGCCTTGGCCCCGACTTCCACCGATCCATCCTTCCCTATCCACACCGCGCTCGGCGTGATCCGGCGGCCGTCCTCGTTGGCTAACAGGATCGGAAACCCCGAATCCACCACTCCCACTGCGGAATTCGTCGTTCCCAAATCAATCCCCAGAATCATGTCGCTCATCGCCGCCGACCCTTGCGGCCCGAGCACTGCCCGTCAAGGAGCGCGGGTGTTTGCCTCTTATTCATGGAAAATGTCCGTCCTCCTTATTTAGCCTGACGCCAGTGCTAACACATCGGCGGGTGTCATGCCGCTGTCTCGCAGCGTCTTGATCGACTGAGCGTCATTTCGTTTTGCGAGGCGTTGGCCGGCTGCATCCAGCACCAGTGGGTGATGGAGATAGAGGGGTTCGGGAAGCTCTAGCAGCACTTGCAACAAGCGGTGGACGTGGGTGGATGATCGCAAATCTTCGCCACGGGTGACGTGAGTGATTTCCTGAAAGGCATCGTCCACGACAACCGCCAGATGATAGGCGGTGCCGATGTCTTTGCGGGCGAGCACCACGTCACCTAGCAATGCCGGGTTCACGGAGATTTCCCCGCAACGAAGGTCGTGGAAGGTGAGGGGACCGGCGAGATCCCCGGCCCGGCGGGAGTCTAACCGCCACGCGCAGGCGGAACCCGCGTGGAGCTTGGCGTGCCGCTCGGCAGCGGTGAGTTTAAGGCAAGTTCCGGGATAGACGGGTGCTTCCGGGCCTTGGGGCGCGGCTCCCATCCGCGACCATTCTTCTTGGATCTCGCGGCGGGTGCAGAAGCACGGATAGATGAGATCCATTTCGCGCAGCGACTCCAGCGCGGCGTCGTAAGCGGCGATCCGCGATGTCTGCCGCAGTGCCTCGCCATCCCATGTGAGCCCGAGCCAGCTGAGGTCTTGCTCGATGCCCTGATAGAATTCCTCGCGCACGCGTGGGCCGTCGATGTCTTCGTGGCGGAGAAGGAAAATCCCGCCGGCGTCTCTTGCTAGGGAATGCGCGACCCGCGCCGCGAATACGTGACCGAGGTGCAGCCGCCCCGTCGGGCTGGGGGCGAAGCGCGTGCGGACGGACATGGGAGGGAGGAGACCTCCCTTCTCCTTATTTGAAAAGCACATCCACGCCCATCGCGGATTCTCGCATGAAGGCGGGCAGGGCTTGCGGCGCACGAGCGCGGAAGATCCGGTAGGCATACCCTAACAAACTGAGCGTGAAAAAATGGTCGATGAGCCGGTAGCCACGTTTTTTCCGCACCATCAGCCCGACGCCCCAAGCGATGGTCCGGCGTTTCAGTTTAAAGGGCGCGAAGGAAACTTTGACCCGGTAGCGTTGGCGGATCTCCTTGGGCCAACGCAGTTTATAGCGCTTCTTGGCGAGCCGAATCTGTTCCGCCATCGTTTCATCGAAGGGCAGCAAATAGTATCTGCGAGCTAACAAAACGATCCCGAAGACATCGCGCATGTGCTCGATGTCATCCACCGGCAGCTCCGCTTCCCCAGCAAGCTGGATCATCCGTGGAAATAATCCGGCTGCCGCTTCGCCGGCACGGAGGGCGCGCTCTGGATCGTTGATGAAATGGGAGACGATCTTGCGCACACCGTGGTTAATGAAGATGCAGTCCCAATACATGTGCAGCATCGGCGGAACTCTAACACGCCGGAAGAACAGCTTCTGGCGGGCGAATTCCTCAATGTATAACAGCTCGTGAATCAGGGTGTCCGCATGGCGTAACAGCTCGAGAACTGCCGCCGGATGTGTTGTGAAATCACCGATGATGGATTCGACCGATTTCCCAAATCGAAACACGCCGATGGCCGCGGCGGTGTTGAGACGGATCCAGACGTCGCGGTTTCCCTCCTCGAGAAATGCCAGCCGCTGGAACCGATGCCAGCCGCCGGTCTGGCACCACACGGAAATGCCGACCATGTTTTCTGCGGCTGTTAGCTCCCGTGCGAACCTCTCGCAATCGCGGCCGATGAACGACGGATACTCGCCCGCTCCTTCATATTCGCGGCGTGCTTGCAGCTCGATGATCTTCTTTTGCGGCAGTCGGAAAAACGCCCGGTTGAGCGGCAAGTAGCGGAAAAAGTCACTTTCGCCATGCTTCATCGAGACGATGAAATTGGGTGAGTCCACGCCCTTCAGAGTTTCCGCGAGGGTGTTCTCGTGCCAGATCAAATCGCCGATCCGGTGAGCACCCACGGTCCAGGTGCGGAGGATGAGATTGCGGCCGCGTTTCTCAAATTCGGGCAATAACAGGTGGAGCAGTTGGTTCGTCTCCCGCGCGCTCGTGAGGTGGAGCTGGGTGCGGATGGGGTCACTCACGTCGTGGCCGTCACTCTCGCCGATGCGCAGGATCAGGCCGTCTAACTGCGGGAAATCATCGAGCACCGCGCAGACAAGTCCCCGGTAGTAGGATTCTAACACCGCGAGGTTGGCGCCCAGCCCGGCCACCACTGCCAGCGTCATCGGCAGCACGTCGGTGGTTAGATAAATTTTCAGCCGGAACTCGTCGCGAAGGATGTCGAAAAACTGACCGAATTTTTGTCGGAAAATTGCGATTTGTGCGGCCACTTCCGGTTCATGCAGCGGGTGGGGAGCGAGGTGGGCGAGATCGTCTAACGTGACGGCGTTGTAACCTAGGGCGGAAACCTCGCGGGCGAATTTCCGCAGGTCTGCCTCGATCTGGGACCACTGCGCCTCGTCGGCCCCGGCCAGATGCGCGAAGGGGATTTTCGACCAGTTGACCCGTGGCTTGTCGTAGCCCCGGAAAAACGGGCCGATGGCATCGATCAGAAAAATCTCCATGTTGGCGGCACGCAAATAATCGCCTCCGCTCAGGTCGCCACGAGATTCGTTTGCTGACGGAATCGTCACCGGGGCGGGCTTTGTGAAAATTTTCACAAACGGCTTGAGGGGAGGGGGAGCTAAGGGCAATGTCCCGCCAACCCGCAAAGCACCATGGTCAGTCCTTCTCCCAGCACCCTTCACACGGCTTACGATTCGAAGATCGAGGGCAACGTGATCATCACTCGCGTTGATGCCGCCATTAACTGGATGCGCAAAAACTCGCTGTGGCCGATGCCGATGGGCTTGGCCTGTTGCGCGATCGAGCTGATGGCGACGGCGTCGAGCCGCTTCGACATTTCCCGCTTCGGGATGGAAGTGATGCGGTTTTCGCCACGGCAGGCGGACGTTTTGATCGTTTCCGGGACGGTGACTTACAAGATGGCACTGGCGGTGAAACGGGTCTGGGACCAGATGCCGGAGCCGAAATGGTGCATCGCGATGGGAGCCTGCGCGTCGAGCGGCGGGATGTATCGCAGCTACGCAGTGCTTCAGGGGATCGACAAACTCATCCCGGTGGATGTCTATATTTCCGGCTGCCCGCCACGGCCTGAAGCATTGATCGAAGGCTTGATGAAGCTTCAAACGAAGATCGAGGGCGAGGAATCCACGATGGACCAGAAGCGGACGTTCATGGAAGAGAACGCCTGAATTTTTCCCCCAACAGAATTTAAGAAATGTCAGCCGCAGCCGATGCCACTAAGCTCCGCGAATCGTTCGGAGAAACCATTTGGGAATCCCTTGAATTTCGCGGTGAGCAGACGGTGAGGGTGGAGCTTGGCTCGCTGCACGCGGTGCTCGCGAAGTGCAAAAACGACCTCGGCTACGAGATGATTCTGGATATTTCCAGCCTCGATCACTTCGGCGACGATCCACGGTTCGAGATGGTATATGAAATTGCGACGCTTGATGATTCCAAGCATCTGCGGATCAAGGCTAAGGTCGGCGAAGATGAAGTGGTGCCGTCCGTGACGGATCTATGGGTCGGCGCGGATTGGCATGAGCGCGAGGTTTGGGACATGATGGGCATCCCCTTCACCGGCCACCCTAACCTGAAGCGCATCTTGATGTGGGAGGGCTATCCGTATTTCCCGTTGCGCAAGGATTTCCCGTTAGCCGGTCGGCCGACGGACATGCCGGATGTGGCATTCACCGGTGTGGCTCCGCTCGAAGGCGGGCCATTCGTGACCAGTGCCGATGGCGGCGACGTGCTCCACCGCGAGCCGCGCGCGCGGGTGGTGAAGTGACTGGACTTTGAACTGAGAATTGAACCGCGAATAAACGCCAATAGACGCGAATAGGAGATGGATAGAATCACTACAATCTCCGGGTTTTCGATGTTTGAAACGGCTGCCAGTTTTTCGAAATCAGATCTTCATTCGCGTCCATTGGCGTTCATTCGCGGTTTCTAGATTATCCCAGATTCATCGTCATGACTTCGCAAGGTGGGCCATTTTCCAATGCCGCGCGAAATCTGCGCCAGCTCGGAAGTTCGCCTGCGTGCTGGACTTGGGTGGCATTGGTTTTGGGAATCCAATTGCTGGTGACGGTTGCGGGCGAGCAAGATCGCCAGCCGGCGCGGTGGTGGTTTGAAACGTTTGGGCTGAACCGTCAGGACGTGTTAGCCGGGAAAATCTGGCAGATTTTCACTTACGGATTCTTGCATGGCGGGTGGCTCCACGTCGGCTTGAACTCGCTCTTGCTGCTGCTGATCGGCTCCAGAATCGAGCACATGACCGGGCACGCCGTCATGGTGAAAGCCACCATTTTCGGAGTGTTCGGTGGTGGGATTGGGCATTTGATGTTAGCACCCGGCGGCTCCAGCGCACCGCTGCTCGTCGGTCTATCAGGAGGGTGTGTGGGGCTGCTGCTGTTACTGACCACACTGTCCCCGCGGTCGCGAATGATGCCGATTCCCATTTCAGGGAAAAGCCTCGGGCTTGGAATTTTAACCACGGAGCTGTTCCTCGCCCTTGTAGATCCAAATCTCAAGTTACCCGGATTTTCCGCAGTAGGAAATTGGCTTGCCGGGCATGGAATGGGGAGCTGGTTCCAATTGGGCCATGCCTGCCATTTCGGCGGAGGCTTGGCGGGATGGCTGCTCGGCAAGTGGTTGTTGCGCCCACGGATTACGCTACAACGCCTCCGCCGCGACAGAGAGCGGCGAGAGGCGTGCGAGTCCGGACGGACGGGAATCAGTTAGCGATATTGGCGATCGCCCTTCTTGTCCTCCCCAGATTGCTTTTGCTTTTGCGGGCGCTCGGATTGTTGCTGCCTACCCTGCGGTTGGGAGCGAAAATCTTTGTTAGGCTGGGCCGTGCGTTGTCCTTGCTTGAACTGCTTTTGCTGAGAGGACGTCACCGGAGTGTTGTAGCGGGATGGAAGCCCATTTCCTGATTTGCGAACGTCCGGCCGCGAGCTTTCCCGCATCTGGCTCTCGCGGGAGTAGCTACCCGAGGGGCGGGAGTTAGACTCCTGGGAAATTCTCCCGCCATTCACGCTCTGTCCTTGGCGATCCTGTTGCTGTCTGTCGGAGGTTGCAGGCCGTTGCTTGACCTGCTTGGCCCACCCGTAGTTTGAGTTGCGGTAGCGGGACTCGCGATCTCGATAGTTTGAAATAGTCACATTGGTGACGCGGCCGGGCGGCCGGATCGAGCCGCGACTTGGATGCCAATCATAGGGATGGGGCACGCCGTAAACCACGGGTGGACGGTAGCCGATCGGATAATACCCGTAAGAATAGGGATCATAATAACGGCGGCTGCGATAGTCGTAATAACTGTAGCAGGTGGGATCGTAGCCCCAGCTCGGATCGCCTGTGCCGACGAAAACGGAGGTGGAAAACCCGCTGCTTCCGTAACCATAGCCGTCGCCGTAGCCGGAACTGTAGGACACTCCCACCCCGGGCGAAGCGTAGTAGGGGTCATAGACACAGGAGGTGAAACCCATGGCGACCACAGCTCCCACTGCGGCACCGGCCAGATAGCGAAGATTTTTCTTCATGCGTCTATGACAGCATAGGCCTTGGAACAATTCGAACGGTTTCTCGGGAATTTTCCACCTCAGACTGCCTTGGGTTGACAGGCGAGGCGTTTCTTCGGTTTCCTCCCGCACACAAAACCATGACTGACACCCACTCCCCGATTCTTGTCACTGGAGGAGCCGGCTACATCGGCTCCCACACGGTTCGCTTGTTAGCCGGACAAGGGCGTAAGATCGTAGTCCTGGACAATCTCGTCTTCGGCCACGACCAAGCTATCATTGATCCAGAGGTCGAGCTCGTCGTGGGTGATGTGGGCGATCAGGATCTCGTTCGCGCATTGTTTGAAAAGCATCAGTTCGGAGCGGTCATCCATTTCGCCGCCTACGCCTATGTCGGCGAGTCGGTGACTAACCCGCTGAAATACTATCAGAACAACACCGCTGAGCCGATCAAGCTGCTGCAAGTGATGCAGGAGTGCGGCTGCAAGATCTTCGTTTTCTCCTCCACCTGCGCCACCTATGGCGTGCCGGACAAGCTCCCGATCACGGAGTCTAACCGCCAAGCGCCGATCAATCCCTACGGCATGAGCAAGCTGATGGTCGAGACCATCCTCGCCGACTGCGGCACCGCATGGGGTTTGCGCTTTGCTTGTCTGAGATATTTCAACGCTAGCGGCTGCTCGCCCGATGGACGGATTGGCGAAGATCACAATCCCGAGACTCACCTCATTCCCCGAGTGATGATGGCGGTGACTGGAGAAATCGACCATCTCGAAGTCTTCGGCACCGATTACGACACGCCGGACGGCACTTGCATCCGCGATTACATCCATGTCGAAGATCTAGCGGATGCCCATGCCCGTGCGCTCGATCATCTAGCAGCAGGCGGCGAGTCGGTGCGCTGCAATCTCGGCACCGGCGTGGGAGTCTCCGTGAAAGAGATCATTTCCGCCGTCGAGGAAATCACCGGCAAGACCGTGCCGGTCAAATACGGAGCGCGGCGCGAAGGCGATCCGGCCTCGCTGGTGGCAGATCCATCGCTCGCGAAAGAACTGCTCGGCTGGGTGGCTAGCCGTAAGGATATTCGTGAAATGGTTGGCCCTGCATGGCTCTGGACCAGCGGTCCCAATGGCGGCAGATACCCCGAAAATAAATAATCTGCGTAAATGCGATGTATTGACATTTGCACTTGCGGCTCCACCTAAATCCATCCAATTTCCCCCAAACTTCACCTTCAAACCCATGAATCCAGAACAGATATTTGAATCCAAACGGCATCGCGTCGGCTTCACCTTGGTGGAGATGCTCGTCGTCATTGCCATCATGTCCATCCTGATGACCGCCGGAGCGATTGGCCTAGGCGGCATGGGCGGGAAAGGCGTGTCCAGCGGCGTGGCTTCAGCCGAGTCCTTGTTTGATGAAGCGCGGGCCACGGCAGTCGGCAAAAACCTGCGATCCTGCATATTGGTCGCGAAAACTCTCACCAACAACAAGGGTGACGACCTTCGCCGAGTGATCGTGGCTTATGAAGAAACCGACAGGACCGCAGGGATCAATTTCGGGAAAGCCAAAAATCCAACCAGTTTGACTCCCAACTGGGAGATCTCCAGCCGGGGTGTGGTTTTGCCGGATCAGACGTTTTTCAGCAAGAAATACAGCAAGAAAGATCATGCGGCCAGGACTGGCGATATTGAGGATATCTCTGATTCGAGAATCGTGGATGCCAATGGCGCGGCATTAAAGGCCACCTCGCCGTATAAAGGTTCATATTATATTTATGAATTCAACAGCGAGGGTATCTGCAAAACCCCGGGAGCAAGTTTTGTGGTGGGGTCTGGCGCAAGGAACCTTAGCAAGTCCTCTACCGAACAACCCCCTAAAGTGACCTCCGCCGGCAAGCGCGACTTCGGCGGATTCGTGGTGTGGCGGAACGGTCGGACATCGGTTTTCCGCAGTCCCGAGCAAGTTGCGAGTGAAATCAAAACCCTCGAAGCAGGAAAAGAATTCTAAGCTATGAAACTCAACCCATTTTACCGCACCCGCGGCTTCACCTTGCTTGAAACGGTCATCGCCATCGGTGTTCTCGCTGTGCTGCTAACTGGCTTTATGGTGGTCTTCACCCCTGCTGCCGAAGGCATTCGCAAGTCCATCAACGTCCAACAAGCCGACCGCATGGCTTCTGCCGTGGAGCAAGAGTTGGTGTCCTTGCGCAAAGGCGAAGCGACAACCAACATCGTTACGGGTTTCGACAAGTCTTTTGAGTGGATCAAGGGCTCAGATAGCGCCAACACGGCTCTGATGGTCTACCAATACCGCGGGCAAATAGGCGGAACCCCTCGCTCCGACGGAACGCCGGATCCGGTTGGAGACATTAAGAGCAAACTTCCGGGGAAGGACTACACCGTCATCCCAATGGTTCGTCGCAAGAACGACAGTAAGTTCAGTCAGGATTTGGAGGCTATCGAAGGCCCCGTTTACCTGGTGAAATGCACTCAGCTTGTGTTTGGCGCTCTCCCGTCCCCTGCAACTGGGAATGGCTTGATTGCAGGGACTCTCGGCCAAATCAAAAATCCGAAGCCGAAGCCCAGTCCCGACACCGTCCCGCCCTATGTGGCTGGCCCTTTCACCAACGCGGCAGACTATCCAGAAGCAGTCATCGCATTCTCAGCGGATTTCTATCAGATGCCCGCTAAAACTACGGCCTATTTCGGCGGTGGGGCTTTCACTACCAAGTTCACAAACCTCAGAAACCCGGTCTTCTCCCGCAATCTCGCGGTGCGCCGCTAATTCACTTTTCCAAACCTCTTTATGAAAACCCAACGGACTTCTGCTATTAAACGCGGCTTCACCCTGATGGAGCTGATGGTCGCCATGGCCATCACCACGATCATTGTCACCGTGCTGGTGTCCATCACGTCGATCGCGCTGGAGACTTGGAACCGCAGCCGTGCGGAGCTGCGCGCTTCCCGCCAAGCGAAGTCGATGATTGATACGATGGCGCGCGACTTCGAATCGTTAGTCACTCGACGCGGCAACACCAGCGAATGGCTCTCGGCGGTTGCGTCCACAAGCACAATTGGTGAGAACTTGAAAAGTTCGAACGCTTCTGAACTCGTCTTCTTCACCGCTGCCACGGATCGCTACAACGGAAAGATTGGTGACCCAACCGATGACAAAGGAGGTGACGTTTCTTGTGTGGCCTATCGGCTTGAATACCGCGATCCTATTGATTCCGGCAATTCTGATTTCAAAACTTTTGTGTTGAACCGTGTGCTTGTGAATCCAGACGACACCTTCAGGGATCTGCTCGGGAAGACGGATTCGACGAAGCCGGCATCGAATTTGGACAGTGTGTTTTCTGGATCAACCTATGCTTCGGGACTGACCAGCCCGGCGAACTTCGTATGTGAAAACATTTATCAGTTCTCGGTCACCTTCCATGTGCAAATGACCGACACCACGCAGACCCCGCCTGTGCAGGTCAATTTGCCAATCACTGTCGGCCAAGACAATGGTGCGCAAAGCTCCAAAACTTTCACGATTCAAGGCACCGGGATCAAGACGGAGGTCACCGGCGGCACTTACAGTCAGACTCAGATTGCCGCAGGCCGCGTTACGGCGGTGGAGATCTCTGTGACCGTCATCTCAGATTTTGGAATCGATCAACTCCGTAAGAGAAAATTCAGCGGCAGCCAGGAGTCGGAATTTCTGATGAAGAATTCTTACGAATACACCAAGCTCATCCAGCTCCCCAGCATGTGAGGCTTATAAAGCTCCAAAGCGCCGGTTGCGGCGCTTGTATTCCTCGACCACCTCGAACAGGTCGCCTTGGCGGAAGTCCGGCCAGAATTTTTTGACGATCACCATTTCGGCATAACTGATTTGCCATAGCAGGAAATTAGAGACCCGCATCTCGCCTGAGGTGCGGACTAGTAGATCGGGATCGGGAATGCCTGCGGTTTGCAAACGTGAGGCGAAGAGGTCGGCATTGATGTCCGATGGCGAAATGTTTCCCGCGACAGCGTCTGTCGCGAGTGAACGCGCTGCTGAGACGATTTCCTCGCGACCGCCGTAGGAAAGGGCCAGCACCAGCGTCATGGTCGTGTGACCTGCGGTGCGGGCTTTGATGCGCTCGACGAGTTCCCGGGTTTTCGCCGGCAGTCGGTCAAGCTGGCCGATGGCGAGTAGCCGGACGTTCTGGCGGTCGAGATCCTTGGCCTTCTCGTCGAGAAAGCGGTCTAGCAGGCTCATCAACGCGGTCACCTCCGTCGCCGGGCGACTCCAATTTTCCGAGGAAAACGCGTAGAGCGTGAGATATTCCACCCCGAGTTCGATGCACGCTTCCATCACCTCGCGCACTGATTCCGCACCGGCACGGTGGCCCTCTAACCGGGGGAACCCTCGCTCCTTGGCCCAGCGGCCATTGCCATCCATGATAATGGCAATGTGGCGGGGGATTTCCGGGTGCGAAGGCATGAGGATGGAAATAGATCCTATAAGACTTATAAGACCTATTGCACAACCAAGGTCTGCACTCGGTCCGGGCCAACGCCCACGAAGGCGATCTGTGCCCCGCACAGTTCAGACAAACGCGTTAGATAAGCTTTCGCCTCGGCGGGAAGTTCCTCGTAGCGGGTGCAAGCCGTGGTGTCGGATTTCCAACCTGGGAGTGTTTCGTAAACCGGCACCGCGCGATCCCACGCCTTGCGGTCGGCGGGTGGCAGAGTGTGGATGGTGCCGTCGATGTCGTAGCTGGTGCAAATCTGCAGCGTCTCGTATTCGTCCAAGCCATCCACGTTGGTGACTGCTAGACCGGTCACGCCATTGACCATGCAGGCAAAGCGGAGCAGCACCGTGTCGAGCCAACCGCAACCACGCGGACGGCCGGTGGTGGCACCGAATTCGCGGCCGAGGCCATGCAAGTATTCGGATAGACCTTCATCGCCCGTGGGAAACGGG
>JAYTLO010000429.1:0-2796 GCA_043729385.1 Akkermansiaceae bacterium
TTCACCGATGCCGCGTTGGCCAAGGGCCACCTCACCGCCGGAGCCAAGAAGGTTATCATTTCCGCTCCTGCCAAGGGCGAGGACGCCACCTTCGTCGTCGGCGTCAACGACGATCTCTACGATTCCGCGAAGCACCACATCATCTCTAACGCAAGCTGCACCACCAACTGCCTTGCACCGATCGTCCACGTCCTGCTCAAGGAAGGATTCGGCATCGCCGAAGGCCTGATGACCACCATCCACTCCTACACGGCCACCCAAAAAACGGTGGACGCTCCTTCCAAGAAGGATTGGAAAGGCGGCCGCTCTGCCGCGATCAACATCATCCCTTCCACCACTGGTGCGGCGAAGGCCGTCGCGCTTGTCTGCCCTGAAGTGGCCGGCAAGCTAACAGGCATGTCCTTCCGCGTGCCGACCCCGACGGTCTCGGTGGTCGATCTAACGGTGAAGACAGTGAAGCCGACTTCCCTCAAGGAAATCACCGCCGCCCTCACCCTTGCTTCGGAAACTTACCTCAAGGACATCCTCGGCGTGACCAGCGACGAAGTGGCTTCCACCGACTTCATCCACGATGCGCGTTCCTCGATCTTCGACGCCGGGTCGTCCATCGAACTGAACTCCACGTTCTTCAAGCTCGTCAGCTGGTATGATAACGAGTGGGGCTACTCCAATCGCGTCATCGACCTCCTCACCGACGTCGTGAAAAAAGGAATCTGATTCCTGCGATCTATCAAAACGGCGGTCCGCAAGGTCCGCCGTTTTTTTGTGCTCAATTAGCGTGGGCGTCTCGCCCACGTGTTTCCTCTTTAATCGCGGCACATCGCCTTGCACGATCCTCTCGGATGGCGCAAAACCGCCGCCACGTCCACCTCAGCCCCTAAACCTCTCAGGCACGAAGCCCAGGTCGGTGGCCTCGGCGACCGCCAGCGCGATCTGGTCGTGAATCACCGTGAGTGGCACCGGCGGCTGATAGTCGCGGAGCGCGGCGGCGAGCGCCTCGTCCGGAGTAGTGGCTCCAGTCTTCAACGCGCGGTAGAGCTTCACGGATAAAGCCTCCGCGGCGCCGGGTGTTAGTAAATCAGGAATCGCCGTGCTGAACGACTCCGGCAGTGTTTCATCCAGCACCACACCACGTCGTTTCGCCAGCGCACGGATGAGCTGATAGCCTTCCTCCGGCGTGGCGGTGGGGAAAATCGGAATTTTCACATCCACGCGGCCCGGTCGTTTGAGGTCCACCTCGACGAGATCTGGCCGACTGGTCGCGAGCGCCCACAGGATGCGCCCGCGGTTGCGGGAATCGCTCATGCGCTCGGCCATCATGCCATAGACACGGCCGGAAACTCCCGAATCACCAGAGTCCGCGTTGCGACGGCCAAGCGCTTGGTCCGCCTCGTCCACGAACACGATGCAGCGCCCGAGCGCGTCTAGCAGCCGGAAAATTTTCTCCAAGTTGCTCTCCGTGCTACCGACCCATTTATCGCGGAAATTTTTCATTTTCACCACCGGCACACCCGCCTCGCCAGCGAGACACTCGACCATGAAGGTCTTGCCCGTGCCCACCGGGCCGCAGAACAGATAGCCCATCGGCAACGCTGCTAGATCCCCTGCACGCCACAGCGCGATGTCCTGCCGGAGCCACGCCTTGATCGCGACTTGGCCGTGAAGATCGTCGAGCGTGCGGTCTGGCTTGATGAACTCGATGAGACCTTGCGCGTCCTTCTCGACGAGATCTTTTTTCAACCTCACCAAATCTAACGGCGTGAGTTCCTTGCCATGGTGTTGGCGGGTTTGCAGCAGAGTCTCGATGGAATTCAACGTCGCTCCAGCAAGCGCGGCAGCGGGCTCGGCTAACCCGGCGATGAAGGGCTTGAGCGGCAGCGGATAGAGCACACTCAATTGATCCAGCGCAGGCAATAACTCGTCCTGCTGCGGCAGCGGCACCGCGACGCAAGCCGCCTGCGGGTTGCGGGAAACAAGCGGATGCAGGTCGTTGAGATTTTCCGTGAGTAGGAACGATGTGCAATGTTGTTCCGCGATGGTGGAGTCCGCCGCCCAATCGCGCAACTGGCTGGCGATGGCACTGAGTTCGTAGTTCGCACCGCCGTTAGAAGGCGGGACGATCAGTCCGGCGTTCTTCACAATCACCGCCACACGGGCTGCCTTTTCGGGCTTGAGCCGGGCCATGTTCGCGCAGAAACGCAGATAGTGGGTGATGACGGTGATCGCCTCGCGCGGCACTTTTACCAAGATCACATCGTTCGCAGCAGGCGGCCACTCGGCGAAGCGATCACCCCCCTTTTCCACCCGGATGCCGTTGCCGAGATCATAACTGATCACGACATCAAATTTACCTAACAACCGCTCGCGCAGAAACACATCGAGCGAAACGATCCGCGCCGCCGCGCCGCTAACGGGCAACATCACGCGGTCGTCCACGTTGCCATGCAGGATGAATTGAGCGCAGGCTCCCGATTCGTAAAGGTCGATGACTTCCCCCGCCCACGGCGGCAGGGCGGTTGATGCGGGAGCGCTCATGGGTGAATCTTACTGCGAAGTCATCTCCTTCTTGATCTCGCCGACTGGAGTCGGAGCTTCGATGCCGGGGACCGACATGCCGAGCTCAGCTGCTAGATCGGCGAGGGCGATGTCTTCGAGGGCTTCGCGCTCGGAGGCTTGCTCCTTGAAACGGGTGGTGTCCAAGCTGTCGCGGGCGACGCGGGCGCGGCCGGCGGCCTTAGTGTTCTCCTCTTCGACCATCTGATGGAGACGGTCTAACGTGTCGCCCGAGCCGCCGAT
>JAYTLO010000430.1:0-7746 GCA_043729385.1 Akkermansiaceae bacterium
ACCACGAATCGGCTCATCATCCGCGTGGGCGGACACGTTCCGCCCCTCCTTGGGGCCAACCTCAGACCACTTCATGTCTAGGATAACTTTTTTGTCCCGAACCCTTCGCCAGACGCCACCGAGCCTTTGCTCGACTCGCGGGGAAATCGACTTAGTTTGTCGCTCCGTAACTCCAATCCCATCGTGCGATTTCTCTCCGTAATTTTTCTAACTCTCGCGCTCTCCCAGGCGACCGAGGTCCGTTCGTGGACGGATGTCCAAGATCGAAAGATCGAGGCGACGATGGTGCGGGTCGATGGCCAAACGGTCATTCTCAAACTCAAGGACGGGCGTGAGGTGCCTTACCCGTTGGCGAAGCTTTCCGCCGCCGATGGCAAATACGTCGAGGCTAACAGGACGCCGCCGCCGGTGGGCAATGGCGGGAAAGCCCTCAATTTCGACGCTCCGTGGCCGGACCTAATCAAGTTCAGCGAGGACCCCGAGATCAACACGGTGGAGGAAAACGCCGAGAAAAAACGCTTCGTCTATGAGAGTGCGAATTACCGCTACGTCTGCGATGTCCGGCTGGCGAAGTCGGTGGTCAAGGGCTTCGCGGTGATGTTCGAGGCCACTCATTTATATTGCCGCACCCTGCCGCTGGCCTTCGACGGCGGCGTCAGGACGGACGGCAAATATCAGATCATCCTTTTCGAGAAAGCTGAGGACTACACCATTGCCGGCGGGCCAGCTGGCACGGCTGGCGTTTTCATCGGGGCGAAAAGCGCGGTGCTCGTGCCGTTGACCAGTCTCGGGGTGAAACCGGTGGGCAGCAGTTACATGTTAGACCGGGAAAAGAGCAGCAACACCATTCCTCACGAGCTGACTCATCAGTTATCACCAGACGCCTATTTCGCCGAGGGCGCGATGGGCTGGTTCGCGGAAGGAATCGCCGAATACGTGGCCACCACACCTTATCGGTCCGGCAGCTTCAATGTCCGGGGCAACCAGAAGGACATCCTCGAATACGTCACTGGCTACGGCACCAAAGACCAAGGCGGGCGGGCGCTCGGCACCGAAATCCAGATGCCTACCTTGAAGACATTCATGCTCCAGAGCTACGCATCCTTCCAAGAGCAACCCCAGATCGGTTACGGCTGCGGCCTGCTTCTAACAAACTATTTCCTGCACCTCGACGGCACCGGCGATGGGCGGCGGATCAAGAAATTTCTCAAAGCCCTGCGCGACGGCAAGGAAGGCGAGGAGGCGATCAAAGTGCTGCTAGAAGGTCGCACATTCGAGGAACTCCAAGCAGACTTCGCCAAAGCCTGGAGCCGCAAAGGCGTGGAATTCACGTTTGGGAAACAGTGAGTGGCGATTGAGAAATCAGCCTCACACAAAAACACCCCCGGCGGTTAAGCGCGGGGGTGTTTGAGAAGTAGCAGTGACGGGGGAAATCAATATTTCACGCCGCAGCCGTAGGGCGCGTTCTTGGCGTTGACGACGTCCTTGCCGGCCAGCACGGCGTCGAGCGCGTTGGCGAATAGCTTGTCTGCGGTCATCACATCAGCGGCGTCGGGGGTGGGCTTTGAGTCGATCGCGCCGTTGTAAACGAGCTTGCCTTCCTTATCGACGATGAACATGTGCGGCGTGACTTTGGCGTCATAGGCTTTGCCGATTTTGCCGTCGCTATCGGAGATGACGTGGCTGGCTTTGTTCCCCTGAGCATTGGCGAATTCGCCAAGCTTCGACGACTCGAGGTAGCCCTGCTTGCCCGGCGCGGCGGAATTGATGGTGAGCCACACAACTTCCTTGCCGGTGTAATCGGCCTGAAGTTTTTGTAGGTTGCCGCCCGAGTAATGTTTCTTCACGAACGGACATTCGTAGTTCACCCACTCGAGGACGACGACTTTGCCGCGTAGCTCGGTGAGGGAGACGCTGGCGCCTTTGGCATCCTTGGCGGTAAACAATGGAGCTTCCTTACCGACATCTGCGGCGTGGACGGTGGCGAGTGCGCAAGCTCCGACGATGGCTGATAGTATAATGTTTTTCATAGTAGTTTGGTTTTAGCAGGCAGATTGGATTTAGGTGCAAGAGAGGGATTTGTCTAATGACTTTTTGCGGGTTCTGCCGTCCACGTCAGCACCAGTGGGGGCTGAGTGGATTTCCCGGCGAGCACGAGCGTGAGTTCCAGAATGGCTTTTGTGGCATACTCGCTCTTCGCCACTTCCGCCGTCCAATTGTCGCCCGCTTGGGTGAATTCTAACTTGGCTGCGGGATCGACGACCTGTGGAGTCGCGGGGAAAATTTCATAATTGGCGGGATCGAATGCCTGCGTGGTCTCCCGGGCCAGAGTGAGCGTCAGGGATTTCGGCGACTCGGCGACAGTTAGTTTAAGCGCCGAGTTCTGTTGGGGGATTTTCCGCAGGGCGTCTTCGATGAGTTTCGCCTCGGCGGTGGCAGTCGGTTCACCGGCAGTTAGAGAAAGCTCGAGCACGGCATTTCCCGGCACGCAGCTTTGGTCGTCACAGGTCAGCCATGAAATTTTTCCGCTCAATTTCGCGGTCCCAGTAAATCCTGCGGGTGGGGTGAATTTCACCGGAAAAACCACGCTCCCTTCGTAGCCGAAGCCCGCCAGCTCGCCGGTCATGAAACGCTTGGGCACCGGATGCTCCAGCTCGCCCGCCGTCCAGCCTGCGGGTAATTCCCACACGGCGGAAATCTTCATTCCGCCCTCGCCCGGATTTTGCCAATAGGTGTGCCAGCCAGCGTCCACCACCAAGCGGACCGCCGTTTGCACGGGCTTGCCAGCGGCATAGAAGCCTGTCGCGGCGATCCAATCCGCCTCGGCCTTGCCCGAGCGGACAGCCCCCAACGAAACTGTGGCGACCGACGCGAAAATCACTGCTGTGCGTGCAAACATAGACCGCAGATTTTAGCGGCCATTGCGCCCTGATCAAGCGACAGCACGGATTTTCTTTCGCTCGACAAATTCTGGTCTCGGTGTCGATTTAGTCACCATGCGTGCCCGCTATTTCGGCCTCTGCCTCGCCACTTCCGCCGCCACCGCCCAGCCTCCGGCCACTGCTGCCGACCTGCGTGCCCTGCTCCAAGATCCCAACGGCGACCTATCCCGCATCGCCCAAGGCATGATCGGCAAACAGGGCGGCAACCAACTCTTCTATTTCCCCACCCGCGACGAACCCTCCACTCCGGCTGCGTGGGGGCTTAAATTCGAGTCCATCAACTTCCAATCCGCCGACGGCACCCCGCTCCACGGTTGGTTCATCCCGGCCAAGGATAAGCCCGCGAAATCTGCGAAAGGCACCGTCGTCTTCTCCCACGGTAACGCCGGCTCTATCAGCTATCACCTCGGCTTCTGCACTTGGCTCGCCGAGGCCAGCTACAATGTTTTCATCTACGACTACCGCGGCTTCGGGAAATCCGGTGGCAGCGTCGGCCGCCGTGGCATGATCGACGACGTGAAAGCCGCCTTCGACTACGCCCTCAAGCGTCCGGACATCGATACCACGCGCCTTGTCTCGTTCGGGCACAGCCTCGGCGGCGCACAATCCGTCACCGCCCTCGGCGAGACTCCGGTCAAGGGACTTCGCGCCATCGTCATCGACGGAGCCTTCGCATCCTATCAGGCGATGGCGCGGATCATCGGCGGCCAGCTCGGAGCCAGCCTCGTCACCGACGAACTCGCGCCGAAGGATTTCGTAAAAATGCTCGCGCCGGTCCCGCTGTTAGTCGTCCACGGAGCTGCCGATGAAATCGTCCCGGTCTCGCAAGGTCTCCAGCTTTACGAAGCCGCCGCCTCACCGAAAACCTTGTTCGAAGTGAAAGCCGGCCACCACGGCAATGCCCTTTCCAAGGACAACGGCGCGTACCGAAAGAAGATGATCGTCTGGCTGGATGGAGTGATGAAAGGGTGACAGGAGCATGGACGCCCCCGTCCATGCTTCGCGGTTCTACACGCGAACTGGGCCTGCTCACTTGACGCCAGCCGAAATGAAATCCTGGTGGAAACTAAGGACTAACTCTCCGCACTGCTAGTCAATGATGCCCGGCTCAGCATCACTCGTCGCCAGACTCAAATCTGCGACAAACTTCGCATATTCAGCGGCACTCACGGCAGGGTCAGGCAGGCGAAGTAAATACGCTGGATGGACAGTTAGAATAACACGCGCCGCGAGTCCCGGCGCATCAATGAGGCCGCGATGCTGAGTCACTGCGAGCGGCTTTCCTAACAACGACCGGGCGGCGGTGGCTCCTAGCAGGATCAAAACCTGCGGCGCGACCTGTTTTAACTCCGCCAGAACCCACGGCCGGCAGGCGTCGATTTCCCCGGCATCCGGCTTCTGATGCACGCGGTGTTTGCCACGCGGAGTCCATTTGAAATGTTTGACCGCGTTGGTTAGATACATGGCTGAGCGGTCAAGGCCAGCCTCTGCGAGTGCCTCGTCTAGCAGCTTGCCAGCGGGGCCGACGAATGGCCGACCCGCCACGTCTTCGCGGTCACTGGGTTGCTCGCCGACCAGCATGATCCGGGCGCGCGGCGGACCCTCGCCGTAAACCGTGCCTGTCGCGTGCTCCCACAGTGGGCACGCCCGGCAGCTCGCCGCCATCTTTCCAAGCTCGGCCAATGTGAGATCCGGCGAGGGCGGATAGGCGCAAGGCTTCACCACTGACAGTTCCTTGAGTTTGCTCAAATACACGTTGTTAGGTGCGCGTTTTTCCGGGCGGGGTGTCTCGTCATGCATCGCTTCGACGCGCTGCTTGCTCGTTTCTATCAGCTCCGCAATTAGCTCTGCTTCCGGCAGATTTTTCCAATAGCGCTTGGGCATTTCCGTTTGCATCGCCTTCACCTTGAGCCGCGCTGGGTTGAAGATACTGCGATAGTAAACCCGCCACGCAGCTTCGAGGGCATCGGGGTTTTCCACCGGGTTGTTAGGAATGCCGGGGGTGAAACTGAGCAGCTCTCCATTCCAATGCGCGCAACCCTTCGGCGTGAAGATGCTCAAGTCCATGTTGGCAAAACGTTTGCGGAAAAACGGTGTGGCCGCCTCGACGATGAAATGGTCCGGCTCGAACCACGCGGCATAACGCTCGCGACCGGTGGTGGCGTCGGTATCGATCAACTTGAAGCGGACGAAGGCGTGCATCTTATGGATTTCCCGGCGCACGTTTTTCTCCAGCAGCCTCGCCTTTGCCATATCGGCATCGCTGGCGATGGAGAGCAAGTGCCGCTCCCCGCCGCAGACGACGCGCCATAAGATCTGATAGAGCAAACTCCAGCGGGATGGATCGCGATGACACGCGACGGTTTTCGCCATTTCGACAAATGCGGCGGGAACCTTCAACCGTGCCGCTGCGGATGCTTCCTCGTGGAGATCCGGGGTCGAGAAAAGCCCATCGCCACCGTCCCAAAGCACCTCCTGCGGCGGGACCTTGTCTTGCAGCAATCGACGCGCAGCATCGCGCCATGAGGCGAAGTTTACGCCGGGGTTAGCGCATCTCATCGGTGGGGAAAAGTTCGAGCTGTTGAGGTTTCGGCAGGAAGCGGGCACGCAGGGAATCCGAGTCTAGCAGCAAATTCGCCGGATTGTGATCTGCGGTCATCAGGAATGGTTGGACCTTCGACAGCGAGACCCGCAGCCGCACAAGATCTGCCAAACGGATGCGGGTGTAGCGCCGGATTTTCAGAATGCGTTCCACATTGCGCACCCCTAGACCGGGGACCCGCAGCAGCACTTCACGGCTGGCGGTCTGGATATCGACCGGAAAATCCTGCCGGTTGCGCAAGGCCCACGCGAGTTTGGGGTCCAAGTGTAAATCCAGATTCGGCGTTTCCGGAGTGAGAATTTCCGAGGTCTTGAAACCATAGAAACGCATCAACCAATCCGCCTGATAGAGTCGGTGCTCGCGGATGAGCGGCGGCGCGACGAGTGGTAAAATTTTGGACGGCTCGGGAATCGGGCTGAACGCCGAGTAGTAAACACGCCGCATCTTGTAGGCACCATAAAGCTCGTCCGAACGAGCTAGGAAATCCGCGTCTGTCGATGCATCTGCCCCGACGATCACTTGGGTGCTCTGGCCGGTGGCATGGCGGACTTTCTTGTCGCCGCCACGCCGCCGTTCACTCGCTTCGTCGAGCTTGTGGCGGATGCGGCCCATCGCTTGCTTGGTGCGGATGATGTTCTTTTCCGGGGCCAGGAGATCGAGACTTTGTTGAGTGGGAAGTTCGAGGTTGATGCTAATCCGGTCCGCATATCTAGCAGCGGTTTCTATAAGTTCCGGAGATGCCTCGGGGATGGTTTTTAAATGAATGTAACCGCGGAAATCATGGACTTCCCGCAACGTGCGAGCCACGGCGATCACTTGCTCCATGGTATAGTCCGCATTGCGAATGATGCCTGAGCTGAGGAATAGACCTTCGATGTAATTTCGTTTATAGAAATCCAGCGTGAGTTTCACCACTTCTTCCGCAGTGAATGCCGCGCGCCTAACATTGCTGGAGCGGCGATTGATGCAGTATTGACAATCGTAAATGCATAAGTTAGTGAGTAAAACTTTCAGTAAAGAAATGCAGCGCCCGTCCGGGGCATAACTGTGACAAATCCCCGCGCCGCCTGTGGAACCCACGCCTTTACCATCCGTCGAGTTTCCCCGCACCGCTCCAGAACTCGCGCAGGACGCGTCGTATTTGGCCGCGTCGGCAAGGATGGCGAGTTTTTTGTCGAGTTCCATGGGTTCGCGCGAACACTAAAGAGCGATTGCGCCAATGCCAGTGACAATCTCCCGAAAATTCAACTCGCCCGCTGCTCGCTCATCCATGTGTAGAGCATGACCCACATGGAAAGCGCCAAGCCAAACAACGGGATCTGCAATTCCGACGGCAGCGAATAGAGGATCGTCACGATCGGGATCCACACGCCCCAAGTCGCGAACAGGATCGGCACGACGACGTCGCGATAATAACCGCCCGTGAAAAACACGCCGATGCCCCGGAAGCGATAACCGCGGTTTTTCCAATCATACAGCCAAGCACTCACGGGAGCGGCGAACAGCGGGCTGTAGAGCAATTGATCCACCAAAACCTTCTTCAGCACCACGGCGAAGGTCACCTCCGCGCCGAACCAGCCAGCTTGGCAACGGTAGAAAAAATCCACGACCACTCCCATCACGCACCAGAACGGCACGGTGAATAACAGGTTCGCGAAGTTAGAGCGGTGGCTGCGGCCCTTTTGAAACACGCAAATCCGCAAAATTTCCGGGATGACCGAGCCGGCGATGATGGATGAAATCGCCGTGTATCCATAGCTCCAGCGCGCCTTGATTTCCGCCAGCCCATCAAGCCAATGCCGCGTGGGAGGGTAGAAATAATAGGCCAGCAACATTCCTAACATCAGCGCCTGGACAACCAATCCCGGAACCACATTCGCACGCGCGGCTTGCAGCCCCGCAGTCCACGGCGGGACGCGGTGGCTCTCGGGAAGCATGGAAGATCGGACAGGCAAAGCGGCGGAAGATGTTGGCAGATCGACCGATCATCAAGCGGGGATTCCGCCGCTCCGGTGTGAATCCAAGCCTCCAGCAGAGTTTCTGCGAGCGGTGGCGCACGCCGGATCACGATTTCGATTCCGCCTTGCTTCATCCCGCCGGTTGCCCTTTTCTCCGCCCGCAATGTCCTTACTTCCTACCGCTGACCTCCTGGCGCTCGATACGGCTGGCCTGAAAAGCCGCTTGTCGAAACTCAGGAGGTAT
>JAYTLO010000431.1:0-8510 GCA_043729385.1 Akkermansiaceae bacterium
TATGGACTACTTGTTGCAAAACATTCTGGATCCCAACGCCGTGATTGGTAAGGATTATCAGCAAGTTTTTATCACGACCAAAAGCGGCGAACTCAAGGCGGGGGTGATCACTGCTGAAGACCCGAATTCAGTGACTCTCAAAACCCTGGCGGCGATAACCACTATTCCTCGCACGGAAATCAAATCTACGGAAATCAGCCCCAATTCGATGATGCCGGAAGGCACGTTGACGGGCCTTGAAGAGCCTCAAATACGCGACCTTTTTCTGTATCTCCGCCAAACGTCCGATCCGAAGAAGTAAGTCACGGGTGCCCGGCAATGGACAGGAGCTTTTCATCGACAAGGCTCCTGCCGCGGGGCGGCTAACTTTATCGCTTTCGTTCCTCATGAAGTCATCCATCTCCCTCAGCTTCCTGATCGCTTTTATTGCACTAGCCTCCGCGATTTTTGCTGAAGACGTTGATTTGTCAAAGCTCCCCCCTGCTGCGGTAACATTCGATTTCGCCAGTGAAATCCAGCCCATCCTGGAAAATTCCTGTGTGAGTTGCCACGGAGAAGAAAAGCAGAAGGGAGAATACCGGCTTGATACCCGCGATGCGCTCATCAAAGGCGGGGAAACCGGCGAGCCAGCCGTCATCGTCGGCGATAGTAGCAAAAGCCCGCTGATTTATTTCGTGGCAAGATTGGTCGAGGACTTCGAAATGCCTCCAAAGAAAGACAAGGCCCTGAAGCCCGAGCAGATTGCCCTTCTCCGGAAATGGATCGATGAAGGTGCGAAATGGCCTGACGGTCTTCGGCTCACGGCCGAAAAGAGTGCCGACAATGACCCCGAAAAAATAGACTCCGCGAAGCTAGCCAGCCTACCTCCGCCTGCCACCCGCAAGATTGATTTCGTTGCCGACATCCAGCCAATTTTCGAAAATAGCTGCTACGAGTGTCACGGACCCAAGAAGCAGGAAGCCGCCTTCCGCTTGGATCACAAACCCACCGCGCTGAAAGGAGGGGATCTCGGCGTCGCCATCGAACCCGGGAAAAGCGCGGAAAGCCTGCTGATCCACATGGTCGGCGGACTCACTGACGAAACGATGCCGAAAAAAGGCCCGCACCTCACCGCCGATCAGATCGGCTTGCTACGCGCTTGGATCGACCAAGGGGCGGATTGGCCTGACAGCGCGTCGGTCGTCATCAAGGAAAACAATCGCGACCATTGGGCATTCAAATCGCCCGTCAAACCTCCGGTGCCGGTCGTCGCCCAAACGCCCGCCGTCAAGAATCCGATCGATGCCTTCATCGCAGCCCGACTCGAAATGGAAGGCCTTCAGTTCTCCCCGGAAACCGATCCGATCACTCTCTGCCGGCGGATGTATCTCGATCTTGTCGGCCTCCCTCCCTCGCCCGCTGAGGTCGATACTTTCGTCGCCGAGACCTCCATAGATCTCCAAACCGCGGTTAAAAACCTTACGGAGCGTCTTCTCGCCTCACCCCACTACGGCGAACGCTGGGGTCGTCATTGGCTGGACGCCGCTCGGTATGCTGATTCGGACGGCTACGAAAAAGATAAGCCGCGCATCGCCCATTTTTACCGCGACTGGGTCATCGCCGCCTTCAATCGTGACCTGCCCTATGACCAATTTGTCATCGAGCAATTGGCCGGCGACCAGCTCCCGCACCCGACCCAGGACCAGCTGGTCGCCACCGGATTTCTTCGCAATTCCATGCTCAACGAAGAAGGAGGCGTCGATCCCGAGCAGTTCCGCGTGGAAGCCATGTTCGACCGCATGGAGGCCGTTAGCAAAAGCGTCCTCGGCCTAACCGTTCAGTGCGCCCAATGCCATAACCACAAATTCGATCCCTTTAGCCAGGAGGAGTATTACAAAATGTTCGCCTTCCTGAACAACGATCACGAATCCCAACCGGTCGTCTATACCACAAAGGAGCAAATCGAACGCACCGATGTTCTCCGCCAGATCGCTGAGACCGAAAAAATGCTGCGTTCCTCGCCAGATTGGGAAAGCAGGATGGCCCGGTGGGAGGTAGATCTTAAGGCCGCTCCCCAGCCGGAATGGACGGTGATCCAGCCAGTGGTTGATAAGAATTCCACCGACGGACAACGCTTCCTGCCGCAGGCTGATGGCGCATTTCTATGCGCCGGTTACCAACCTAACAAAAATGAGACGAGCATGCATATAACCACGCCGGTGAAAAACATCGTGGCGTTTCGCTTGGAAGCTCTCACTGATCCGAACCTCCCCGGGCAGGGACCTGGACGTTCGTATCTTGGAACGTTTGGCATCACAGAATTCAAGGTCGATCTCCAACCGACCGGCGACGCGAAAAACTCCACGCCGCTCAAGTTTGTGTCCGCTACAGCCAATCTCGGCCCGCCAGAGGAGACGCAAGTTCGCCCGGAATTTAACGAGCGAACACCCGTACGGCGTGTCATCGGTCCGGCCAACTATGCGATCGACAACAAAGACGACTCTGCCTGGTCAAATGACGTTGGTCCCGGCCGCCGCAACCGGGATTGCGCAGCCATTTTCACCCTCGATCAGCCGCTCGCCAACGAATCGGGCGAAGCAAAGCTTCTGATCCGACTCTCGCAGAAACACGGCGGTTGGAACTCTGATGATCTCCAGTCGAACGCTATTGGACGCTTTCGTATTTCCATCGCCACCGCGCCTCCATCCAAGCTCGATTCCTTGCCGAAGCAAGTCCGCGAAGCGCTCGCAATTGATTGCGACCGACGCTCCGAGGCCCAGACCGCCACGATTTTTGCCCACTGGTGCGGCACCCAGTCCGAGTGGAAGGACGCAAATGCTAAAGTCGCCGAACTTTGGAAAAAACACCCGGAAGGCACCACCCAGATGACCCTTAGCCAGCGGGAGGAAGTTCGACCTACCTTCATGTTCAAGCGGGGCGATTGGCTGAAACCCGGAAACAAGGTCACTCCCGGCGTCCTTTCCATTCTTAATCCGCTTCCGGAAAACGCTCCGCAAACCCGCCTCACGCTGGCGAAATGGCTGGTCGATCCGAAAGCCCCAACCACCGCCCGAGTTGCGGTCAACCGCATCTGGCAGAGCTATTTCGGCACCGGACTCGTCGCCTCTCCCGATGACATTGGCACCCAGGCCGAGGCTCCGTCGCATCCCGAGCTTCTAGACTGGCTTGCGGTCGAGTTCATGGAGCGCGGCTGGAGTGTGAAGGAAATGCACCGCCTCATCGTCAGCTCCGCGACCTATCAGCAGAGCAGTAGAATCGAGCCAGGACTCTACGCGAAGGATCAATACAATCGGCTTCTTGCGCGGGGCCCGCGCTTCCGCGTCGAGGGTGAAATTGTCCGTGACATCTCTCTATCCGTCAGCGGCCTGCTCAATCCGAAAGTCGGCGGAAAATCAATCATGCCGCCCGCGCCCGCTTTCCTATTCCTCCCTCCGGTCAGCTACTCGCCATTTCCATGGGTCGATGAAATTGGCGAGGATCGCTATCGCCGCGCCGTTTATACTTATCGCCGCCGGACCTCCTCCCACCCAACGATGCAGGCATTCGATGTTCCCGAGGGCACCGTCTCCTGCGTCCGCCGGATGCGCTCGAACACCCCGCTGCAAGCCCTTGTCGCGCTCAACGAAACCGTCTCGATGGAAGCCGCCCAAGCCCTCGCCCGTCGCACTTTGGCGGAAGGTGGCGCGACCGAAGAGTCTCGCATCGACTACGTCTTTCGCCGCTGTGTCTCCCGCGTCCCCACCGCCACGGAACGCGATGAACTCCTTGGCCTCCTGAAATCCCAACTCGCCCGCTTCGACGAACCCAACGCCAAACCCGAGGACCTCATTCTAACCAAAGCTCAACGCTTCGACACCCTTCCGCCGCTGACCGACGTGAGACAACTCGCGGCCTACACTTTGGTCAGCCGGGTCATCCTTAACTTGGACGAAACCATCACCAAAGAGTGAGCAGCATATTTAATCTTCATCCGCATCTATCTGCGGTTAGAGAATCACCATTTAACCCAGTCCGGCCATGACACATCTCGAGCATTTTCAAAACCAATTCCGCCAGCAGATGACGCGCCGCTGGTTTTTTAGAGACTGTGGCATCGGCCTCGGTTCCATCGCCCTGGGTTCCCTGTTCGGCGCCAACCGCGTTGCCGCCGCCACGGACAACCCGCTTGCACCCAAGTTTCCGCCGCTCCCCGCCAAGGCCAAACGGGTCATCTTCCTTTTTCAAGCCGGCGCTCCCAGTCACCTGGATCTCTTCGATTACAAACCAGAACTCGCCAAGTGGAACGGCAAACTCCCACCCGCGGAACTGCTGAAAAACTACCGCTCCGCCTTCATTGACCCCAATTCCACGCTGCTCGCGCCGAAGTTCAAGTTCGCAAAACATGGCCAGTCCGGTGCGGAACTTTCCGAACTTCTGCCCCATACCGCGGAGATCGTCGATGACATCGCAATCATCAAATCCATGCAGACCGACGCGATCAACCACGCGCCGGCGCAAATTTTCATGAACACCGGTTCGCAGCAATTCGGCCGCCCGAGCATGGGTGCATGGGCCACCTACGGCCTCGGCAGTGAAGCCGATGATCTGCCAGGCTTTGTCGTTTTCAGCACGGGCTCGAAGGGCACCAGCGGCGGCCCCTCTAACTACGGATGCGGTTTCCTGCCCAGCATCTATCAGGGAGTCCCATTCCGCGGCAAGGGCGATCCCGTGCTCTATCTATCCAATCCGAAAGGCGTGGATACTAAAATGCAGCGCGATTCCCTCGACTCCATCAAGCGCCTGAACGAGCAGCGCCTCGGAGTCGTCGGAGATCCCGAAATCGCCACTCGGATCAATTCCTACGAACTCGCCTACCGCATGCAGTCCAGCGCTCCCGAGTTGATGGATTTGAAAGGGGAATCAAAGGAAACCTTGGAAATGTATGGTGCCACACCCGGCGAATCTTCCTACGCCAACTCCTGCCTGCTCGCCCGTCGTCTGATCGAGCGCGGGACCCGGTTTGTAGAAATTTTCCACGAAGCTTGGGATCATCACGGGGGGCTCACCCAAGGCCTTCAGGACCAGTGCAAAAAAACCGACCGAGCCAGCGCCGCACTGGTCAAAGACCTCAAGCAGCGCGGTTTGCTCGATGACACTCTCGTGATTTGGGGCGGAGAATTCGGCCGCACGCCGATGGTCCAAGGGGGCGACGATGGCCGCGACCACCACCCGAGCGCGTTCACCATGTGGCTCGCGGGCGGCGGCATCAAACCCGGCATCACTCTCGGCAGCTCCGATGAATTCGGCTTTAACGCCGTCGAAGACAAGGTCCACGTGCACGACCTCCATGCCACGATTTTGCACCTGCTAGGCTTTGATCACACTCAGCTCACCTATCGTTTCCAAGGCCGTGACTTCCGCCTAACCGATGTCGCGGGAGAAGTGGTGCATAAGCTGTTAGCCTAGAAGTCACTGCTTTTGCCCCAGGGCGTTTGGTTTCAGATGTCATTGGACGGGGCGACGTGGAGGATGAGTTGGATGGCTTTGGCCGGGTGGCGCTGGTAGATCTCGAAGCAGCTCGATAGCGGTTCGTCCGCCCCAAAGGGAATTATGGCCAGCAGCACGCTGCGGGTCAGCGCGAGCGGTGGTCGTCCTCGCGCCAAAGGCAGGTGTGCGTTTGTAGTGATTGAGGTTCTCCACGCTCCAGTGGCCCCGGACAGCAGCGGGGAAGCGCTGTTTTTCACTAGGTCGAGGCTGGTTAGAAAATACCTGACTCTGGTCCTGCGTTTCCGCCGCGCTTTTGACCTGCCAATCGCGCCGGACGACCACGGCGCTGCGGGCGTATGGCAGCCCGGCGGTCAACGGAGTGATGGCGGCGACGGCTGCAGTGCGGGTGTCGATGGGCCCGTGCCCGGATTCGCAGCTTACGGCAAAAATGGGGTGTACCGCAGAGCCGCAACCGCCGTCTCGTGGGGCTTGGGGGTGTTGTCTTTGGTGCCGAAGAGATAATCGCCGCCTTTTTCAGCGATGAGGCGCACGGTGGCTTGTTTGTTGTGAAGCGCATCGGCGGTGACGAGGGCGTTTTCCAGCCTGACCTGCGGATCGGCCAACAGGGCGCGGGCCTCGCTGACCTCGCAGTCTTCCTTTTTCCCGGTGGCGGGGATCATGGCGCAATCATCGGGCAATTCAGGGGTGCACATCAGGACGAAGGCGTGGGGGCGAGCGGCTTGAGCCAGAGTTTTTTTTGGTCTTTGGTTCGGGATGTAATAATCGGCGTGTTCTTGGGAAACGCCCTTGGTGTCGCCAGCGCAGGTCCAGTTGGTGGCTTTGTAAACGGTGCCGGCGTGGCTTTCGGGATCGCTTAAACTTTCGGCTAAAAGCGGCCGGTAACCGTGCTCGCGACTCCATGCGGCAGCGAGTTCGCGCAGGGCCAGGCCGGGGCATTGGGAGCGAGGTTGCGGCGGCGGGTGGCTTCGAGCACCAGGAAACGGCGCAGTTGCACGACGAGCTTGAGGCGTCGCGAATGCCTAGTTGGTTTATGTCGTAAACGGACTTTGCCAGAGGTCGTTCGGTTCATCAAGCTCTCATGCTCTCGGCAGATCATCGGATCCCAGAAAAGAAAGTTGCCCACAACAGTCGGCTTCCCCGGCGAGTTTTAGACCCATTCTCGAAGCAGCCTGTTGTGGACAACTTTCAAGAGAATCACGCCGCTTCGCGGCGGATGGATCCCGTTTCCACTCACAGATTTGGCGGAAGAGGCATTGAAATAGAGGGTGCCCAAGGGCTTTCGGTTAGCTCGCCGTTTTAGGAACGGGCGGCGCGGAAGATGAGGTCATAGCTGTTCCACCTGCCGAGGCCGGTGTATGGATGGCAGGGAGGCTCGGGTTCGTTGATGACCGCACGCATGCCGTGTTTGGTTTTGTCGCCATCGCAGATTTGGATCTCAAAGCAGTTCTGTAGATAGACGCCGCTGTTGCCGCCGGGCTTGGAGATAAGAAATTCGACGTGCAGCCGGAAATTACGGTAAGTCCTTTTTCCTGACGATGTCGGCGCTGCCATATTTGGCGGCGGCTGCGACCGGATCGTCGGTCATTAGCACCGAGCGTTTGTCCCCTGGGTCCGCGCGATCTTCCACTTGATCGGTAATTATCCAAACTGTCCGGGCGAAGACAAAGACCGCATGCTCGTCCAGGCCCGCTGTGCCGTCTGCCACACGATGTTTGAAAAAGGCGGCAAGATTGGTCCCGAACACTATTTCTTCGCACGGTAATCAGCCCCAATTCAATGATGCCGGAAGGCGTGTTGACGGGCATTGCGGAGTCCCAAATACGCGACCTTTTTCTATATCTCCGCCAAGCGTCCGACCCGAAGAAATAAGTCCGAGTGCCCCGGAAACAGACAGGAAGCGTTTCATCCAACAAGCAGGAGTGGGGCCTCGCACTGAGACCGGGTCAGAACACCTGACCTCGAGTGGGGGTCAAAGTGGCTGATGACCGTGAAATCAAAGGTGTTAATGTTAGTGATTCTACGATGCTCAGAGTTGTGAGAGTGGTACCCAATCGCGGCACAAGGCTCCGGGCAGGATGCCCGGGCCACCGTGGCGCGGGCATTCTGCCCGAACAGCCGCATTCAGGGGTTATCTCAAGCACCGCTAGAAGACGGGCGAGGCCACGCCTCTAGCTCACGGTTCGGCGATGCTGAAGCGGAAGAACTGCTTGCCGTCGGGATCCGCAGGCAGCGGAATCTGGATTATCTCGTCGGCGTCCCCGTAGGAATTGTTGATTTCGGGAACTGGCCACGGCTGCCATTGGCCGAGGTTGTCGCTGGTTTGGATGGAGTAGTAGCGGTGGGACTTGCGGAGAAATTGGAGGGAGCCGTTCGCGATGCTTGCCTGCCACGAGCCGCTGCCCCTCAATGGCAAGCTGCCTCGCAAATATTCGTCGTAATTGCTCACGCCGTCGCCGTCGGGGTCGGCTGTTTTGTCGCCGTTAGGATCGATCACGGTAAAAAATCCGCCGCGCCATTGGTCGTAGAGCGGGCGGCTGTTGTTGATCCAGTTGGTGATGAGCTGGATGTTAGCAGGATCCACCACGGTGGTGCCGAGCGGGGGCATGCGCCCGAAGCCGTTGGTGCCGGACATGCGGTTGAGGACGATGCTGTGGGTGGTGTCGCCGGGGACGATGTATTTGTTCAGGGAGCTACCGCCGCTGTTGACGGCGTTACCGTTGATGAGGCCGGTTTGTTCGAGCGTGAGATGCGCGCGGCCGTCCCAGAATCCGCCTGCGCTGCCGCCAGTTTGGTGGCAGTAAGAGCAGTTCACCGCGAAGTAGGAACGGGCCCGTTGTTCGAGAGGGAAGTCTTCGTCCGGCCGGACGTGGCGGGGGAGATTGGCGACGGGTGCGGGAGTATTGGTTAAAAAGTTGTTGGCGGAAAGCAAGTCGAGCTGGTTGCCCGCAAAGCCATTAATCGTGAACTCTTTATTGAGCTGACGGGTGTTGAAGGAAAGAGCGTGCCCAGCTTGGGACGTGTGG
>JAYTLO010000432.1:0-1382 GCA_043729385.1 Akkermansiaceae bacterium
GATTTCCGCCGCCTACATCACCGAGTGGTCCCAGCAATGCCCGTGGATTTCCCCCGCGCAGGTCGAGCAGGACCTCGTCTTGTCGCGTGGCTTGGTGGAAATTTACTCCGACCCGGAACTGCGCGAAGCCCTCGTCTTCCGCGGTGGCACCGCGCTCCACAAAATCATCCTTCAACCCGCCGCCCGCTATTCCGAGGACCTCGACTTCGTCCAGATCCGCAAAGAACCCATCGGTGAAACCTTGGACCGGATCAAAGCCCGGCTCGACCCCTGGCTCGGCACACCCCGCAGCGACACCAGCACACGCGGAGCCACCCTCACCTACCGCTTCGAATCCGAATCACCGCCCGTCATCCGGCTCCGGTTGAAAATCGAAATCAACACCCGCGAGCACCTTCGTCTCCTGCCTCTCCAGCAAACCGAGTTCGCCGTCCAATCGCGCTGGTTCACCGGTGCCGCCATCCTCCCGATCTTTTCCACCACCGAGTTGCTCGGCACCAAACTGCGTGCCCTCTATCAGCGCCGCAAAGGACGTGATCACTTCGATCTCTGGCAGGCCCACCAAGCGGGTGTTCTCGATCCTCCCGCCGTGGTCGATGCCTTCACCAACTACATGCAAGCCGAAGCCCACACCATTTCAGCCAAGGACTTTGGCCTGAATCTCGTTGCCAAAATGAAACACCCCGGCTTCCTCTCCGACACTCCCCCGCTCCTCCGTCCCGGCAGCCGCTACAACCCCACCGAAGCCCACGATTGGATCCGCGAAAACCTCATCAGTCTCCTTCCCTGACTTCCCCCGGGCTTCTCCCAATTTCAGTTTTCAGCTTTTACCCCAATGACTCTCGCCACCGCCTACCGCAATAAAATCGACGCCCTCTGGCTGGACTTCCACTCCGGTGGCATCACCAATCCCATCACCGTCATCGAGCAGATTTCCTATCCGATGTTCGCCCGCTTGCTGGACATCACCGAGTCCCGCAACGAGAAGCGCGCCGGCCGCTTGAAGAAGGACTTCAAGCGCCTGTTCCCAGAAGACAAGCAGCACAGCCGCTGGTCCCACTTCCGCAATGAAGGCGGCGACCGCATGCTCACCATCGACCGCGACGAGTTCTTTCCCTTCATGCGGACCAATCTCCAGCAGCACCCGCTCGGCCGCTACCTCAAGGACGCCAACTGCCTCATCCCTTCCGGCAACCTGCTTTCGCGCGCCGTCGCCGCCATCGAGGAACTCCCACTCACTGAAGGCGATGCCAAGGGCGACATCTACGAGCACCTGCTCGGCAAGCTCTCCACCGCCGACGCCTGATCCCGCTTCAATGAGACCGCGCCTTTGATGGCGCGGAAATGCGGATGGTCCGCCGCTGTGAAGTCCCGCAGTTGAA
>JAYTLO010000433.1:0-6584 GCA_043729385.1 Akkermansiaceae bacterium
GGGCCCATTCCGGCCATGAAGCCGCTCAATCTCATCGCCCTGCTGCTCTTCCTCGGAGGGGCTGTGTGGGCCATCACGCACAGCGACCGGGCGGTGCGCGAGGTGCAGGATCTCTATTATTCGGCGATGTCGCCATTCCTGAAATCCGGCTCGAAAATGGAAACCCAAGCCCGCGCGTTTCTCAAGGAGACGCATCATTCCAAGGAGCTTGAAGTCGAGCTGGAAACCATCCGCGCCGAGCTTGGCTCCTTGCGGGTGAAAAACTCCCTCTACCGGGATCTGGAACATGAAAACGACCGACTCCGGCACGCTTTGGACTATAAGAAGGCCACCCACTTCGACGTGGTGCCCGCGCAGGTGATCCGCCGCCAACCGACCACTTGGTGGCAAACGGTGGACATCGATGCTGGCGAGGAACGTGGGATCGGCGTGCAGCGTGCCGTGCTTTCTAACGAAGGTCTCGTCGGCAAGATCGACCGAGTTTACAACGGCCAAAACCGCTCGTCGGTGCTGCTGCTCACCGATGAGAAATGCCAAGTTTCCGCCCGCGTCGAAGGTTCTCCGGAAGTGGGGATTCTCAGCGGCCAGCGCGGGCGCTTCGATGGCAATCCCCTGCTCCGCTTGCGCTTTCTATCCACCGACGCCGCGCTCCGCCCGGGGCAGCGCGTCTTCACCACCGGCCGGGGAGGAATCTTCCAGTCTAACATTCTACTTGGAACCATCGAGTCCGTCGAAAAAGGCCCACTGGATTCCGAAGCTCTCGTCCGGCCCTCGGTGAACTTCGCGGATCTCGGCACGGTTTTCGTCGTGCTCTCCACCGATCCCTGACCCGTTCGTGATCCGTTATTCGTTCATCACCATCTTGCTTCTGCTCGCCTCGTTCGTGGTGCAGCAGTTCCTGCCCGCGTTCACGGGGATGCACCACTCGCGGATTTTGTTAGTGCAATTGGTCTTCCTATGCCAGGCCGTCACGGTGGGGCAGCCGACGATGCTGCTGCTCGCCTTCATCGGCGGGTTCTTCTGGGATGCCCACTGCGCGCTCGGTCCGCAAGGGGGCGACCCGGAAATTTACACCCAGCAAGTCGAGTCATTGCGCTTCGGTTACTCGATCTTCCTATTCGGCGCGATGGGCTTCCTGATGCAGGGCATCCAGCCGCTGTTCAAACAGGGAAAATGGCAGTTCTCCGCGCTTCTATCAGGCATCGCCATCTTCCTCTACCTAGCAGCCGAGTATGCCATCATCAACTTCGTCCGCGGTGAGTTCGTGCTCTCCAAGGCGACGCTCATGCAAATGCTCTTCACCTCGCTTCTAACGATGGTCTTTTCCCCGCTCGTGTTCTGGCTGTTATTCCGGATCGCGAGAGCTTGCGACCACTCGATCAACCCCGAAGCTGGCAGGAAACGCCGCCGCGCCTACTAACGAGTCATGGAACCCAGCTACCGACTCCGACTCTATTTGCTGACGGCCCTCGTGCTCGTCGGCTTCGGGGCGCTGTTGTCGCGGTTATATGATTTCCAAATTGTCCACCGCGACCATTACCTCCAGCTGGTGCCGGGAAATCGCAGCGTCACCGTCCGCGAGCCGGGCATCCGTGGCGAGATCACCGACCGCAATGGCATCACCCTAGCCCGTAACCTGCGCAACTACGAGGTCTCCTTTAACCTCGATGAAATCCGCCAAGCCTATCTAACGCAACATGACGATGACCCGACCATCCAACGGCTGACCAAGGAAAAGGGTCTGCCCCGCAAGCGCTCGGAGAAGGACATCGACGCCATCGTCAAGGAAACCACCCTCAGCGTCCTTAACAGTCCGAAGCTCGGCCTCTTCAAGCCTTACAATGCGAATGATCTCAGCGTCCATTTCCGCACCCACGGCGGACTCATCCCGTTCAGTTACCGCTCGGATCTATCATTCGAGGAGTTCGCAAAATTTGCGGAACACAATCTGGATCTGCCCGGAGTCTATCTGAGTCTCCGCCCGCAGCGGGACTATCCTTACGGCTCGCTCGCGAGTCACATCCTTGGCTATTTAAAAAAATGGGAGAAGGGCGATGTCCCGGAAAGTGCCGTGCGCAAGTTCGACCACTACATCGGCGATGACAAAGGCATCGCCGGAGTGGAGGCTTCGATGGATGCTATTCTGCTAGGGCCAGAGGGCCAGAAGACCATCGTGAAAGATGAGAAAGGCCGCACCATCCGGATGTCCGACTACACCAAGCCCGGCACCGGAGCGAAGCTCAAGCTCGCCATCGACGCGCCGGTCCAGTTTCTATTAGAAAATACCCTGCGCTACGCCGGACGCGCCGCTGGAGTGGTGATGGATGTAAACACCGGTGAAGTCTTGGCAATGGCCTCCGTGCCTGACTTCGACCCTAACGATTTCTTCCCCAGCATTTCGAAAGCGAATCTGGATGCCTACAATCAGAACAAGCTCGCGCCTCTAACGAACCGCTCGATTTCCCAGTATGCGCCGGGATCCACCATGAAGATCCCCACCGCTATTTCCTCAGTGCTGGCGGGTCGGGGCAACAGCCGCATCGGTTGCAACGGCTATGTCAGCTACGGCAACGCGCGAGTGCAATGCTGGGTATTCCGGCAATTTGGCCGGAGCCACGGAGGCCAAAATCTAGCCGAAGCGATTCAGCATTCCTGCAATCCCTATTTCAACATCCTCGCGAACACCATCGGCAAGGAAGCCATGGTCGAAGGTTGCTCGATGGTGAACATCGGCAAGCGCACCGGCATCGAACTGCCCTCGGAAAATCCCGGGATGCTTCCAGGCAGCCGCGTCTGGCGCGCCACTTTTCCTAACGGAACGATGAGCGGGCATGAAATGGCCATGCTCTCCATCGGCCAAGGAACCTCCATGGCGACTCCGATCCAGATGTGCGCCGTAGCCGCTTGCGTGGCCAACGGCGGGAAATACTATCAACCGCGCCTCGTCAAGGAGGCCATTTCCGAGGATGGAAAAATCCTGGTGGCAGACGTCCCGAAGCTGCAGCTCGATCTCATTCAGGCAGGCATCAAGCCAGCCGATTTCGAACTCATTCGCAAAGGCATGAGGATGTCCACGAACGATCCGGGCGGCACCTCGGGCAAAGTTAAACTCACGAACATCGTCGCTGCATCGAAGAGCGGCACCGCCCAAGTCACGGAGTTTGGAAAAGTTTCAAACAACTCGTGGATCATGACCTTCGCGCCCTACGAAAACCCCAAATACGCGATCTGCATCCTCGTGCAGCATGGCGCGTCCGGCGGAGGAGTTTGCGGCCCGCTGGCTAACCTCGTATTTCGCGGACTTTTCGCCCGCGACCTCAAAGGCATCCGGCTTCCACTCAAGACTCAGTCCAAGGTTCCCGGCTACATCGGCGAGCTTGTCAAAGCCATCGAAATCCCCCCGGAGGCGATCGCTGCCGTCGAAGCCGGCGATACCCAACCCGCGCCCGCCGCCATCGCCGCCGCCACTCAAGTCGCGCCGGTCGAGGAACCTTCGGGTGAGACCGGTGAAGAAGCCGGCGACATCGCGGCCGAAATACCCGTGGTCCCCTCCACCGTAGATGCTCCTACCCCCACCATCACCGCCGAGGTGGATGCAGAGGGATCGGAGATCCCCAAAGCCGTTCCCGTTAAAGAACCCTGAATTTACCCATAACTAACAACAACCTCTAACACCCTTACTCCTATTAACATGATCCAACATATCAAGAGACTCCTCGGCATCGGCAAACCCGATCCGTCGAGAGGCAATTCCATCATCGTCAACGTCGAGAAACTCGAACGTCGCGTCGCGCTGCTAGAAGATGGCGTGCTCGAAGAATACACCGTCGAGCGCGAGGGCGACCAGAACATCGTCGGCGGCATTTTCAAGGGCCGCGTCAAAAACATCGAGGGCGGACTCAAGGCGATGTTCGTGGACATCGGTCTCGATAAAAACGCGTTTCTCCACTTCTGGGACGCCATCCCCGCCGCGCTCGACGGTGGACTTGAGGAAATCCAGCGCGAGGGCAAGAAGAAGCAGCCGCAGCGCAAGATCACTTCCAAGGACATCCCGGACATCTATCCGATCGGCTCAGAAATCGTGATCCAAGTTTCCAAGGGACCGATCGGCACTAAAGGGCCACGCGTCACGACGAACATTTCCATGGCCGGCCGCTACCTCGTGCTCATGCCCTTCACCGAGCAATTCGGTATTTCCCGCAAGATCGAGGATCCCAAGGAACGCGCCCGCCTGCGCAAAATCGTCCAGAAACTCCAGGTCCCCGAAGGCATGGGCATCATCATGCGGACCATCGCCCAAGGCACCCGCGCCCGGCATTTCGTCCGCGACCTCCACATGCTGCTAGAACAGTGGGACGAGATCGAAGCCCGCCGCGTGAACAACGCCGCGCCTGCCTGCATCTTCCAAGAACCCGGCCTCATCGAGCGCACCGCCCGCGATTTCCTAACTGACGAGATCGACCAAGTGATGTGCGACGATGCGGACACCACGGAAATGATCCGCCAGATCGCCGGCAAAATTTCCCGCCGGGCGAAGCGCCGCATCCACTACATACCCACCACCACCCAGCCGATCTTCGAGCGGGTCAACATCCAGAAGCAGATCGACGAAGCATTTTCCCGCCAAGTCTGGCTGAAATGCGGCGGCTACATCGTCATCGATGAAACCGAGGCGCTCATCGCCATCGACGTCAACACCGGCCGCAACCGCGGCTCGAAGGACGTGGATAAGATGATTCTGGAAACTAACGTGGAAGCCGCCGTCGAGGTCGCTCGCCAACTCCGGCTGCGCAACATCGGCGGACTGGTCGTCATCGACTTGATCGACATGCGCCATCGCAAGGACCAGCAAACGGTTTACAAAGCGATCAAGGACCGGCTCAAGCGGGACAAGGCCAAGACCCAAGTGCTTCAGATTTCCCCGGTCGGGCTGATGGAGATGACCCGCCAGCGCCTCAACGAATCGCTGCGGGATTCCATGTATGAGCCATGCCCGTATTGCCAAGGCCGCGCCCGCGTGAAGACGCCGATGACCATGTCCGTCGAGATTCAGCGCCGCCTTAACACCGTCATCCAGAAACACCGCGACTCCGTGGGCGACATCATCGTGGTGGTGAATACGGACGTTCTCAACCGTTTCAAAAGCGAGGACGCTAAGCTGCTAGGTGAGCTCGAACGCTCGCACTCGGGTCGCCTGATTTTCCGCTCGGACCCCACGCTCAACCGCGAGCGCTTCGCGATCATGGACGCGAATACCGAGAAGACCATCGACCAAGGGTGAGGTTCGTCATCGATCGGATCCGGCGGGTCCGACTGATTCTACATCATCCGCCTAACCGCTCACTGCCCCGGCTGAATCCGGGTGATCTTGGATCCTTGCAGACCGAGGCCACCCATCAGGCCTCGCTGGTTGAAGAAGAAGGCGTATAAGTTCTTGTTGAGGGTGGTGGTGGTCATGGAGGTGGCCATGCCCTTGTCCACAACGACCAGGCTGGGGCTGCTGCCGATTTCCCAACCACCGGTGCGGTCGATGTCGCGATAGGCCTGGTCATTCATGAAGAAGAGGGCGTAGCCAAATTCCTGCACCCCAGCTTGGAGGCCGTAGGACGCGGCGGTGGTCTGATAGTAGCCGCTGATGACACCGGTGTCCCGGATCATCGCGCCATTGCCGGCCTGGACACCGACGACGAACCCGCCCTTCACGATGGACGGAAACACCAGCACTCCCCGCGCCTTGTGACCTAGGGCTTTCGCGGTGGGGTTCTGGGCGTAAAGCGAGGCGAGCGCGGCGCGCGAGTCGCGGGAAATCTGCGAGGCACTGGAGCCGGCCGCGTTAGTCTGGGTGACTGGATCATTCGTCGCACAGCTTGGCACGAGGGCCAGGGTGGCGGCGGAGGCAAGGACGAGGGCGATGGTTTTCGATTTCATGTTCAGTTTGAGGTTGTTTTCGACGTTCCAGCAGGAGAATGGTCACATGCCCGGCGGCCCTCGCGAATGCGCGCCGAGAAATCGGGAGCGTCGTTGGCCGCCTTCGCAGCGTCATCAATGAGCGCCCGCTGCTTGAGTTCGGCAAAGGACAGGCCACCGGTGGAGATCGCACGGCGCTCATACATCAGTTCATCGGCTTTACCATTCAACAGCAGGCGCCAGTTCCATTGCATACGCTCGGCGGCAGGGTGCTGGTGACGGATAGCCGTTGTGCAGTTGGTGGTGATGGCATTGTACCAGCGGGGGTTTTCCCGCATGGTGTTGAGCGTGCGCACATATTCGAGAAACCGCGCGCGCGCTCCAGCCACCGTGACGGCGGTCCGATAAAGATAGATGTCCTCGCCCTTGCGATAGTTGGTGCGCACCCGGATAACATCGCGCTCGTCGGCGACGACGTAGGTGAGCGAGAACTGCCGGTAAAGTCCGCCGATCGCGGAATAGCTTTGGCCGGTTTTTTTCCGAGTCTCGATGGAAAAGCACAACGGCGGGGCATCCGAACAGGGTGATTGGCAGGAAGACATGTGATCGTCACCGTTCCGAGATTGCAGCTTTTCGGCTAGACATGACGCCCCGATTTTGCATGGTAGGGATGTCAT
>JAYTLO010000434.1:0-29263 GCA_043729385.1 Akkermansiaceae bacterium
CAAGTTCATCGGCAAAGCGACCGTTCACATGGTCTGATCCATTTCATCACTTCATCCTAACATGGCATCCACCATCCATACCGCACCTGAGACCCACACTGGGGTCAAGATCCCGGTGCTCAAGCGCGAAAAGCTCATCCTCAGCGGGCGTTCCTATCATTGGATCACCGAGCGCATTTGCGGCGTTTTGGAAAACAAACAGCCGTTCCTCTGGTGGTTGTTGTTCATCCCTTCCGCACTCATCGCCCTGATCGGCGTCGGCGGTGGTTTGACTTATCTCGTCTCCACAGGCGTCGGTGTCTGGGGCATGTCTAACCGGGTGTTCTGGGGCTTCGATATCACCAACTTCGTGTTCTGGATTGGTATCGGTCACGCCGGGACTTTGATCTCTGCTGTGCTATTCCTAACCCGACAAAACTGGCGAACCTCCATCAACCGCGCGGCGGAAGCGATGACCATCTTCGCAGTGATTTGCGCCGGTATTTTCCCGGCCTTCCACGTCGGTCGCGTGTGGTTTGCTTGGTTCCTAGCACCGGTCCCGAATGCCAATGCCGTCTGGCAAAACTTTAAATCGCCACTGTTGTGGGACGTGTTCGCAGTTTCCACGTATTTCACTATTTCACTCATCTTCTGGTACCTCGGAATGGTGCCCGATCTCGCGACCATTCGCGACCGTTGCAAGCCCGGCATTCGCAAAATTCTCTATGGCATCTTCTCGCTCGGCTGGCGCGGCGGTAACCGCCAGTGGAGCCACTACGAAATGGCATATCTCCTCCTCGCCGCGCTTTCCACCCCGCTTGTGCTTTCGGTTCACTCAGTCGTTTCGTTCGACTTCGCGACCTCGGTCGTCCCCGGTTGGCACACCACCATTTTCCCGCCTTACTTCGTCGCCGGTGCCATCTTCGGTGGTTTTGCGATGGTGCTCACCATCATGGTTCCCGCCCGCTTTATCTATGGCTTGCAGGATTTGATCACCATGAAGCACATCGACAACATGGCGAAGATCATTCTACTAACTGGCACAATCGTCGGTTATGCCTATTTGATGGAACTCTTCGTCGCCTTCTACTCGGGTGCGATTTATGAAATGGATGCCTTCAAGTTCCGGATCGCCGGTCCATACTGGTGGGCCTATGCCGCAATGATGACCTGCAACGTACTTTCCCCACAGGTGTTTTGGTTCAAAGCCTGCCGCGAAAATCTTTGGGTCATCATGATCGTTGCGATGTTCGTCAACGTCGGCATGTGGTTCGAGCGCTTTGTGATTATCTGCACCACGCTGGCCCGGATGTGGTTGCCAGGTGATTGGAAAACATACTCTCCATCAGGCGTGGAAATGATGACATTCGTCGGCACGATTGGATTGTTCCTCGCGTTGTTCCTGATGTTCCTCCGCTTCTTGCCATGCATCAACATCGCCGAAGTGAAATGGACATTGCTAGAGTCCGATCCGCATCATGATGACTATGAGGAGCACCCTGACCACGGCGTCGTCGTCGAGGCCGCCTATCAAAAGGAGCTTGTGGCTTCCAAATAACTTTTAACGAATAACTTCCACCGTGAGCACCACCCGCAAACGCGTTTATGGCTATCTAGCCGAGTTCAAGAGCGCCTCCGCTCTCTACAAGGGCGCGGAGAAAATCCGCGACGCCGGCTTTAAGAAATGGGATTGTTACTCGCCCTATCCGATCCACGGTCTCGACGGCGCGATGGGCATGAAACGCTCGATCTTGCCATGGTTCGTGTTCTTCGGCGGCATCACCGGCACTGCCACTGCCTTCGCATTGGCTTACACCACCCAAGTTGTTATCTATCCGACGGTGGTGCAGTCGAAGCCAGCTAACATCTTCACGGTGCCAGCGTTTTTCCCGATCATGTTTGAGCTGACGATTCTATTCTCCGGCTTCACCGTGTTGTTCGGATTGCTGGCACTCATTCAACTTCCGCGGCTCAACCATCCATTGTTCGCAAGCCGCCAATTCCACCGTGCGACGGATGATGGATTCTTCATCGCCATCGAAGCCCGCGATCCGAAATTCAGCCCTAACGGCACGCGCGACCTTCTTGCTGATATCGGCGGAGCTAACATCGAACTCGTCGAAGAAGAAGACTGAGACGGATCTCATATCTTAACTTTCAAATCTCTAATTCCAGATGCGTTACTTTTTTCTCGCTTACGCGCTCATCGCGTTGCTCGTCGTCGGAATCTTCGGAGTCCGCGGCCAGCACTTTACCAAGCCGCCGATTCGGATTTTTCCGGACATGGATGAGCAGGATAAAATCCGTGCGCAAAAGCCGGACGCATTCTTCGCGGATGGTCATGGCTCCCGTCTCCCTGTCGGCCAGACCCAACCGCGCGGATTCAACGAAGCGGGTGCAACCTTGATCGGTGGCATTCCTGAATATGAATTCGGCGGCCAAACCGGTTATCTATACACTGGACACGTCGGTGACTATTTCGGTTCAGGTATGCCTGAGGAGTTGAAACTCACCGAAGAGAGTGCATCCGCCCTGATCCATCGTGGCAAGGAACGCTATGGAATCTATTGCGCGGTATGCCATGGCGCATCTGGCGACGGCCAAGGGATTACTGGCCAATATGGCGTTCCCGGGATTGCAAATTTCCACCTCGATACCTTCAAGTCCGCGACCTACCCCGATGGCCGCATGTTCGAAACTATCACTAACGGCAAAGGCATGATGGGGGCTTACGGGTATAACATTCCGGTCAACGACCGCTGGGCAATCATCGCCTACGTCCGCACGCTGCAAACCGCCAAAGCGGAAGCCACCAAGGCACCATAACTTTTTCCTGACCTACGAAATGGCCCACCACCACGTCACCTCCGCAGACATCGCGATCAACGGCGATCACCTCGACACCTCCAAGGTCGCGAAAGTGAAAAGCATCGCCTTGGGCGTGGCCGTTCTCGGCACCGTCATCAGCTTGTATCTGCTCTACTTCAGCTCTGAAAAGACTCAGGGAAATTATGCTTACTCATGGTTGTTCGCATTTTACTTTTATCTGACCCTCTCAATCGGCGGAGTGTTCTGGGTGTTGCTTCATAATGTATCCAACGCCAGTTGGGGAACCTCGGTGCGCCGGGTGTTTGAGAACATCGGCTCGACGTTTCCGTGGATGTTCTTGTTTGCGATTCCGCTGCTGACTCCCCATGTCCAACACTATCTTTATGAGTGGATGAACATTCACCGCGCCGCTCCGGGCGATGTGAAGGAATATCTCCATCACCACGACCATTTGCTTTATAACAAGTATTGGTTCATGAACCGGACCTTCTGGTATGGGAGGATGGTTTTCTATGCGTTGGTTTTCAGCGCCGTCATCATCGGCCTGCGGAAACTCTCGACCGATCAAGACACCGACCCGAATCCCGGCACCTGGCGTTTGCTCAAAGCCCGCTACCATTCGAACTACCCGCTGATCATTTTCGCGTTGACCATCACCTTCACCGGTTTCGATCTCGCGATGGGACTCGACTACACCTGGTTCTCCACCATGTGGGGTGTCTATCTGTTTGCCGGAGCCGCACTGAACTCGATGGCCGTCGGCGTCATCGTCTGCACTTGGTTAAAAAGCCAAGGCCACCTTAAGCATGTTACCGGACCGGAGCACTTCCATGTCATGGGTAAGCTGATGTTCGCCTTCACCACCTTCTGGGCCTATATCTCCTTCTCACAGTTCTTCCTCATCTGGTATGCGAACATCACTGAAGAAACTAAGTATTTCCTGATCCGCAATACCGGCAACTGGAACATCGCAATGATCGCTCTGGTCTTCGGGCACTTCGTCATTCCCTTCGTGGTCCTGCTCCAAGCATGGCTGAAGAAGAACCCAAAGCTGCTCTCCATCGTCGCGGTTTATACCTTGTGCATGCACGCGCTGGATCATTATCTAATCATCATCCCTGAGCGCGGTGTTTCGCTTGGAAATATCAATCCGGCGGTCTTCGGCGCTATCCATCCATCGATACCTGGAGCCTTCTGGGGAGATATCTTTGCCTTCATCACGCTCGGCGCGGCCTTTGTGTTCTTCCTTCTCCGTGCCCTCGGCCAGCATTCGCTCTATCCAAATCGCGACCCGCGCATCCTCGAGTCCGCGAACGCTTCCAACTGATTTCCTTTTCCGCCCATGGACCTATCCCGCGACAATCCGATCATCCGTTTCACCACTTTCTGGTGGGCGCTCGGCACCTTCTTAATCTTCGCCGTGCTGTTCGCAGTGATCTGGTTATTTGCCCGCTCCGAGCCGACGACGCTTGAGGATGCAGCAGCGAAACCGCGCTACGAAACTAAGGCGAAAATCGACGCCGCGCAGGCTGCTAGCATTTCACCTGATGCCATCACATCGGCCATCACCGCGATGAGTAAACAACTCGTCACTTCCAAGCCGGTGGCCATGGAAGTGCCCGCGCAAATTGTTCCCGGCTCTGAGACTGCTAAGAAGTTAGCCGCCGCTCCCGCGGTGGATACCAAAACGATCGACGCAGCTCCAGCCGTAGCCGACGAGCCGATTGATCCAGCAGTGATGGAAATTGGTAAGGCTGCCTATTTACTATGCGGCGCGTGCCACGGTCAAAATGGTGAAGGTGGCCCAATCGCGCCACCGCTAGCTGCTTCCGAGTGGGTGACGGGGCCGGTTTCCAATCTCGTCCGCATCCAGCTGCGCGGCTTGGTCGGTCCGATCACCGTCGCCGGTAAAGAGTATAACATGCCGGGCGGCATGGCTGCGCTCAGCTTCCAGACCGACGAGCAAATCGCCGGCGTGTTGACCTATGTCCGCAACAGCTTTGGCAACAAGGCTCCTGCGGTGAAACCCAAGCAAGTCGCCGCGCTCCGCAGCGAAGTGGGGAAACCGCCAGTCACCGCCGCGGAACTCACTAAACCGTAATTTTTCCACTATCTTCAAAGCCGATGTCATCCGCCACTCCAACCACCACCGATCAGGACGCCTTGCTACGCGCGGGGATTGATCGTTCGCTGCGTCACCCGGTGATGTTCTTTCTAACCAGCGGTGCCGCGTGGCTCGCGGTTTCCATTATACTCGGAATTATAGCTTCGGCCAAGGTTCACAGCCCTGAGTTTCTAGCAAGTTTCTCATGGCTCACATACGGCCGCGTTTTCCCAGCCCATATCAATGCCTTCATCTACGGTTGGGGCTTCCAAGTGGCATTCGGCGTAATCATCTGGATGACCGCGCGACTTTCCCGCAAGGAATGCACGGCTGCCGGATTAATCCTAACCGCCGGACACGTTTGGAATCTTGGTGTTTCACTCGGTATCTTGGGAATCCTTTCGGGCAATAGCACCGGGATGCCATGGATGGAGTTTCCCGCATTCACTTGGCTGGTGTTGCTCTTCAGTTATTTTGCAATCGTAATCTGGTCGTTCATTCAGTTCCGCGTCCGCCCGGAGGGGCATGTCTATATCTCGCAGTGGTATCTGATCGGCGCGATGGTGTGGTTCCCATGGATCTTCATTACGGCGAACATGCTGCTTCACTGGCTGCCAGGTCATCCGGTGATGGCCGCAGGGATCAACGCTTGGTATAAGTCCGCGCTGATATTCTTGTTCTTCACTCCAGTCGCATTGGGCACCGCCTATTATTTAGCTCCCAAGGTGACCGGGCGCTCGGTGCACAGTTATTCATTGGCGAAACTCGGATTCTGGTCGCTTGCAGTGATCGCGCCATGGGCGGGAATGCAAAAGCTCACTGGCGCGCCGATTCCTTATTTCCTTCCTTACGTAGGAGCCGCAGCCACCGCGTTGCTGTTTGTGCCATCCATCGCTGCCGGGATCAATCTTCTCCGCACGATGCTTGGCTCGCCCGAGACCATGGCTGGCAGTCCTTCGCTGCGTTTCACCACTGCCGGTATTGTTGGTTTGTTAATCCTCGCCTTCGCGGCGGTGGTATTAAATCTCCCGAACTCCACGCTGCCGCTCACTCAGTTTTCGATGTCCGGTTATGGTTTTGAAATTCTCGCGCTCTACGGATTCTTCAGCTTTGTGATGTTCGGCGCGGTTTACTTCATTGTGCCGCGGGTCACTCGCCGTGAGTGGCTTTCCCGCCGCTTGATCAAGATGCACTTCTTGTTCTCCGTCTATGGGATCATCGTCGTGGCATTGGTCGCATTGTATGGTGGCCTGGAACAAGGAAAGAGCCAAGAAGACTGGCAACATCCATGGCAAGCAGCCGCCACCGCGTTTCCGTATGCAGTCGCGACCACCATCGCATGGTGTTTTATCTTATTCTCCAATATCTTCTTTTTCATTCACCTCACCTTGATGTGGTTGCGCCTGGGCCGTCGGAGTTCACACCCGACACTATTGGTTTCGGGGCATGGCCATGCCACCAGCCCTCACGGCGAAGAAGGTGACATCGACAATGCTGGCCCTGGACACATGGCTGCCCACGGACACTGAATATAGGATTTCAAACTTCTGCAATTTCCCCAATGAGCTTTCGCACATTCATTCTCGGTTTATCCGCCAGTTTTGGCATCGCCTGGCTGGCGATCATTGTCGTGCCATTCATCAAGATGCGCAATCTGGCACCCATTCAGCTCAATGAAGCGACCGATGGCGCAACCGGCATTTTCTATCCCAAGCGCACTGGCCGGATTGCCGACGGTGCCTTAGTGTATGCGGAAAACGGATGTTATCTCTGCCACACGCAGTTGGTGCGCCCAACTTATGCTGGCAATGATCTCTATCATGTGGATCTCGGTGGATTGAAAGCAGATCCCGATCGCGGTGACACTCGCCGCGAGACCAATGCTTATGATTTCTTCGGCGAGAAATTCGCACAAATCGGCGTCTCCCGGATGGGGCCGGATCTTTCCAATCTAGGTCGCCGCGTGGATTCTAATTACTCAGTCGGCAAGGATTCTTCGAAGTGGCTGTTCGCCCATCTCTACAATCCGCGCCAAGATCCGAAGCGCTGGAAGTCCACCTGCCCGCCCTTCCGATATATGTTCGACGAGGTGCCGATCAAGGGACGCCCATCCAACGATGCATTATCGGTCAACACTGCCGCTGGCACTGAAATGATTCCAAACTCAGATGCCAAGGCGCTTGTCTCCTATTTACTTTCACTCAAGAAGGATCAGGCCGTGCCTGCTGCGCTGAATTTCGCCCCGGCGAAAAAGAAGGGTTGAAGCCCCTTGAACGAATCGACTTCCTACCTACTTTCCAACATGTCTCTGTCTAATCAAAAACCAGACCTCGAGGACTCGATCAATGTGACCGAGGCCCACGGGCGGGTCGTCCGCGAAGCGGCAGCCTGTGCTCGTGAAAAGCGGATCGCTGACAACGGCATCGCGCCAATTTCCTTAGGAGCGTTCGTAGCCTGCGGCATCGTCCTTCTCGTCGCGGGTGGCATTCTCGGCTCCGGCGGGGATTTATTCGCCTATGGTGCCACGTTCCGCGAGGGCTACGTCCGGACCCCCGCAGGCGGTGCTGAAGATACCGGTCCCGTGCCGAAAGAAGCACTTGCCGCTTATATGGCAAAGGGTGCGAAAATCTATACGGCGAAATGCAATGGTTGCCATGGTTCCGACGCGAAGGGTAACGGCTCCACCTTCCCTTCTCTCGTTGGTTCGGCTTGGGTCATGGGAGAAACCGAGCGGTTCGCGATGGTCATCCTCAATGGTCTTGAAGGACCTGTTAGCGACGGCAAGACATACGGAGTAATGCCACCACAAGGAGTCGGCATAAGTCCTGAAGATCTTGCCGGTGTTATGACCTATGTCCGCAACAGTTTTGGTAATGCGAAAGGCGATGTGGTTACGACTCAGATGGCTGAGGCTGCCATGGAGATTTCGCTTGCTCGCAAGAATGCTGGCAAGACGGAGACAGCGGCGGAGTTGACCTCTGATCACACTAAGGCGCTACCGGGAGAGGCTCTTGATCCTAAGACGATGCTTGACCCGATTAACCTCACTCCCGCGAAAGCTCCCTGACCTGCTTTCCTTGATTAACCATTTCCCTACGATTCACCCACGCCGCAAGACGGAATTATGAGTTCTCACGCTACTACAGATCACGGGCACGACGCCCACCACGAGGAACACCATTACGATCCGGGATTTATCCGGAAATGGATCTTCTCCACCGATCACAAAATGATCGGTCTTCAGTATGGAATTACCGCGCTGTGCTTCCTTGCCTTTGGCTTCTATCTGATGATGGTGATGCGCTGGAGCATCGCTTATCCGCATCAGCCGCTACCCGAGTGGATGAGCTGGGTCTTCACGGATGGCTGGAAGGCTCGCTGGTTGCAAGATGGTAAGGTCACTGGAGAAACCTATAACATGTTTGGTGCCATGCACGGCACCATCATGGTCTTCCTCGGCATTGTCCCGCTTGGTTTCGGAGCTTTCGGAAACTACGTGACGCCGCTTCAGATCGGTGCGCCAGATATGGCATTTCCCCGCCTGAATATGGCAAGCTACTGGGTCTATCTCGTCGGTGGCCTGATCATGGTCGGCTCATTTTTCATGGAGTCCGGCTCCGCCAAATCGGGCTGGACGAACTACTCGCCGCTCGCCGGATTCGCCGACGGGCAAATTGTTAACCAATGGTTGGCTGGCCAAACTCAGTGGCTGATCGGATTGGTTTTTTTAATCACCTCGTCGCTGCTAGGTTCTGTCAATTTCATCACCACCATCATTAACCTGCGGGTCCGCGGCATGACGTGGATGCGGATGCCGTTCTTTGTTTGGTCGATGTTAGTGACTGCTTTCCTCCTGCTGCTTGCCTTTCCGCCACTTGAAGCTGCGGGCATCATGCAGTTGATGGACCGCGTGGGTCACTCCTCGTTCTTCATGCCTTCCGGGCTTTTCACCAAGAGCGAAGGACTCGCCGATCTATCGGGTGGCGGTTCGCCACTTCTCTTCCAGCACTTGTTCTGGTTCCTCGGGCATCCGGAAGTTTATGTCCTGCTACTTCCTGCCTTTGCCTGTGTCGCCGAAATTATTCCAGTCAACACCCGCAAGCCATTGTGGGGTTATAAGTCGATGGTCTATTCCGTGTTGATTCTCGGTTTCCTCTCGTTCGTCGTATGGGCACACCACATGTATATGACTGGCATGGGAGCTGCGGTTTCCACGTTCTTCCAAACGACCACAGTACTCATCTCTGTGCCTTCCGTGGTCATCATCACCGCCATGCTCATCTCGCTGTGGGGCGGCTCCATCCGCTTCACACCGCCGATGATGTGGGCCTGCGCCTTCATCCCGATGTTCGGCATTGGCGGCCTCACCGGTCTGCCGCTGGCCTTCAATCTAGCCGACCTTCACTTGCATGATACCTATTATGTAATCGGTCACTTCCACTATGTCGTGGCACCAGGTATTCTCTTCGGCTTCTTCGCCGGAGTGCTCCACTGGTATCCTAAAATCACGGGTCGCTTCATGAGCCGGACGCTCAATCACCTCCACTTCTGGCCCAGCTTGATTTGCATGAACCTCATCTTCTTCCCAATGCTGGTCCAAGGCATGGCTGGCTTCCATCGCCGTTGGTATAACGGCGGCGATGCCTATCTCTCGAAGGCCGCTGACAGTGTTAATGTCTTCGGCAACACCGTGGTGCAGTACATTGATATGAACATCATGATGTCGTGGGGAGCTTGGATCATGGCTTTCTTCCAAATCTTCTTTGTCATCAATCTATTCACCTCGTGGAGATATGGGAAAAAAGTCACCAGCGACAATCCGTGGAATGCGACCACCCTAGAGTGGGCGACGCCGACTCCTCCGGGCCATGGCAACTTCCTCAAAGACCCCGTGACCTATCGCGGCCCTTATGAATACAGTCGTCCAGACTGTGATGCGGATTTCCTTCCCCAGTGGACGGAGCCGAAGCATCACGATGCGGCGGACAAGCTGGCCGAGAAACACTAAGTTCCATCACCTTACACGCCTTTCTTTTTTCCAATGGAAATTCCCTTCGTCGTCACTCCCCGCAAGGACACCGGCCTCTTCAATTCGAAGATCGCGATCTGGTTGTTCCTCGCTTCCGAAGTCATGCTCTTCGGCGGCTTCTTCTCCGCTTATGTATTCCTCCGCCTCGGCGCGGACTACCCATGGCCGGAGCGGACGCTGCCGGTGCTCCCTGGCTTGATCAACACATTCGTTCTGATCGGTTCATCAGTCACCGTGGTGTTCGCATGGGCGTCGTTGAAAATGCGCGATTGGCGGAAGTTCCAATTGTTCATGGGCATCACCGTGTTTTGTGCCTTGATCTTCATGGTCCTCAAGGGCGTCGAGTATAATGTAAAGTTCCATCACCAAGCATTGCGGCTTAAAGATTACTCAGTGGTCGAAGGGCATCTGGGATATGAGATGGAAGGGGACACTCCGGTGCTCGACCATCACGGCAAGAAGATCGAGGAGAACCTCATCTTCGTGGAGTCTTCAAAGGTGACCTTCAACACTCGTCGCTTCCACAAGCCATGGATCGAGGAGTTGCTTCTTCAAGCCGAGCATCGCCACTCCAAGATTTTGCTCTCTGCCGATGTGACGGCCATTGTTGAAGAAGGTAAGCCCGCTATCACCCTTGCGAAGGCAGGTGAGGCACTTTCGGTAGAACTCCTCAGCCGGGTCGAAAAAACTCGGATCGCCGCTGCTAAGCATAATGCCCGCTATCGCACTGCGGCCCTGCGTCAAGAATGGGTGAAGGCCCATGCTGATAATCCTGGCAAAGCGGATTGGAAAATTGCTTCGAACGTTAACATCGACGTGAAGGCGCTTGCTCCCAAATTATTAGATGAAGTGTCCACCGTCGCGTTCAAGATCGAGCCACCCGCCCGCCTCGACTTTCATCCTCGCGACATCCAAGAGGCCGATGGCCAATCCCGTCTCCGTGACGATACGGTGGTCGAAGGTAAACTGCTCGCTAGCCCGATGGTGTTTCACAACGTGGACGCGATCGACTTCCAATACCTTGCCATGAAGTCCGTGCAAAAGGGCGTGGACCCGATGGTCGCGATCGAAAACTCGTGGTTAATCCAGAACAACCCCTTTGCCAAGGAAGCATGGGAGTGGAACAAAAGCCAAGTCGCCAAGATTGAGAAGGATCTCATTGATAAGTATGGTTACGACAAGAAGACCGGCAAACCCAAACGTGAGCCAACACTCAAGGAGCGCTATCGCATCGGCTGGCAGGATTTCGTCTCCAAGGCGAATGGCGTGGATCGTGAAGATGCGAAGATCGGCCTGAAGGAACATTTCATGGGACCAGACTATGCCGGACGTGAGGACAAGCACACCTTTCCGCATCTCTCAGTACCTCGTGAACAGATTGGCTTTGCTGCGAAGTTCACTCCGGCGTGGAACACTTATTATGCTATCTATTTCACCATCACCGGTCTGCACGGTCTGCACGTCATCGGCGGCGCGTTGGTGCTTGCTTACTATCTGTTCTTCGGTCGCGCGATGTATCTATCCAATCCCGAGTGGCTCGCCAACCGCGTCGAAATAGGCGGCTTGTTCTGGCATTTTGTGGACTTGGTCTGGATCTTCGTCTTCCCAATCCTGTATTTGATGTAAGCCTTTCAACACTCATTTCTTAATCTCCAATCCAATGGCCGATACCCCTGAAGCAATCAAGAAAAGCATCCGCACTTATATTTATGTGGGTGGCATTTTATTCGCCGGAACCATCATCACCGTGCTGGTCGCGATCCGACCGGAGTTGGATGTCGGCAAACATGGATTTGATGCCATGGACTGCGTCCTCGGTCTAACGATTGCCACCATCAAGGCTTCCCTTGTTGCATTTATCTTTATGCACCTTAACCATGAGAAGAAGGCGGTTTACTGGCTCTTCGGTTCAGGATTGTGCATGGTTTGCAGCCTTGCCGGTCTGACATGGCTCGCCATTTACGATCCGATTCACGATCCTCTTTTCTATGGTGAAGAGTCCACCACTCCGCCCGTTCTGGCCTCTCCATCGCACCGGTAAGATTTGCCCAACGTTTAAAGTAACCAACCCACTCCCGCCATGTCCCTCAAAGGTTTCCATCTCGTGTTTGTGACCGTTAGCACACTGCTCTGCGCATTCCTCGCCTTGTGGGCCTTCGTGTTGGCACCCGAGAAATCAGCGATGGCTACGGCCTTGGGCATCGTCGGTGTGGTTGGTGCCGTGCTGATGCCGGTGTATGGCGTCTATTTCTACCGCAAAATCACCCGAGTTCACATTTGATCGAGCCATGAATCCAATCTTCCAGTTAGTCGCTTGTTCCACCTGCCGCGTCACCATGATTGATGGCGGTGGCGATGCCGCCGGGTGGTCGATCTTCTTCTTGTTAGCCGTGATCGTCGCCATGCTCGGCGGAGTCGGCGTATTCATGGTTTGTCTCGCACGCCGCGAGAAAGCCAATCTAGATCCATCGCTTTCCGACGACTATATTTCCGGCGACCACGCCCGTTGATCATACTGTTTATCTCTATCCTCTAATTTCCAATGAGTCCTTCCAAGTTTCTAGGTATTCCTGATAACTTTTCCGCCCACGGCGGACAGGTGGATCACATGATGGATGTTGTCCATTGGTTCATGATCGCGCTCTTTGTCGGCTGGACCTTGTTCTTCTTCTATTGCATCTTCCGGTTCTGGCACAAGAACCACCCCAAGGCTTCCTATGAAGGGGTGAAAAGCCATCTTTCCAGTCACCTAGAAGTGGGTGTCATTATCATCGAAGCCGTGCTGTTGCTCGGGTTCGCCTTCCCGCTCTGGGCTGAGCGGGTGGACAGTTGGCAAAGCGTTAAGAACCTCGATCCTAACCGTGTCCGCGTGGTGGGTTGGCAATTCGGTTGGACGTATCATTACCCTGGTGCTGACAACAAGTTTGGCCGGGTGGATGCTAACTTAATCTCCAGCACCAATGATCTCGGAATCGACTACACCGACCCAAACGCACTGGACGATTTCACCAGTCCAATTCTTAAACTCCCCGTGAACGAGCCAGCGGTGCTTAACATCGGCACCAAGGACGTGATTCACAATTATGCGATTGTCCCGATGCGCATCCAACAAGACGCCATCCCAGGGCGGGAAATTCCGATGTGGTTCACTCCCGTCAAGACCTTGGAAACCTATGTCGTCTGCGCCCAGCTCTGCGGGGAAGGACATGCCAACATGGTCGGTTCGATGGAAGTTCTCGCCACCGCTGAGTATGACGGGTGGTTCAAGGGCCAAACTGAAGGTGCCCTCAAGTCCAACAGCCCAAAGCCGGAAGTGCCGCCGACTGCGCAAAACTAACTGACCCCCGTGGCTGAGATCCCCGAAATTGATCGCGAGGATTTCCGCAACCTTCTCATCGAGATCGGCAAGGCGCGGATTCCTTTCGGTAAATTTGGGATTAAGGCCTATCCGCCCGCCGGAGTTCCTATTATGGATTTGCCGGAGGTATATCTATTTTGGTTTAAGGAACGAGGTTTTCCAAAAGGTCGCCTTGGCGAATTGATGGCCCAAGTTTGTGAGATCAAAGCGGTGGGCATGGACTCCGTATTCGATCCCATCCGCCGCGCGAATGGTGGCCGCTTCAAGCTGACGCCCACGCGTGGCAAGTCGTTTGACTTCGATTGATTGCTCCCATTATGCCGGCGGCTCGGTGCGCGGGTTGAATAGAGATATGCTACGGAGTTTTTCCCATAACTCCCGTTCTTCATCATTGAGGGTGGCGGGTAGATGAATGTTGAGTGTTGCGTGGAAATCGCCGCGACCAGTGGTTTGTCCTTTCGGCAAGCCGCGACCGCGGACTCGGAGTTGCTGACCATTCTCACTGCCGGGCGGGATTCGCAGTTTAATGGGACCATCGAGCGTGGGAACGGTTAGTTCCGCTCCCAGCACAGCTTCCCACGGCGCGAGATCCAAGTCGTAATACAAGTCCGTGCCCTCGGTGTGGAAATCTGGGTGGGCCGAGTGGCGTACTCGCAGATAGAGATCGCCCGCCGCCGCGCCGCCGCTGCCATACTCGCCTTGGCCCGGGACGCGGATGCGTTTGCCATCGGTCACTCCCGCCGGGATTCTTACTTGGAATGACTGGGTCTCGACCTTGCCGCTGAGGGCATTCGTGCTCTGGAGTGAAATTGGGCGGACGGCGCCGTGCATCGCTTCTTCCAGAGTAACGAGGATGTCGCCCTCGATATCGCCGCCCTTGCGGCCTCGCGCGCCGGTGGGCGCGGCGCTTTCAGGAAAGCCATGACGACTCGCACCGCTGAAGTATTGCTCGAAGAAATCGCTAAATCCGGTGCCGCCGAAGTTGAATTCCCGCCCCGCGCTGGGTGCCCTGCCGGGCTGACGGCCCGCATGGGGGTTTTGCCAATGCTGACCGAGGTTGTCGTATTTTCTCCGCTTCTCTGGGTCGCCCAAGACTTCATTGGCCTCGTTGATTTCCTTGAACTTCGCCTCAGCGGTTTTCTTGTCCTTGGCCACGTCCGGGTGGTGTTTCCGTGCGAGTTTGCGAAAAGCTTTCTTGATGTCGGCGCTGCTGGCATCGCGCGGGACACCGAGGGATTGGTAGTAGTCTTTGAATTCGGCGGACATGGATGTTGGATCTAATCGGCTGCTAGGGAACTCGCGCGGAGTCGCTTCCGTGCGCTGATTTTCCAGCGGAGCGCGAAATAGGCGAGCAGGAAAACCAACGCCACACCTGAGACGACGAGCCAGAGTGGAATCGGGATCTTCGCCTTAAATCGGAGACTGACCGGGTTTTGAATCGCCCCAGCTAACGGATACTCCCACACCAGCGTGCGGCCAGCGTTTTCCACTCGGGTGGCGTTAGACTCACTGGCCGCATTCGGCAAATGGATGATGTAGGTGAGATTGCGGCCTTGGAATTGAGACGCCGGTAGGAAAATAGCACCCGGCAGAGCCTTGCCCGGGGCGATGGTCCGGGTGAAATCGACGGTCCGACCGTGGATGTCCACAGCCATTTCACCTGCCAATGAAGTGGCGGAGGAGGGGAGTTTCTCCATCGCAGATCCCTTGGAAATCACCTTGAGATCCAGGGCAGAATCGAAGGTGGCTTGGATATGGATTTTTAACCGATCCTGATCCGTCACCACTTCGTAGCTGGAGGTCGTAATCGCCGGAGTCTTCTTCAAGAACCCGCCGATCAACCGCCGGACACCCGCTTCTCCGCCTTGGAATCTAGCCGCGGCGGCAGGCAGGGAATAGCGGACATCCCCCCGCCCGCTGCCGTTAGAGTTGAGCCAGATTTCCTCGCGCACTTCGATGCAGGAGACGAGCACGCAAGCGGTGATGACCGTGAGAACTCGGACGATGTGGCGCACCCAGCCCATATCACATTTGTTGCTCCGCACTGCGCATCAGGATGTCGCCCACCTCGACGTGAGGTGGCGCTTCGAGGATGGTTAGAATGGCCCACGCTACGTCGCTGGCATCGAGCATTTTCATGGCAGCGCGCGTTTGTTGCAACGAGTCCTCGCGCCCTCGGAAATACTGTTCTAGCAGCGGTGTATCGACGAACCCGGGGGAAACGCAGGCCACCTGGATCGGCGATCTAACTGCTTTGAGCTCGGCCCGCAACGCTTCGGTGATGGCCCGGACGGCAAACTTCGTGGGCGCGTAGAAGCCACCGGTCGGCGGCACACGATGGCCGCTCATGGAGGAGACATTGACGATGCGCCCACCGCTGGTGGGGAAGTGCTTGAGCGAGAGCTGACAGCAAAGTGATAGAGCCATCACATTGACCCGCCACATTTCCTCCCAGTCAGCGGCGTTGCCATCCATGATCCGCGAGAGGTAGGCCACGCCCGCGCAATTCACCAGTCCGTCGATTCTCCCCAAGCCTTGGAAGACCGAGGAAATTTGCTCCCGCTGGGTAAGATCGGCAAGGATCGGCGAGACGTTTTCAGGCAGTGCGGACGGCCTACGGGTCACGCCGAGCACGTTTGCGCCGCGCTCCACTAACATTTCGCAGAGCGCTTGGCCGATGCCGCTGGACGCACCGGTGACCAGCAGAGTTTTGCCATCGAGCGAGGTCATGCGGATACCGTGCCACGACTGGCGGGCGAGGGCAACGCTTGGAAAAGATCCGGTAGATCCGGCAAGTCAGCGGCGGATCGGGCACGCTGCGAGGCTATGATCTTCCCATCGCGGAATAGAAATGCGCCGGGCATTTGGAGGCCGTCGCCTGCGAGGTGTCCCATGCCGCAGCCGTGGAAAATCGCCACCGCGCCGCGCCACCAGACGTGGGGTCCGAACAACTCGAGGAAGCCGCCTTTTCCCAAGCCGAATGCCCGATAGAGTTCGCAGCGAGGATCTGCGATGCGGACGACGTCGCTGCGCTCGCCGAGAAATTCGGTTTCCTTGCCGTTCTGCAGCATGTGGACGAGCACCAATTCCGCCCCGTGGGCGGTTGCTTCCCGCTGGATTCCCTCAAGCCCGCGCAAGATCTGGCGGGTGAAGGTGCAGCCGAAGTGACGCAGGAAGACGAGGGCTAACAGCTTCGTTTCAGAGGCTTCGGCAAGTGTCTTGCCGTTAGAGAGTGAGTAAGTGTTAGCCGCCTCCTTGATGTCCAGCGGCACGGCACGAGTCGGCGGGACTCCGGCATGGGCACGCAGGCTCGCCCACAAGATGGCCGCAAATGGAACCCACCAGACGAGGTCCGCAACCATCATCCAGCTCGACCGCAGTGGGATCTCGTGCTGCACCAGCGCGATGCCATAGCCGATGATCGCGAGGGTAAATTTCAAGAAACCCACAACCACGATCGCCCAATGACGGATAGGATTTGTCGCGGCGACGAGAAAGCAAATCCCTAACACCCCGACGAGGAGGCCGACGCCCTGCCACATCAGCGGATGGTTGAGTCGATCAAATCCGATCCAGTCGAACCAAAGGTGCGGCCAGAGAATGGACCACGCGGCATACAGCAAGTGATAGATTCCGGCCCCCAGCAGGACATTGCGCATCCAGCGCGGAGTCTTGCAGTGACCGTCGGTGCAGGCAAAAAGCATGACGGATCGTAAACGGCATTCTTGCCCGCGCAATCTGCGGTTTTTCACGGGCTGGCGTCTGGCGATGAAGAAGATCCGGCAGGTCGCGGTCGCCACCGTTTCAACACCCATCGTGGGCCGGCGGGATCGACGAAGGCCAACAGGCCCACCAACATGATCGGGTGAAACAGGAACAGATTCATGGTGTAATCCGTGGCCAAGTGAAATCCCACTGCTAGAAAAAGCGCGGCCTTTCGGGTTTCCTTAAACCAAAGTCCGATGGGAATGAGGCACTCGATGACAAGGACCGACCATGTCATGAATTGGATCGCCGCCAGTGACTGAAACAGAAATCCGGGGACTGGGAAGCGCCCGAACGAGTCGTCCAAACGAGAGACATAGTAGATCGCAATTCCGTCGAGCCATTCCGAGCCGTTGAGTTTTTCCCACACGTTAGAGATATAGATGAGGGTGATCTGGATCTGCACAAGTCGCAGCGGCCAGACGGGTCGTGGCACGGTTGCAGGAGTTGCTAGATGGTTCCGACTCCGCTGGCATAGGGAATAGGTTTCTCCTATCGGCAGGAAAATTAGATAGAACGCGAGCAGCCGGAACAGCCAGTCTTCCGCGTCCCAGATGAGCATGTTGCGATGCTGGAACGAAGTCAGCCAGAGGAAGATACAAAGTGCTTGGAACCGTGCGAACCAACCGACCAACAGCGCGGCGATTTGCGCGAGCAGCAAGGAGTAACACGTCCACATCACGACGTTCGTTTTCGGAAGCCACGCGAAAAGAGTGGTGGTATCTGGATCGACCACCGCTCGCGAAACGGCAAAGGGCAATGCGCCTTGCTCTCCGAACCACCGTTCGAGATCGGGTGCCCACACCAAGACGTTAATCAGCAGAAGCACCGCGTAACCGATGCGAATCAGTCCGCACATCGACAAATCTGCGGGTTGAAAAAAGAGACGCTCCCACAGTGCGCCGATTTTTCTCAAACTGAATGGAGCGACACTCATCGGTTAGTAATTTTTCTCTAGCAGGACGTAAGGCCCCACGAACGTGCGCCTTTCCCGATAGGGTCTGCGCAATCCATCTTTCAGAGGGGGGACGAGCGACCAATGGCGGGCGAGAGTCACCTTCGTTGGTTTGATCGAGGAGCCACCTTCCGCCGGCACGGTCCGGGCGAGGTAGTCCGCCAAGCTGGCCCATGCGGGCGAGTTCTGGTTGCGGCGGACGGCGTCATAATATTCCATTTCCCTAAAATTGACGAACCGTTGCCAGCGAGACAGATCCCGCCAATCCGGGGATTTCCACGACCGCGTGCTTCCGTCTGCATAGCGGATTTCCGCAGTCACCCTGATGTCGATTTTGTCCGCTTCTGGGGCGAATAGCTGCCAGGTTCCCTGCCAAAGTCCGGTGACGTCGAGGAACGGGTCCACCCAATTTTTAAGTCGTTGGTGGAAGAGGGACGTGCGTGGCAAGGCGTCCACAAATAGCAGAAGTAGCCATGCACCGAGAAATAGGCTGGTTAGACGCCGCTTCAGCGCACCGCACATTCGCTGATCGGAAGGGATAGTCGCGGCCACTTCGGTAGATTCGCCAGATTCAAAGCTGCGCTTCAAGTTCATTCAGCTTCAGTAAACTTAGACCCGTTTCAACCCACCGATGAACGCCGAGAAGAATCTAGCGCCGTGCTCCAGCGCGGAGATTTCGATGAATTCATCCACGGTGTGGGCTTGGTCGATCGAGCCGGGGCCGATGCAGATGCTGGGGATTCCGCCGTTAGAAAGGTGTGCGGCATCGGAGAACCAGGGGGCGCCTGCGAGACTGGTTAGAGCATCGGTGGCCAGCAGGGCTTGGATCATTGGGTGGTCTGCGGCGGTTTCCATCGGTGGGTTTTCGTGCGGCTTTACGATTTGGATCGGCAGTTGGTGAAACTCGATGGTCTCTGTTAGCACCTTGAGCGCCCCGCCCGCTGCGGCGAGGGCGGGGGTGATGCGGATGTCGATTTCCGCCTCGGCGAGATCGGGCACGATGTTAGGCCGGGCACCGCCGCGGATCATGCCGACGTTCATGGTCGAGCGGCCTAACACCGGGTGGATGAAGGTGCCGAGCTGGTGGCCGAGGTGGTGGTCGAGTTGATCGAGCGCACGAGTGAGCTTGAGAATGGCGTTCTCTCCGCGCTCCGGCTGTGAGCTGTGCGCCGCTTTGCCGGTGGCCCGAAGGGTGGCCCACAGCGAGCCTTTGGTGACGTGGACGACCTGCATCGACGTCGGCTCGCCGACCAGTGCGAAGGTGTACGGCGCACCATGGTTTTTCACGAAATCCTTGGATCCCCACTGGCCGGATTCCTCACCCATGAAGGCCACGAAATCCACTGCCACCGGCAGATCTGCTAGAACTTCCTGGTGCTCATGAAGCGCCCACAACATCGCGGCCATCGGTCCTTTGGTGTCGGACGCGCCGCGTCCCCAGACCTTGCCGTCGCGGATATCGCCGCTGAAGGGTTCGATGATCATGCCGCCGACGCCGACGGTGTCGAGGTGCGGTCCTAGCAAGATCCGCGGCCTGCCATCGAGCGGTGCGAAGCGGGCGATTAGATTTGGCCGACCGGGTTTAATTTCTTCGAGCGTGATCTCCGCGCCGATTGATTCGAGCCAGCCTGATAGAAAAATGGCGAGCGTTTCCTCACCGATCTGTTCGGTGCCCGGCGCGTTGTCGGGGTTGACCGAAGGAATGCGAATGAGTTGTTGGAGGAGGGAAACCACGTCTTGGCTCATGGCGGAAGAATCACCAGTGGCGACGGTGGACGCAAGGTCTTATCCGGAGTGCTGGATGCGAAGGGAGGAGACCTCCCTTCCCCTTATGTTTGCCTCACTCTTTCTCCAACAAATCCGTCGCGAGTTTCAGATAGGTGTCCCTGTCTAGCAGGAAGGGATGGCTGTCCGAGCCAAGACGGCCGTAGTAGAAGAGGGGATTCGCCTTGGTCGTCGCTGGGGCCAGGATCACCTCGCGGGTGATCAGTCCGGCGAAGTCGCCGACCTCGTTCCTGCCCTTTTCAATGACCTTGAAAACGAGCGCGGGACTGAGCAGCGCGGTGGTGGCGGACGCATCGTCCGGCGCGAGCCAGCGGGTGACTTTGAGACCTTCAAGCACGCCTAACATGAAGTCTGCACGCGTGGGATTGAGGAACGATGTTAGATCCTTGTCGGAGAGGCTGACGCTCCAGGAGTCGGGCTTGTCGAAATCGTAACTGAGTGCAAGGGGCGGCTCGTTGCCGGTCTTTCGCTCGATCCGCATCAGGTTGCTGCGATCCACCGACCACAGCCGCGAATGCCGCCATTCGTAAGGTCTAATTGGGATCGTCGCGATCAGTGCTGGATCGACTCGCATCACCGTCGGAGTGCCGAGTCGATTGACGAAATAGTCGCCCTTGCCGTCGATGCCGAAGGCCAGTTCGAGGCCTTGATTGTCCTGCCCGAGGAAGCGCAATTTCAAGAACGGGCGTTGCAGCCCCCACGGCGTGAAGTCGGTGGCAGCATCTGCCTCGAAGCCACTTGCGCGACCTTCCGTGACGGTCTTGAGCAGGGTGAAAAGGCGCTCTTCGTTGGCCTCCTGCGACTGGCCATTAATGGTCGCCATCCACGGTCGCGGCGGCGTGCGCGTGATCAGGATATCCGTGCCGGTAGCGGGCTGAATTAAGACGCCGCGCAGTGATTTCACGTTCAAGTTTGTCAGCGTGGCGTCGCGCAGGTCGTTGATGGCGAGCGGCAGATCTGCGAGTGAAATGCGGTTAGGTTCGGGCTTGAGCGGGAGGTCGAAAATCGTCTCCGGGCGGTCGCTCACGGTGGCCCGCACGTCGCGCGACTCCGGCGTTTCCGGCGGGTAAATGTCGAGCACGGTTTCCGCGTCTGAGTCGAAGGCGACGAGCGCGATTTGCCCGGACATGGCGGGTGTGCCACTGGCCGGCAGAGTGACTGATGCGCGGTCCGCGATTTTCACAGCCTGCAATTCATAGAGTCCTTCTAGCAGCGCTTTCACAGCCTTAGGATCAGTGGCGAGATCCAGCGGCTTGATCACCCGCCACGGGCTTTGGCGGGAATCGCGGGCGAGAGTGAGTTCAGTTTGCTCACCACGGATGCGGATTTTTTGCAACGCCGTGGGGTTGAAATAAAACGGATGATGGTCGCGGAGCGATTTCAAACCGTCCTTAAAAAGCGGGCCGATATCGCCGGTGCAGGAGTAAACGTAGTGCTTATGATCCGTGTCACGCGGCTGGACAAAAACCGTCGGCACGGGTGTGTCGAGATTCTCGACGGTGGCCAGCCACGGAGTGAGGCGACCGAGCTTATACTTGGCCAGAGCCTGGTGGTTAGAGTCATCTAACCGGATGTTAATGGCACCCTCTTTCAGCCCGGATTTCTGGCTGTCGATCTTGGTTAACCTCGCGAAATCCTCGACGCGCAGGCCGAGCGTGAAATTGATGATGGCCACGGCGGCGCGCGGGTCCATCCGGTCATTCCAAGGCAGCGTGGCATACCAGCCGTTCGCCCCGAGTTCGAAGGCGGTGTTCACTCCGTTTTGTGAAATTTCGATGTGTTTCACCTCCGCCGGGCTGAACTCAGAATAGATCCGCTCGCCGACTGGGGTGGGCGGTGCGCCAAACACGGAATCGAAATTTCCCTGCACCCACTGCCAGCCTGCTAGACCGCAAACGAGCACGGCTAATAGCGCGAGGATCAGGGTGAAACCGAAGGAACGCATGGCGGCAGTTAGGCGCGGCGCGAGGACCAAATGAAGGCACCGATGACGATCAGGAACGCAGGCAGGAAAAACAGATTCACGCGGTTGATGAACGACACCTGGGCATCGAGAATCGGCAGCTTGTAGGTGCGCAGCGAGCGCGGGCCGATGCCGGCCAGCGACTGGCGGTTGACCAGCCAGTTTACGGATGAGGCGAGGAAGTCGATGTTCTCGGCACGCTGTTGGTTGGGGTCGAGGAAATCGGTGTTAGCGATGACCACCATCCGCGAGGTGTCGGCGGCGAATCGGTCGTCATTGGCCGCGCCGCGAGTGGCGCAGGCCGCGAGGTGAAGCGGTGGCTTGGTGTCTTCCTTTTCGTCGAAGGCGATGCCCTTTTGGTCGAATTTCGTCTCACCCCAGAAGCCGTCCGCCGCTTGGATCAGGCCGACGGGATTGATCTGGCGGTTCATCAAATCCTCCGCACCCTCGCGGACTTCTAACGACGAGGTCGCGCCTTCAAACACGGTCGCTTGCCCAGCCAAATCTTTGGTGAAATCCACCTGATAAGTGAATGTGCCTCGAGCCGTGGTGTCGATGCGATCGCCCACCTTCGCAATCACCCGGTCGCGCCGCGGGGTGATCCCGTAGCCTCGCAGAAATGTCCGCAACTTCGGCGGCGTGTCACCCGGCTTAAGCAGGAAAAGCATGGCCGCCCGCGGACGGTTCCAATACTTCTCTAACACGTCGGTCTCGGTCTCAGTGAGGTCATATTTCGGCGCAGCCATCACCACGCCCTCGGTGTCCGCAGGGATTTCCTCCAAGCCTGATAGATTGATGCCCTTCAGCTCAACGTTTTGAAACAGCAGGGTGTCCTGCAGTGACTTCATCGGGGATTTTTCGCCCTCGCCATCCAGCCGGCTCTTGTCCGCCAGGAACACCATCTTGCGGGTGCGGCCTTCGATCGACTCGACCAGCCTCGCGGTGAGAACGTCCTCGCCTTGGAAGCCGGTGATCTTCCGCTTTTGGTTGTCGGAAGTGGTGGTGTAAATGGCCATGTCATCGGCGACGATCACCTTGATGTTAGGGTTGAGGATGCGCACTGGCTTTTCGTCCACAGTGGGATCCAGCGCAGCGCCTCGGGCCTTTTCCTCAGTGGAAACGGGACCGTCGTCGGTCCTCGCATCCATGATGATCAGGTCCTTCGTCAGCGGCAGCCCGTAAGCCGCGACCACCTCCTGCGTGCGGTCGGCACTGCGCAGCGGATCAACGATTTCTAACTTAATCTTCCCGCCGGATAGACGGGCGTAGTCCTCAGCCAGCACCCGCACCCGTTCGTAAAATGGCGAGCTCCTGCGGAACGCCATGATCCATTTGATCGGCTTCTCCCGCTCGCGCACGGCCTTGGACTTGAGATACCGGGTGGTGGAGTTAGAGAGCGTGTAAGCTCCGTCTCGGCTCAAGTCGAAGCGGGTGAAATGATGGGCTGCTAGATAATTCGTGGCGACCAGGATGATCGCCATGAAAACGATTTGGAACGCGGACAACGTGCCCAGTCCCCAGCGGTTCAGCGGGCGGGCGGGCTTGCCCTTGGGTGCGGCAACGGGTGCGGAAATGGCTTCGGACATGGTCGGAAATCAGCGGCGCCAGCGGCGGTAATCCACCACTTGATAGGTCAGGAACAGGACGAACAGCGCGAGACTCAGGAAGTAAACCATCGGCCGCGTGTCGAACATTCCACTGCCGAAATAATGCAGATGCTGCTGCGAGGAAATGTAGTGGAAGAACCCCGCGCCCGCGAACGACTCGCCCCAGATGATTGTCACGAAGCCGAGGAAATACTGAATCACCAGCAGCCCGATCGTTAGGACTCCAGCGATGATTTGGCTCGATGTTAGAGCCGACGCCAAGCAGCCGATGGCCGTGAACGCCGCGCCCATCAGCATCACCGCCGTGAAGGCACCGCCCAGCGCACCGGGCGTGAAGGCAGGCGGCAGATCCGTCGCCCACTCAAACATTTTGAACTGAATGAACCCCGGAATCCACAGCACCGTGTAGAAGATCATCGCCGCCGCGTATTTCGAAAACACCACCTGCCACGTTCTAACTGGCGCGGTCAGCAGCGTTTCCAAAGTCCCAGACCGCTCCTCCTCGGAGAACAGACGCATCGTGATCAGCGGGAAAATGAACAGGAAGTAGAACCAGAAAATCGGCGTGTGGAACGTCACGTAAACCAAGTTATCCCGCACTGGCGTGTCGCGGAAGCCCTTCATCGCCGTCGATAGCGAGATCCCCTGCATGATCGTCACAAATGCCAGCACCACCCAGCCGAATGGCGTCAGGAAATACCCTTTGAGTTCTTTAAAAGTGAGGATGCGGAACAATCTCATGCGGCGGGGCGCTCTTCGTATGGCATTCCCGTCACAAGGCAAAGGTAAAAGCCGCTCCTGTCCGCGCCGGCCTCATTCTGGATTTTTAACCGCGAATGACCGCGAATGAGGTCAGATTTTCGGGCCGACTCAGTTTGGTTTCGCCGGGTGGCTCAAAATACTCCGCCTTGTTTCCCAAGATTCGCGTTCATTCTCGTCCATTCGAGGGTGGTTTTCTTAAACATGACTTACCTCTAGAAATCTGCGACCGTCCCTGAATCTGCGGGAAAATTTCTCCACCGATGATTCAAAATCAATCATCCCACAGTTTGGAATAACTAAGGAATCGTTTGGCCTCTGGTCGGCAGTCGCGATTGCCGAGTTGTAAGAAGCGTCTGGTATCCCAATTCGTCACTCTGGGTTTTTGAAAATTCACGTTGATTCCTTACCCCATCGCCCGTGAGAGTCGCGCCGCCATGCTCGATATCCGCGTCATCCGCGACAACCCCGCCGCCGTTCAAGATCGCCTCAAAACCCGCGGTGGTGACCACTGGAAACTCGTCGATGACGTGCTCGCCTGCGACGAAGCGCGCCGCAGGGCCGAGACCGACAAGCAACAGCTCCAGAATTCCCGCAAAACCATTTCCAAGCAAATCGGCATGCTCAAGGCCAAGGGCGAGGACACCTCCGCCATTGAGGCCGAGGTCCGCCACATCAACGAGCAAATCACCATCTTCGACGTCGAAGCCGAGGACGCCTCTGCCGAGCAAACTCAGCTCCTACTTAACATCCCGAATCTAACGCACGAAGCCTGCCCCGTCGGCAGTGATGAGACGGCCAACCCGGTCGTCCGCGAGTGGGGAACCAAGCCCGAGCTAACCGATCCCAAGGACCACGTCGAGCTCGCCCTCAAGCACGGCCTGATCAACTGGGACGACGGCATCCGCACCGCCGGCTCCGGTTTCGTCGTCTATCGGGGAAAAGGCGCGAAGCTCGAACGCGCGCTTATCAATTTCCTGTTGGATACCCAGACCGCCAACGGTTACGAGGAAGTCAACGTCCCGCACCTCGTCAAACGCGAGTGCATGGAGGGCACCGGCCAGCTCCCGAAGTTCGAAGACGACATGTATGGCACCGACGCCGATGAAGCCGGCATCAACAGCCTGTTTCTCGCCCCCACCGCCGAGGTGCCCGTCACTAACCTTTATCGCGACACGATCCTAGCCGAGGCGGATTTACCTATAAAAATGGTCGCGTACACCCCGTGTTTCCGCCGCGAGGCCGGCTCCGCTGGGCGGGATAACAAGGGCATCATCCGCATGCACCAGTTCGACAAAGTTGAGCTCGTCCAGATCGTCCACCCAGACCACGGCTTCGCAGTGCTCGAAGATCTAACTGCCCACGCCGAGTCCGTCTTGCAAAAGCTCGGCTTGCACTACCGCACCATCGAGCTGTGCACCGGAGATATAGGTTTTTCCTCCGCGAAAACCTATGACATCGAAGTCTGGGCACCCGGCCATGGTAAATATCTCGAAGTCTCAAGCTGCTCGTGTTTCGGCGACTATCAGGCCCGCCGCATGAAACTCCGCTTCAAAGATGCCGAGGGCAAAAACCGGATTCCCTACACTCTGAACGGCTCTGGCACCGCCCTACCTCGGCTATACGTCGCGCTGCTAGAACAATACCAGCAACCCGACGGCTCGATCCGGATTCCAGAAGCGCTTGTGCCGTATTTCGGTGCGGCCGAGATCCAATAAGGAGCGAATGGTGACTAAGAGGGGGAGCCTGAAATTAGTTGGTGGCTCACGCCAATCTCCTAATGTCCCGCCGGGACGGAAGAAGGAAAACGATTCCCTACTCCGCGCAGGCTCACTCAAAAAACCGCTTTAAAGTCCGCTGCTCGGCGGGGTCGAGGGCATCCCGCCAGACGCGGTCGCCGCCTTTGCCGGTGGCGTCGGTGTTACCACCCGCAGCGGCGGCGGGTGGGGAACGATCCACGTCGTGCTCGCCGTCTTGCAGTTCGAGCAAATCGCCGGGAGTCGCCCGCGAAAGATCCTTGGATTCGAGTCCGGTGAGTTTGCCCGTTTCCATGCGATCCTTCTCCGCGCCAAGCACGCTGGGATCGTGACCCGGACCACGATCAACTCCGCCTTGACCCGGTCCGTCACCGGGTTTGTCACCTTCGCCCTCGCCATCGCCGGCCAGCAATTCGTCGGACCAGTCCTCACCTTGGCCCTCGCCCTTGCCGCTCTTCATGGCATCCGCATTCTTCTTCAAATTTTCGCGCAGCTGGTCGATCTGCTCGGGCGTTAGATTCGCCATGTCCTTTAAATCAAGTTGTTTCATCTGCTCTAGCAGCTTCTGGTTCGGCTTCATCGCGCCGTTTTGTAGCCCTTGGAGTGCCTGGTCGAATTCTTCCATCAGTCGGTTCTTCTCCGCCTGATTCTTGGCACCCGCGTTCTTCTCAAGCGCTTCCAGCGCCTTGTCCGCGCGGCCTAACTCCCGCTCGACGCGCTCGGTCTCGGCGCGGTGAGCCTTCTTCAAGGAATCGGTGGCTTCCAGCGACGAGTGGCTGAACCACTGCTCCTCTTCCTGGGACTTTAGTTCGTCCAGTTTCTTGCGCGTCTCCTCCAGGTATTTTTCATCGACGACCTCTTCCTTGGTGAGCTTGTCCAGCTCGGTGTCCAGCTGCTTCCACGCCTGTGGCTGCTCTGGCGCGCCTGCCGGATGGAGACTCCGTGCGGCGATGGGAATGAATAGCCCCGCGGCTAACAGCGCCAGCGCTCCCAACGGTGGGACGAGCAAGCGCGGCCACTGCCAGGCAAGTCCGGCGTCGATTTGTTCAACCGGAGCCGGCCACGGCGAGACGCCCGCGCTTGCGGCGGAGAGGGAATTCCGCAGCCGCATCGCTGCCTCGATCCGCACCAGCGACTGCTGCGGCTTCTCGAATTTCCGTGCCGCCCACGCCCAACAGGCCACGCCTAACACCAACACCATCCCGCCGCTGGCTGCCACCAGCACCCACGGCTCGGTCTGCGAAAACTCGCGTCTAACGACTAACAACCCCGCCGCGCTGAGGATCGCGCCCACCAGCAGCGGAGCCGAGAGCGTTTCCAGCCACCAGGCGAAATTCACCGTGTGGGCCACCCGCCGCGCCTGAGCCTGCCAATGGTCGCGATTGGAATTTTCCGAGCCGGATGTCATGGTCCGCAACCTATCCGCCTGTCGGGATCACCGTCAAGGCGCACCAAGGAGGATTGCTCTTCGGTCAACCCAAATGGACGGCACGGCCACCGTTCTCAAATCCAAGCCAACGCTTCTTCCAGCGTCTCCACCACTCGATCCGCGCCGTGCGCTTCGAGCGCTGCTGCGGAAAATTGCCCGGTCGCCACCGCCAGGCAGCGGGCGCCGATGGCATGGGCGCAGGCGATATCCTTCGGCGTGTCGCCGATGACCCAGGTTTCCGCAGCGGTGAAAAATTTTCCGGCGTGGAGAGCGGCGCGTTCAAGGGCGATCGGGCCGAGCCGGTTGCGGTCCGCGTGGTCGGAGCCGTAGGCACCGAATGGAAAATGTCCGGCCAGCCCGAAGTGGCGCATCTTGCTGGCCGCGCCGCCAGCGGTGTTGCCGGTGAGCAGGCCGATGCTGGCATCCGGGCGGCCCGCCAATTCGGCTAGCAGCTCGTGCACTCCGGCGAACACCCGACCGGGAAATCCGCCGTGCGTTAGATTCCAGTCCAGCCGGCCAAGATAGATCTCGAAGTAAGCGTCGATCCGCTCGCGAGTCGGTTCGATTTCGAAATGGGCGTGAATGTTAGCCACGATCCCGAGATCGGTGCTGCCTGCTAGATCTAGCAGGGGACCGTCATGGCCGAAGACTTCACGCGTCGCCTCGTTCAAGGCGGTCATTCCCGCACCGCCGGTATCCACCAGCGTGCCGTCGATGTCGAAGAGGTAGAGCATAAATCGTGGCGGCGGTTTCCAACCGCCAAGCCGATCATTTCGTGGGGCCATGGCGGTTGAAAACCGCCGCCACGACCCGATAGAAACTCAAGACTGTGGCGCTTCTTCTTTCTCTTCCGAAGCTTCAGCAGGAACCTCATCCGGCACTTCGTCCGGGATGTCTTCGTCGATGACTTCATCTTCCTCGAAGTCGTCTTCTTCCATCAGCTCGCCGTGGAACAAGTGGAACTTGCGCTTGCGTTGATGGGCGGGAAGTGGCGAGAGGATCATGGCGACCGCCCGCCCGTTGAGGCGAGGTGCTTGGTCCACTTGCGCCATCGTTTTGAGGTCTTCGATGATGCGGTTGAGCACCACGAAGCCGAGATCCTTGTGGGCGTTTTCACGACCGCGGAACTGCAGCACGAAGCGGCACTTGTGGTTCCCTTCGAGAAATCCCTCGGCGCGGCCTAGCTTGATGTTGTAGTCGTGTTGGCCCGTGCCGACGCGGAATTTCACTTCCTTCATCCGGGTGGCGCTCTTCGACTTCTGCTTCTTCAGCTTGGCCTGCTCATACTTGTATTTCCCGTAATCGACGATCTTGCAGACCGGTGGGTCCACTTGGCCGGCGATCTCGACGAGGTCGAGTCCGAGCGACTGGGCTTTCGCGAGCGCCTCGCGGCTGCTCATGACGCCGAGCTGATCGCCATTTGCCATGACGACACGGACTTTCGGGGCACGGATTCGGTCGTTGATCCGCGTCATGTCGCGGTAACGACCCCTATTTGGATCTCTTTGTGGCTTAGCGATGGTTTTGTCCTCCAGTGAGTGGATGCGACGCGCCGCCGCACGGACGGCCAAAGCCGCCGCACAATTCCGGTGCGAAGAGGGATGCGGAACGATGGACCAAGCGCCGGATCATAGATCAGAGACAGCGGGGTCTAACCGATCAAAGCGATCGGTTGTGAGAGTCATCGTGGGTCGTTCCAGGGAAATCATTGAGCGGCGGGTGCCGGGATCATCACGGTCGTAAGGGGTGGGGAGAAATCTCTGAACCATCCTTCCGGGTGCGTCTGGCGCGAGTTAATAGGGGAGGAGTCGGAACCCGGCAAGTCTCTTTTTCACCTAAGGAGGGCAGGGTCCCTACACTAGGGAGAGCAGTTGTTCGAGGTAGGCGCTGTCTTTGTTGGCGCGCATTTCGCGTTTGGGCAGGCTTTTGCGCTTCTTGCCTTCC
>JAYTLO010000435.1:0-1052 GCA_043729385.1 Akkermansiaceae bacterium
AGCCCGTCGTGAATGTCTATATCATGGTCCCCGGAGAATACATCGGCGACATGATGCAGCTCGTGTTAGAAAAGCGCGGCGACGTCACCAATACCGAGACCATCGATGACACCCGCGTCATGCTTTCCTGCGTCCTGCCGCTCTCCGAGATCCTCGTCGATTTCAACGACAAGCTCAAATCCATGACCCGCGGCTACGGCTCGATGGACTATGAACACTCCGGCTACCGCGCCGCGAAGATGGTGAAAATGGACATGCTCATCGCCGGCGATCCCGTCGAAGCGTTCTCCACCATCGTCCATCGCGACAAGGCGGAATCCTATGGTCGCTTGTTAGCCGGCAAGCTCAAGGAAGTGATCCCGTCGCACCTCTTCGTCGTCGCCATCCAAGCCGCCGTCGGCGGCAAGATCGTCGCCCGTGAATCCATCTCCGCCATGCGCAAGAACGTCACCGCCAAGTGCTACGGCGGCGACATCACCCGGAAGCGCAAGCTGCTGGAGAAGCAGAAGGAAGGTAAGAAAAAGATGAAGATGTTCGGCAAGGTGAACATCCCGCAGGACGCCTTTATCAAGGTGCTGAAGAGCGGGGATTGAGCCTCGTGGCTGCTGCGTCTCGCAGCAGCTTGAGAAGACCGGAGCATTGCTGCGAGACGCAGCAACCACAGTTGCGAGGATCGCACTGCTCCCCGTTAGAACTTCCAACTGCAGCCCAGCGTGAACCCCAGCGCGTCGATCCCCGGATTCGGATCGGTGAGGCCGAGGTTCGAGTGGTGGATGAAGTAGAGGCCGCCGAGGATGGAAATGTCCTTGGTGATCTTTTGGCGCAGGCCGAGCTGGCTGAACCAGTTGAAGGTGAAGTCCTGGCCCATTCCTTGTTCGCCACCCGAGCTGTTGGTCCAGCCGAAGCCGCCGCCGATCGAGAAAAACGCCGAGGTCTTTTGCGAGGGAAACCAATACTCGATGGAAGGTGCCGCGGCGAGGCCCAGATAGGTGTCTTCCGGGCCGTGGGTGATCGCTTCGAACAACGCGGAAAAGCGGTTTCTAACGACCAGT
>JAYTLO010000436.1:0-6759 GCA_043729385.1 Akkermansiaceae bacterium
CCGAGGGTGCCGATGTTGATGCCGGCGACTGGTTTCTCGAAATTCCCAAGCTTGGAGAGTGCGTGCAGCATTGTGCCATCGCCGCCGAGCACGGCGGCGATGTCCACATGTTGGGAAAAATCGGCAGCCGGGATGCCGCCGCTTTCACCGGCGTGGAGAGCAGTGTCCTCATCGAGCACGGCGGTGCAGCCATGGGATTTCAGCGCGGCACGGAGGGCGTGAAGGGTGGGAAGCGAGCCAGGCTTGTGGGGGTTGACGAGGATTCCAACGTTCACGATGCGATAGCCTAACGAATCATTTCCCCGACTGGCAAGCCGCACAAGCGGGGCGGAAATCTACGCCACGGCAGTCTTCGGCGGGACGACGAGTTTCTGCACGGTCGGGATGAGTTGGTCCAGCTCATCGACCACGATGAACTCGCCGTCATAGCACCAAGTGCCGAGCATTTTGATGAGCGGTGTCCAGAAGTGGCGACCGGTCACGTCTTTGCGGTTGAAGATGATCACTGGCTTGCCGGTCATCGACGGGTGGCCTTGGTGTTTGAAAATCATCAGCGCGAGCATTTCCTGCACCGTCCCCGAGCCGCCGGGAAAAATGACGAAGGCGTCCGAGTGCTGGATCATAATTTCCATGCGGGTGTAGATGTCCGGCTTGAGCCAGAAGCTCGAAAGGCCGACGGGGAGGCCTTCGAGTTCGATAATGTGCGGGACATTCGAGCCACCGGTCCAGCCGCCGGCATCCACCGAGCCGCGGACGACTTCGCCCATGATGCCGGAGCTGCCGGCCCCAGAGACGCAGCCGAGATTGTTCTCTGCGAGCTGTTTGCCAAACTCATAGCCGTCGCTCAGATAGGCGGGATCCTCGATGGAGGCTGAGCAAAAGACGCACACGCTGCCCTCGTGAGTGGCGGGCAGCGGCGTGTCGAAGGAACCCACGGTGCTGGTGCCTATTTTTTGCCGACCCACGCTCGGGATTCCGTCGCGGCGGGTGGTTTCTAAAATTTCCAGAACCTCCTCGGGCGACTCGGCAAGCAGGAGGTAGTCCCGGTGGTCTTGCTTCACCGTGCCGAGGCCATTCAGGTGGGTGAGCAGGGCGAAAAGTCGGTTCCACGAGCCGTCGGAATTGAGCAGCACCGTGGGCTTGCCGGAGAGATTCACATCGAGCGTCTGATAGCCGACGAAGACGGAAACAGCCTTAAACAAATCCTCCAACGTGGCGCCGGGCATGAAGACGAAGGCGTCGGACTCGATGATCTTGCGCTCGATGTTCGACAGGGAAATCCGCTGGTCGCCGTTAGAGTTGTAGATGTCCCAGCCCTTGCTGAAGAGGCTGTAAAGGAGACGGGCACGGACTTCACGGTTGGGGTCTTTTTCACCGCGAACGGTGCCAGCGAGGCGAACTTTGGGCATGATCTTGAATGTGGTAGGGCAAAAACTTAAGGCAATTTCCGTGCCGATCCGCACGAATATTCTGCGCATCGGCCTGCCGTCTGCATATTCAAGCGCATGGATTTATTCATGCAAGCAGCACTTGATGAGGCCCAGCAAGGACTCGCTGAAGGCGGCATCCCCATCGGCAGCGTGCTCGTTCACGCCGGAAAAATCATCGGTCGCGGTCACAACCGGCGCGTCCAAAAGGGTAGCACCACCCTGCACGGGGAAATGGACGCCTTGGAAAACGCCGGTCGGCAGAGCGCGGCAGTTTACCGCGAGTGCGTCATTTACACCACCCTCTCGCCCTGCCCGATGTGCAGCGGGGCGATCTTGCTCTACGGCATTCCCAAGGTGGTCATCGGTGAAAACCAAACATTTCTGGGAGATGAAGCGCACCTCAGCGCGCGCGGCGTCGTGTTAGAAGTGCTCAATGACCCACAGTGCATCGAGCTGATGACGCGCTTCATCGCGGACAAGCCGGAACTTTGGAACGAAGACATTGGCGAACCTTGACGACCCTCCGGTCGTGCTCTTTCATGCTGCCAACGAGCATGAACTCCCTCCAAACCATCGCGCTGACCCTGCTGGCCTCCGCCCTCACGGCGAGTGCAGCCCCGCGATTTGCCTTGGTTCGGTTCAGGGACATTTACAACGCACTGCCATCGACCGCGGTCTTCCAGCAGCAGCTCAAGAAAGAGCGCGACGAGATCATGAAAGACCAGCGCGCTGAGCAACTCCGCAAGGCCATCGGCGAGCTCCAAGCACTGCAAGCCCAGCTCGCCGACAAGGTGAACCCGCTCGACGAAGTGACACGTCGCGGGCTTTCCCGGACCTATGAAATCAAGCGCCAAGAGGCTCAGACGCTCCAGCAGGATTTCGAGAGCTTCAAGGCGGAGCAGGAAAAAGCGATCAACCGCAAACTCGTCACCGGAATGCGCGCGACCCACAGCCGGATCTTGGAAGTGGCACGAGAAATTTCCACACGACGCGGGTTCGATTCAGTTTTCGACAGCTCGGGAAACACCAACACCGGATTGCCATTTGTCATCTTCAATAAAAACGCCACCGATCTAACCGCCGACATTCAAGCCGTGCTCAGTGCCGCAGAGCCACCCGCTCCCGGTGCGAAGCCCGCAGCCGCGCCCGTCCCTAATCCCTGATTCATTCCTAACATTTACCACCCCATGGACCCCTTCAACCAAGTCATCCAACACCCGTTCACCTGGGGCCTTCTGCTCGGCCTGCTGATCACCGCCTTCATTTGGAAATCCGGCTTCACCGCCCGCCGCAACGTCGCCCGCGAACTCAAGCGCGTGGATGGCGAAATGAAAAATCTCCAAAGCCACCTCAACACTCAGCTTAAAATCAACGCCAGCGGCAACGAGTCGCTACAAGCCGAACTCGAGTCACTCCGCAAACAAAACGAAACGCTGCGAGTCAACAACGCCGCCCTCCAACAGAAGCCCGGTCGCTCCGAGCAACGACTTTTACAGATCCAGGAAATCGCCATCCGCACCATGCGCGAACAAGCGCCCGGATTCGCCTCCGCATGGGAAAAAGCCCTCCGCCAAGGCGAAGCAGAAGTGGATGCCTCAGAATCCGGACTCGCCAAGCTCGTCCGCCGTGTGATCCCAGGATTGGGAAATTCCGCGCCCGCCCAACCCGCGCTGATCGTCACCGAGGAGAGTTCGGATCGGCATTGAAATGTGGGCCACTTCGCGTGGATCGCATAATCCCGCTTCCTCAATTGCTCATGCCAACCAATTCTCGAACTTCAGTCCCGGGACTTTTTCGAAATCCACCGTGTTGCGAGTCAGAAGCACCGCGTCGTGTGCCATGACGATACAGGCAATTTTCAAGTCCATGGTGCCGATTCGAATGCCAGTTTGACGAAGCTTGCTGAAGAGAGCTGCCGCCTCGCGATCCCATGGTAAATGGACGAAACTGGCGAGCACATTCAGGCGATCGCCCAGCGCGGCATAGGCGTGTTCTTGATCCTCGACGGATCTGGCCTTGGCGATCCTAGCCAACAAACCCTTCAATTGTTCCTGCACGGAGATGATCGTGATGGCATCTCCTGTGGACGCTTTCTCGATGCGTTCAGCCAAGCGCCTTCCTGGCGGGGTGTTGTAGCCAAGTTCCGTCAGATGATCGGTATCCAGAACAATCACCCGATCAAGGCTTGGTTTGTTTCCTGCGGAATTCCCGTCCCAATTCGTCGGCCTCACGGGATACCTTTGTATCGCGCAACATGCCTATGGCGCTGCGCCAGTTTTTCGGCGCATCCACCCGCAAGATCAATCCGGCCAAATCCTTCTCCATTTTATCCATTTTTTTCCCAAGCTCCTCCACTGCGGCGATCTTCTCCTCGATGGCAGCAAGTTTATTTTCAGTGGCCGATTGCATAGTGGAGAAACTAGGTAAAATCAGACAATCGGCAAGATTTGAATCGGGAAACGATTTAGGACTAAAGATGCTCGGCGTCGCGCTCGGAGGGGAGCCTCGACACTCTCGTCGTGGAGCGAATGGAGTGTCATTGGGGAGAACTTCGCGCTTCTCAATGGCCGCACATTCGCGTGCACCACAGGAGTGTGGTGCCTCCGTAGCAGAGCCTTCATCTCACTTACTAAGTTGGCTCAGCTCCACTTTGCGGAATTCCACTTCAGTGCCTTCCGCCTGCAGCGCGATCTTGCCGCTCTTGGCGGTGCAACCCGTGCCGTGGTTCACTAACTGACCGTTGACGTGGACGATGATTTCCGCGCCCTTGCACTCGATGGTCATGCTGTTCCACTCGCCGAGCGGCTTTTCCGAGTCGTCGGTTAGATTCTTGATGTTGCGGGCATCGTTCGGCCCCCCACCGAATTTCTGGCCTTCTTTATGCGGGCGGCGCGACTCCATGTGAGGGACGACGAGGTTCTCTTGGATGCACCAGAAATCGCCGGCGTTCTCATGGAACATCTGCACCTCGATGGATTGAGGAAACATCCCACTAAGTGCGCGCGGCTTGGATGCGTGGACCAACACCCCGCAATTGCCGCCTGCCTTGGGGAAACGGTATTCGACCACGAGTTTGTAGTCAGCGAATGACGCGGTGGTCACCAAGTGGCCTTCGGGTTTGCCCATGCTCACTAACATCCCGTCACGCACGATGAAGCTGGGAGCGATGCCGGACTCCTTATCCGCTTTTGGCACATCGGTCGTCCATCCGGTTAGATCTTTGCCGTTGAAGAGCGCGACGGGTGCGGCAGTGGCGAAGGAGGAGAGGGCGAGGAGGATGGTGATAGATTTCATGCAGGAAAATTTCTACGTGAGTTTTCTGAGCTTCTTGCGGCCATCCTGCCCGCCGCCATTTAAGAACAGAGGCGATTCAAAGATCGCCACTGCTTAGGATTTGCGGCAAATCCTTGCGCGTGACGTTGCCGGTATTTGAAATCGAAGGGGCGCTGCGGGATGCGGTGCGGGGGGAGCGGGCGCGGGTGCTGCTGAAGGCGCCGACGGGTTCGGGGAAATCCACGGCGGTGCCGGGGATGCTAGTGGATGCGGGGATTTCTGGGAAAATTCTGGTCATCGAGCCACGGCGGATGGCGGCGCGGCTGCTCGCTGGCTGGGTGGCGCGGCTGCGCAAGGCGACGCTCGGAAACGAGGTGGGCTACGCGGTGCGGTTCGATACAAAATACCGGGCAAACACGCGGATCATCTATCTAACGGACGGAGTTTTCCAACGCTGGATCCAAGACGACCCAACGCTAACAGGCGTGGGCGCGGTGGTGTTCGACGAGTTCCACGAGCGGCGACTGGCGGTGGATATCGCGCTGGCGCGGTGTCTCGATTTGCAGGAAAGCCCGCGGCCAGATCTGCGGGTGGTGGTGATGTCGGCGACGTTAGAAACAGCGGGGCTGGCGGACTATCTGGCACCGGCTGTTTCGCTGGAGACGGGCGGGCGATTGTTCCCGGTGGAGGTGCTCTATCGGGCGGAGAAGGTGGCACCCGGGCGAAATGAATTTCGCGGTCCGACACCGGTTTGGGAGCGGATGGCGACCATTTGCCGCGAGGCGATGGCGATGCCGGACGCGGGAAATATCCTGATGTTTCTGCCCGGCACGCATGAGATCCGGCGGACGGTGGAGCTGCTAGAGAACAGCGGACTGGCGAAGGGTTGGGATGTTTTCCCGCTTTACTCGGCCCTGCCACCCGCAGCGCAGGAGGCGGCGATTTCTCCGGGGCCACGGCCGAAAATCATCGTGGCGACAAACGTGGCGGAGACCTCTCTAACCATCGACGGCGTGAGAACGGTGATCGACAGTGGGCTGGCGCGTGCCATTGCTGGTTCACATTCTAACACCCGGTCAGAAGCCGTGGCAAATGACCAAGGATCTCAAAGGCTTCTGGGCGAGCGGCTACGCGCAAATGAAGAAGGAAGTCGCCGGCAGATACCCGCGGCATCCGTGGCCAGATGATCCCAAGGCGTGGGTGGCGGCGGGGAGTCCGCGAAAATAACGGCAACGCGGCGAGACGCGGCAGCCGCCATCGAGTTGCGGGTTTTGCTTTTTCATCGGCAGTTGAGAGTCCAGCTTCTCCGGGCATGTGGCGTCTTCTGTTAATTTTATCGATCCTTCCCATCGTCGCCGCGCTGATTGCGCGGTGGTATTTCGGGATGCGGGTGCTTGCGGGAGATGGGGCGCGCCCGTGTCGCTGCGATCTCGGGAAATGGATGCCGCTGCCAGATGACGAGGCCGTGATTCATCGGGCCGAGGAATCGGCAGCGGAGTTTGGCAGGCAGCTCCGGCTCAAAGCCCTGGCCGAATGGCGAGAGCGCGACCCGAAAGCCGCGTCCGCGCGAGAAAGCTCGCGCCGCTTTGGCATGGCCTTACCGCCGTTGAGCGGGATGGTGGCCGTCATGGCCTTGATCGTGGCTAAAATCCCGATCGTCGGCTGCATCGCGCTGGTGCTCGCCGCCACCGCCTTGGCCTCGGTGCTGGGGGTGCTTTCCATGGCTCCCGAACTCGCGGCGATCACCCGCGCCGCCAAGAAGCTTCGCGAGGCAAAAAGTTTCCCGCGCCGCGATGACGAGGACGCCATCATCCGCTGCGCCGTCGCCCACGCATGGAAAGAATCGCTGCCGCCTATTCTCGGGTTGCTCCAACGCTAAGTGCCATTATCGTCCGGTCCGTTCAAACTCTGCCTTGAGAGAAATCCAGTCACCCGCGAAACTTCGCTTTTATAAAACCCTAGCAGCCTGTCGGACTTAGAAACCAGCCTCCCTGAATAAATCCGCCTCGGGCCACGGATGGAGGAAATGTCCGCCCGCTTCGTCAACATCGACCAC